>NZ_JBSFVC010000004.1:0-432596 GCF_053592095.1 Streptomyces sp. NPDC002787 | reverse complement strand
CAACGGCACCAGTTTCGGGCCACGACGAGGAACTGACGCACCAGCAGTAGAAGTCACACACCAACTAACGATCAACTACTGGCGCAGGACACTAGCCGCAGCCGTGGAAGGGGCCCGGAGGTTGCTTCACCCGAATCTCCGAGCCCCTTCACTCACCCGCTGCCCCGCCGCGCTCCCGCATACCGGCCGCCGTCCTCGGCAGGGACGGGAGGCCGGCCGCTGACCCGGCCGTGCCCTTCCTGCCGCTGGAGCCGGGGGAGTCGGCCATCCCGCGCGTGCCGCTGTGCCACGACCGCGCCGTCATCGCCGCTCGCGTGCTCACGGCCCGGCTGCGCACCGCACGTCGCACCGGACGCCTCTGTACGGCACGGCCGCGCACCAGCCGACTGCGCCAGCCGAGCAACTGCTCCTCTTCGCCCAGGAGCAGCTGGCCACGGCGGCCAGCCCGGCGGTCGTCGTCGTGGCCCTGCGCACCGACCTGAAGGCCCTTGATCTGACCGCTGAACAGATCGGCTACCTCAGCCGCGCCGGACAGCACCTCGCCGCTCTGCGCAAGGCCGCCAGCCAGCGTGCGCGCCAGGCCGCCGCTGGCAGTCCACCGAGTGCGCAGGGTGCTCGGTCCATAAGGCATACCGGCAGGCCATGGCGCATCAGACTGTGTTCGTCGCCAGCGAGTCCGAGGGCCCGCGGTGGACGGTGAAAGCGGACACGCTCACCGCCGGGCCCGGGCACGTCGTCGAGGACATCGTGAACGACGCCGTCCGGGGGGCGATGATCCGCATGGTCGACAACGGCGAGATTCACCCGGACGCCTACACGGGCCCGATCTACTTCATGATGCATGGCGTGCCGGGTGAAGAGCGCGCCCGCGAACTCGCGGCCGCTCCACGCCGCCCTGCACGGAGACCTGGAACCGCTCCACCAGAACGTCGCCCAGCTGTCCAGGACGATGCCGTCGCGACGCTCCAGGAGCAGCCGGCCGATCTGCTGGGCGACGAGGAAACGGCGTTCCTGCACGAGCATCAAGGCCCGCTCGGCCCGTTGCTCGGCAGCATTGCGGTCCTCGTGTTCGCGGGCGGTTTCGGGGGTGCGGCGCTCGCCGGGGTCACGAAGCTGCTCGGCCTTCAGCCGCCGAGCCTTCTGGTAAGCGCCCTGCTTGGAGGTCACGTACAGGGCCTCGGTGAAGTGGTCCCAGGGCACGCCGGCGGCCCGACCGTCCTCGACCGCCTTCAGCTGTCCGGCGTCGGCCTGCTCGCGCAGGTACTGCCACAACTTCGCGCGCAACACCGCGGCCTCGCCCACCACGTTGACCAGGCTGTCATCCGGCTGCTTCAGCTTCCCGGCCCACGTCTGAGCGTGCTCCAGCACGCGGAACAGCTCCTCCGAGGCCGGGAACCGCTCGTACGCCGGATCTCCGCCCAACTCGTGCAGCTCCCGCAGACGGTTGACGATTCTCCCAGACGGATCGGCGGGCGCTTCGGTCGGGGCGTTCCAGCGCCCTTCACGGTCTTCCTCATCACGCTCGAAGTCTTCGCCACCAGCCGGTTCCCAACCTGGGAACCAGACGTGACCACCCGAACCGACGACGTCGGCGCACAGAGGTCCACCGGGAATCTCCACACCCCTACGCGGGACTCTCACCCGGCGGCCGCGTTTCAGCAGGTCCGGCCATTTCGTCGGTTGGCCATGCGAAGTGTGCGGTATTCGCCGGGTGGGCGGGGGCGCGCTGGGAGTTCGATCACGGTGGAGCGGGCTCGGGCTGGCTGCATGGCGAGAGCTAGGTGGGCGGGGTGACGCCGTGCCGGGGGTGGGATGGTTCGGTCATCTGCTGGGTGCCGATGACGTCGAGCAGTCCGAGACGGCTGGCGGTGTCGCTGCCCGGCGGGGCGGTGAGGATGACGATGCGCAGGTCGGCGCCGGGTTCGGTGAGGATGTCACAGTCGAGGTGAAGTGGCCCGACCTCGGGATGGTGGATGGTCTTGGTGTGCAGCATGTGACCGCTCACCTCGTGGGCCTCCCACAGGGTGGCGAAGCGTGGGCTCGTGCTGCGCAGGTCCGTGACGAGGCGGCGCAGGACCGGGTCCGTGGGGTAGCGGGTGGACGCGGACCGCAGGTCGAAGACCATGGCGGTTTCGAAGCGGGCCTGCTGCGCTGGGGTGTGGCGCACCGGGCCGGGCGGGCCGGTGAAGTGCTGCCAGACCAGGTTGCGGTCCCGGTCCGTCAGTGGGGACGGGTCTCCCAGTAGTGCGGCGTGCAGCCGGTTGAAGGCGATAAGGGTCCAGGCCGCGTCGTACACGCCGACGGGCGTGCCCGGCATCTGGTCGAGCAGCCGCTGCACTCCCGGCGTGAGCCGGCCCGGCAGTCGGCCGTCCGTGGGTTCGGGCTGCCCGGCCAGCGCGAACAGATGGGCACGCTCGGCTTCCGACAGGCGAAGCGCCCGCGCCAGAGCGCCGAGCACCTGGGCGGAGGGCGATGTCGCCCGGCCCTGCTCCAGGCGGATCACATACTCGGCGGATATTCCCGCCAGCAGGGCCAGTTCCTCGCGGCGCAGCCCGGGCGTCCGGCGGCTTCGCCCCGCCGGCAGCCCGACCGCGGTGGCAGGTACGCGATCGCGCCACCGGCGCAGTGCCTTTCCCAGATCGCTGCCCCGCCGGGAAGGTCCGCTGTCGCCCTGTGCACTCATGGCCCCAGTATCGGCGTCCCGCTCCACGCCCTCCTGGTACCAGCGTTACCAGGAACAGCAGTGATCTGTCCGGCCGGCCGCCGGGCGGCGAGGCTGCCGGACATGACGACGACCCTCATCACCGGGGCCAACAAGGGCCTGGGACTGCAGACCGCCCGCCGCCTGACCCGGGCGGGGCACACCGTGTATCTGGGTGCCCGTGACGCCCGCCGTGGCGCTTGGGCCGCCCGGGCGGTCGGCGCTCGCCCGCTGCTCCTCGACGTCGCCGACGACGACTCCGTCGCGACGGCCGCCGAGCAGGTCCGCGAGCACACCGGGCACCTCGACGTTCTGGTCAACAACGCGGGCGTGGCCGGCCGCATGCGGACGGCCGACGAGGTCACCGCCGCGGACATGCTCGCGGTCTACGACACCAACGTCTTCGGTGCCGTGCGCGTCACCCAGGCCTTCCTGCCCCTGCTGCACCGGAGTGCGTCGCCGGTCGTGGTCAACGTCAGCAGCGGCCTGGGCTCGTTGGCCGTGGCGGCCGACCCGGCCGCCCACGCCTCGCTCGTCCCGCTCTGGATCTCCTCGCTGCCCTACAACTCTTCCAAGGCCGCCCTGAACATGGTCACGGTGCTGTATGCGCGTGCCCTGCCGCGCATGCGGATCAACGCCGTCGACCCGGGCCACACCGCCACCGACCTCAACGGCCATACCGGCGCCCAGAGCGTCGAGCAGGGCGCCGACATTATCGTCCGCATGGCTTCGATCGGCCCCGACGGACCGACCGGCGGCTATTACACGGCCGACGGCCCCATGCCCTGGTGACACCCGAGCCGCCGAATACCACCCGCACCGCACCGACAGGAGTCCGTTCATGCACCGTCCGCGCCGCGTCGAGGCCGTCATCGACTTCGTTTGCGTCCACTGCTACCTCGGCTTCACCCGCTACCTCCGGGCCGTCATCCGCCACCGCGCGGACGGCGGCACCGTCGAAACCGTATTGCGTCCTGTCCAGCTCCGTCCACAGGCATCACCCGTCGGTGAACCGCTGGTCGAGGTCTGGGCGCGCGAGCGTGGCGCGGCCGTTGCTGCCCGGCTCGCCGCCGACACCTCGTTCGGCGCCGACGACGGCCTCGAACTCGATTTCCGCCGTGCGGTGTTCACCAACACCTTCGACGCGCACCGACTCGCCGCGCAGGCATCCGCGCAAGGCAAGGGTGAAGAGATGGCCGAGCGACTGTTTCGCGCGTACTTCGCCGACGGCCTGAACATCGCGGACACCACCGTGCTCGACCGGCTCGCCGCGGAGACGGGCGTCATGGCCACCAGTGGCGGGGCGGAAGCGCTACAGGCCGAACTCGCCCGCGTCCGCGCACTCGACCTGCCGGTCCCACCGGTATTGCTCCTTGCTAGCGGCCCTGTCTTGTCCGGGGAGATACGAGAGCACGACGTCCTCGCCGCACTGGGCGAGTGACACCATGTCTCCGGGCAGGAACTTCCGGTTCATCACGCTCAGCTCGACCCCTGCGACGAACACGACTGTGGCCCCCTGCTGCCGGAGCCGTTCCGCTCGCTCGGCGCAGTCACGCAAGAGCGTGGCTTTCCCCTCCGTCGCCGCCACGCCCGATGACACTACCCATGCCGTCATGCACTCAGTGAGCATGGCCGTCAGGCCCGCCCCTCACCCCGGCTGCAAAGTTCATCTGGGAGAGCCGCACGAGGCGGTGCAGTGCTACAACGCGACGGACTGAATTCGCCAACAGTGTCCCCCTTCCTCCGGGGGCTCCGTCCCTTCGCCCCCGGGGTGGGTTCTTCCGGTGCGGGTCGGTGGGGGCTGGTCGCGCGGTTCCCCGCGCGCCTAAAAGCCGTGGCGCGGGTCGCTCGGGCAGTGTGTCTCGGGCTCTCTTACGTGTATGCCTCGTAGGGCTCCCACTGCCACGACCGCCGCTCCCAGTAGTACGACGGCCCCCGCGGCTGCCGCGCCCTGCATGCCGGTGGTGAAGGCGGCTCGGGCGGCTGTCGTCAGGGATTCGGCCGCGGGGGCGGGTAGTTGCTCGGCGAGTGCCAGGGCGCCGCCGAGGGTCTCGCGGGCCGGGGCGGGGGCGGAGGCCGGGATCTCGTGGTGGTAGACGGCGGTGCCGATGGAGCCGAGGGCCGCCATGCCGAGGGCGCCGCCGAATTCCTGGCCGGTTTCGAGGAGGGAGGAGGCGGAGCCGGCGCGTTCGACGGGGGTGGCCCCGAGGGCGAGGTCGGTCATCTGGGAGAGGACGGTGACGATGCCGGCGGCGAGGACGCCACAGCCGGCGAGCACCAGCCAGAGGGAGTCCGGGCCGGTGCCGACCAGCAGCCCGTAACCGCACGCGGCCGTCGCGAAGCCCGCCGCCACCACGTACGCCCGGTTCACGCCTCGTTGCACGAGGTGTGTCGTGACCGGTGCGGCGACGCCGATGAGCAGGGAGGGGAGCAGCCCCCACAGCGCGGCCTCCAGCGCGCTCTTGCCCAGGACGGACTGGAGGTACTGGGTGGTGAAGTAGACCGAGCCCATCATCCCGAAGGCCGCGACGAGGTTGAGGGCGAGGGCCGGGGTGAAGCCGTGGCCCCGGAACAGCGCGGGGGAGATCAGCGGTGAGGGCGTGGTGCGCTGGCGGTGGACGAAGAGGGCCGCGAAGAGCAGTCCGACGGTCACCGAGACCACGTACCGCACGTTCCAGCCCTCCGAGGGGATCTCCTTGAGGCCGTAGATGACGGGCAGGACGGCGGCCATCGACAGCGGAACGCTCAGCAGGTCGAAGCGGCCGGGGCGCGGATCGCGCGACTCGGGGAGCAGGAACGGGCCGAGGAGCAGCAGCAGTGCCATCGCCGGCAGGTTCACCAGGAACACCGAGCCCCACCAGAAGTGCTCCACCAGGACGCCGCTGAGCACCGACCCGAGCGCGACGCCCGCCGTCATCACACCGGACCAGACGCCGATCGCCTTCGCCCGCTGGCCGGGGTCCGTGAACATCGTCCTGGTCAGCGCCATCGTCGACGGCATCAGCGTCGCGCCCCCGATGCCGAGCACCGCCCGCGCCGCGATCAGCGTCTCGGCGCTGTCGGCGTACGCGGCCACCAGCGAGGCCGCGCCGAACGCCGCCGCACCGATCAGCAGGAGCCGGCGACGGCCGATGCGGTCGCCGAGGGAGCCCATCGTCATCAGCAGTCCGGCCAGCACGAACGCGTAGATGTCGAAGATCCACAACAGTTGCGTGCCGCTCGGCTCCAGATCCGCGGTGATCGCCGGGACCGCGAAGTAGAGCACCGAGACGTCCATCGAGACCAGCAGTAACGGGAGCATCAGGACGCACAGGGCGGTCCATTCACGGCGTCCGGCTCGCACCGGAGGGATGTGGGTCGTCGTCATGACGGTGACTGTACGGGTGTCTTATACGGCCGTCTAGTACGAGCGTCTAATACGTGCGTTCAATGCCATCGCCTAATACGTGCGTCTAGGACGCTTGTATGGCCGCCGGGCTACGCTGGCCCGCATGGGACACCGCGAGGATCTGCTCGAAGGCGCCAAACGCTGCCTGCTGGAGAAGGGGTTCGCGCGCACGACGGCGCGCGACATCGTCAAGGAGTCGGGGACGAACCTGGCGTCGATCGGCTACCACTACGGCTCGAAGGACGCGTTGCTGGCGCAGGCGTACGTGGCGATGGTCGGCGAGGTCTCGGACACCTTCGACGGCGGCGAGGCGATCGGCAGCAGCAGTGCGCCCGGCTCGGTCGAGCGGTTCCGGGAGGTGTGGGCCAACGCCGTGGAGTCCATGCGGGAGCCGGGCTCGATGTGGCGGCTCAGCATGGAGGCGCTGGCCATGGGGGACCAGCTGCCGGAGGTGCGCGAGCATCTGGCGCTGGCCCAGCGGGAGGGCGCGCGCGGCATCGTGACGCTGTTCATGGGGGGCCGCGAGGAGGATGTCCCCGATCGGGCGGCGGACACCGTCGGCCGCTTCTACCTGACCCTCCTGCTGGGGCTCGTCGCCCAGTGGACCTTCGACCCCGAGTACGCGCCCGACGCCGAGGCCATCACCGAGGGGCTCCGCCAGGTGATGGAGGCCGCGACGAAGCCCGGGGGTGGGGAGGGCGGCGGGGTCCAGGTCGGCGGAGGGGGGAGTGGTCGGTCGCCGTCGCCCGCTTATGGGGGCGAAACACCCTAGGCCGGCACGAGCCTCCCCGCGCGCATCTCGATCGAACGGTCCGCGAAGTGGCGTACGATCGCGCGGTCGTGGCAGATGAAGAGGTACGCCAGGTCCAGCTCGTCCTGGAGGTCGGCGAGCAGGTTGAGGACTCCGGCCCGGATGGAGGGGTCGAGGGCGGACACCGGCTCGTCGAGGACCAGCAGGCGGGGCTCGGACGCCAACGCCCGGGCGATACCGGCGCGTTGGCACTGTCCGCCGGACAGCTCGTGCGGGAAGCGGTCGCCGTAGGCAGGGTCCAGGCCCACCCGGTCGAGGAGTTCGGCGACGCGGTCGGGGCCCGTCGCGTCCCAGCGGCCCTGGACACGGAGGGGTTCCGCCACCGCGTCCCGGATGCGGTGGCGAGGGCTGAGTGAGCCGTACGGGTCCTGGAAGACGGGTTGCATACGGGGGCGGAGCGGGCGCAGTTCGTGCTCGGTGAGGGTGGTCAGCTCCCGCCCCTCGAAACGGACCTCTCCTCCGTCCGGGCGGCGCAGCTGGAGCACGGCGGCGATCGTGGAGGACTTGCCGCATCCGGACGGGCCGTTCAGGGCCAGGGTCTCGCCCGCGTCCACCGTGAAGGACACCTGGTCGACGGCGGTGACCGCGCCGTAGCGGACGACCAGGTCACGCACGTCGAGCAGCGGGTGGCGCTCGGGCAGGGCCGGGGGCCGGGGGCCGCGCCGGTCGTCGCGCTGGTTCATGCGGGCTGCTCCAGGAACAACTCGGTCGCGGGATGCGGGACTTCGTCCCAGCGGTGGCAGGAGACCTCATGACCGTCGCCGGCCCTCCACGATCGGGGCTTCTCATGACGGCAGCGGTCCTCGGCGAGCGGGCAGCGGGGCGCGAAGACGCAGCCGGACGGGAGGGCGTCGAGGGTGGGCGGCGAGCCGGGGATGGAGGGCAGCCGACGGGGGCGACGACGGCGCGTACGGGCGTCGGGGCGCGTATTGTCGCCGTCCGGGCCGTGACCGCCGCAGGCATCCTCGATGCCGCGGCCGTCGCCGATGTCGTCCCTCTCGCGGCCGTCGCCGACGGCGTCCCTGTCGCGGTGGTCTCCGTCGTCCGGTGGCAGTGAGGCCAGCAGGCCGGCCGTGTACGGCGACCGAGGACGGCCCAACACGCCCTTGGCGGGGCCCTGCTCGACCTGGCGGCCGGCGTACATGACCAGGACGCGGTCGGCGTGTTCCCGGACCACGCCCAGGTCGTGGGTGACCAGTACGAGCGCGGCGCCGACCGCCTCGCGCTGCTCGCCGAGTACGCGGAGCACCTGTTCCTGGAGCTCCGCGTCGAGCGCGGTCGTGGGTTCGTCGGCGACGACGACGTCCGGTTCGTTGACCGTCGCCATGGCGATCACGGCTCGCTGGCGCATACCGCCGGAGTACTCGTGCGGATACGCCCGCGCCTTGCGTGCGGCGTCGGGTATCCCCACCCGGTCGAGCGCGGCGACCGCCCGGGCGCGGGCCTCCTTGCGCGAGACGCCCGCCACCGACCGTACGGCGGCGGCGAGTTGGTCGCCTACGGGGTGCACAGGGGACAGGGCGGAGAGGGCGTCCTGGGGCACGAGGGTGATACGGCGGCCGCGCTGGGCGACGAGGTCCGTGTCGCCGCGCAGCCGTACGGTTCCGCTGCTCGTCGCACCCTTGGGCACCATCCCGAGCAGCGCCCGGGCCGTGAGGGACTTGCCCGCGCCGGACTCGCCGACGAGAGCGAGCACTTCGCGCGGGCGCACGTCGAAGGACAGACCGCGCACGGCCTCCACCCCGCCGAACGCGATGCGCAGGTCGCGCACCGACAGCAGCACGTCGTCGTCAGACGTCAACGGGGGCCTCCTTCGCCTCGTTCTCTGAGCCCGTTGAGCCCGTTGAGCCCGTTGAGCCCGTTGAGCCCGGTGAGCCCTGCGGCTCCATCAGCACCTGCGGCCCCTGCGGTTCCTTCAAGTCCTTCGACCCTTTCGGGCTTCGCGTCCCCTTCGCGGGCTTCACGGCCTTCGCCCCGCGGGGCCGGCCGCTCTTCCGGTTGCCCCGCCCCTCCGCGTACGTCGCCCCCGACACCGCCAGCCCGGCCA
Source organism: Streptomyces sp. NPDC002787 (assembly GCF_053592095.1). Classification (NCBI taxonomy): domain Bacteria; kingdom Bacillati; phylum Actinomycetota; class Actinomycetes; order Kitasatosporales; family Streptomycetaceae; genus Streptomyces; species Streptomyces sp. NPDC002787. The sequence goes on along the minus strand of NZ_JBSFVC010000004.1, from coordinate 423,649 downwards.
GCAGGGCCAGGGCGACCGCCGGGGCCAGGGCGGCCCACGGGGCGCGTTCCACGTACGCGCGGGACTCGTCGAGGAGCAACCCCCACTCGGGGGTGGGCGGTTGGGCGCCGAGGCCCAGGAAGCCGAGGGAGGCGAGGGCCAGGGCGATGCCCGGGAGGCGGAGGACGGCGTGACGGGCCACCGGGGCGGCGACGGACGGGAGGACGTGCCGGGTGAGGATCCACGACGGGCTCGCCCCGATGGCCCGTTGGGCGGTCAGGAACGTGGAGGCGCGGACCTCCTGTACCAGCGCCGCCGCGTGGGCGGACAGGGCCGGCCAGGAGATCAGGGCCACGGCGAGGGCCGCGCCGCCCGTGCCGGGGCCGGCCACCGCCGCGACGAGGATGCCGACGATCACCGGGGGCAGCGCGTTGGCGATGTCCGACGCGCCCGCCGCCACACCCGGCAGGAAGCCGAGCGCCAGAGAGACCAGAAGACTCAGCGCGCAGACCGCGGCCGCGGTGCCGACCGTGGAGGCGGCGCCGTGGCCGAGACGGGCCAGGACGTCACGGCCGAGCCCGTCCGTGCCGAGCGGATGCGCCCAGGACGGCGGAAGGAGGCGGGCGGTGGTGTCCACGGCGTACGGGTCGCGCAGCAGGCCCCAGCCGATGGTCACCACGAGCACCGCCGCCAGGGCCAGCGGTATCACGGGGTGGGTGCGGACCGGGCGGGCCGGCGGGAGGGTGAGGCCCGCGTCGCGCAGGGCGGGGCCGAGGAGCCGGCGTCGGGCGAGCGCGGCCAGGGCGCCGGCGACCAGGCCCAGGGCGAGGAGGGCGAGGACGGAGCCCTGGAGGAGGGGGAGGTCCTGGGACTTGGCCGCGCCCAGTGCCGTACGGCCGATGCCGGGCACCGCGAACACCGTCTCCACGGCGACCGCGCCGCCCGTCAGGCCGACGGCGGCCATGCCGAACTGCGGTACCAGGGGCGGCAGTACGCGGCGCAGGGCGGCCGCCGAGACACGGGACCGGCTCACACCCGCGCCGCGCCACAGCTCGACCCAGCGTTCGTCGAGCACGGCGGGCAGCGCGTCCGCGACCAGGCGGCCCAGCAGACCGCCGGCCGGGACGCCGAGGGCGATCGCGGGGAGCACCAGGTACTCGGGGCCCGCCCAGCCGGACGTGGGCAGCCAGCCCAGCCACACCCCGCACACCAGCAACGCCACCGTGGCCAGCAGGAACTCGGGCACGGCGGCGAGCATCGCGGCGAACGCGCCGCCCGACCCGCGGCCCCGTACGAGCACCGGGGCGACCAGCGCACAGGCCAGCAGCACGGCGACGGCGAAGGAGGCGCCCATCAGGCCGAGGGAGACCTGGAGGCCGGAGACCACCGAGGGGAGCACGTCGGTGCCCGACACCCAAGACGTACCGAGGTCGCCGCGCAGCAGACCGGAGGCCCAGCTCCCCAGCAGGGAAAGGGGACCGGCGCCCAGGCCGAGGTCGTCGCGGATGGCGGCCAGCGCCTCGGGCGTCGCCTCCTGCTCGGCCGACCGGGCGCGCAGCACGGTCAGCGCGGGGTCGCGGCCGGACAGCCACGGCAGCAGACCGACGACGGCCACGACGGCGACGAGGCAGACCAGGCGGGTCAGCCCGGTGGGGCCGACGAATCGCTCGGCGGCCCGCCTCACCTGGTCCGCCCCGCCGAACTTCCTCGAAGCCCGCCCCAGTCGGGCCGGGCCGGCCGACTCATCCGCCGTACGGTCCTCCCGCGCCCCGCCGGCCGGCCTCCCCGCGACACGATCCACGCGCGCCACGTCTTCCGACTTCCCCGCGGGCTTCCTCATTTGAGGTAGGTGTCCGCCGTGACCAGCTCCCGCTCGCGCGGGTCGTGTGCCACGTCCACGACACCGGCCGCGTCGCCCTGGATCACGCGCTCGTGGAGCATCGGCACGGCCGCGTCGGTGGTGAGGACGGCGGCCTCGGCGTCGATGACGGCCTGGCGGCGGGCGTCACCGGCGGCCGTGTCGGAGGCCTTGTCGAGGGCCCCGTCGACCGTCTTGTCGGCCAGCTGCGAGAGGTTGAAGGAGCCGTCGGAGGCGAAGTCGCTGTAGAGGTACGCGGCCGGGTCGCCGGAGTCGAGGACCGTCGCCCGGGAGAGGATGAACGCGTCGAACTCGCCCGCCAGCGCGTCGGACTCGATGTTGGCGTACTCGCGCACGTCGAGCTTCACCTTGAACCCGGCCTTCTGCAGCTGCTGTTGCAGGGTGGCCGCGACCTCGGGCAGTTCGGCGCGGTCGGTGAAGGTGCCGATGGTGATGCTCTTGCCGTTCGGGTCACCCGCCTTGCCGCGCTTCACCGTGGACCGCAGCTCGGCGGCCCAGGGCAGCGCGGGCCCGAGCAGGCCCTCGGCGACATCGGCACGGCCCTCGTACACACCCTTGACGATCGACTCGGCGTCGACGGCCTCGCGGGCGGCGGCGCGCAGCGAGGCGTCCTTGAAGACACCCTTCTCGGTGTTCAGGTAGAGGGTGTTGGTGCGCGGCATCGGGACCTCGGTGATCAGGTCCTGGTCGAGCACGGCGGCCTGCGACACCGGGATCGCCTCGACGATGTCGGCCTCACCGCTGCGCAGGGAGGCCGCGCGAGCGGTGCCGTCCGGCACGAACTTCACATCGATGCCGGGCGCCTTGGCCCTGCCGCCCCAGTAGTCGTCGTAGCGGTCGAGGGCGGCGGAGGCGGTGCCGTTGACCTTGGTCAGCTCGAAGGGGCCGGTGCCCGCGCCGACCGGGTTCACCGTCTTCCCCTCGTACGCCTTCGCCGCGAGGATCGACAGCTGCGGCGAGCTGAGGCGCTGCGGGACGAGCGGGTCCTCGGTGCCCGTGGTGACGGTGACGGTGTTGCCGTCGGCCTTCGCGGTCAGGTCCACGCCGTCGAGGATGCGGGGCTTGGGGGAGGCGTTCGCCGCCTCGGTGAGGGAGTTGACGACGCTCTCGCCCGTCAGCTTCGTGCCGTCGTGGAAGGTCACGCCGTCCCGGATCGTGAACGTCCAGGTCTTGCCCGACTGCTTCCACTCGATGGCCAGCGCGGGCCGGGCGTCGCCCTCCGCGTTCAGCTTCACCAGGGTCTCGGCGGTCGACCAGCGCGACAGCTTGAACGCGTCGTCGGACAGCGGCGACAGGGCCGAGCGGGGCGGCAGCATCATCGCGACACGTATCCGCTTGCCCTCACCGGAGGCGCCGCCCTCGTCGGCGCCCGTCGACGAGAAACAGCCCGTGAGCAGGGCGGAGGCCGCGGTGGTGACCGCGGTGAGGGGCACGAAACGGGCCGGGAGGCGCACGGGAGACTCCGAGTAAAGGCGTGGTCAAAGGTTGAACGTGCAGCGACCGTAGCACGATGACAATCGTTTTCAGAAGCGTGCTTTTCCGCCACGGCGACGGGAGTGCGGCCCCGATGGGCGGGAAGTGCCCGTGGCCGGAGGCGGTGTCAGTGCCCCTTGTCCGGTGCGGCCGTGGACGACTTCCACGACGCCGTGGGGCACGGGCCGGTGACATTGCTGAGGGGGCACGGGCTCAGCCGGACGCGCGGTAGTGGTTGACATAGGCGCGCTGTTCCTCGTCGAGGGACGACTCGCCACGGCTGTCCGGGGCTGCTTCGCTGACGGTCGCCGTCCCCTTCGAACTCGCCGCCGCTGCCGCGTGCTTCGTACTCGTACGCGTACTCCAGGTGGAGTGCACGATGAACGGTGAGCTTCCGGGGCGCAGGCAGAAGTACCAGAGGACGCAGTCCTGTTGGTCGCGGAAGAAGCGGACGAGGGAGGCGCCCGGTCCGACCGGGCTGGGCATCGGCTGGGACAGGCTGTTCCAACAGCAGCTCAGCGAGTCGTCTCCCAGAGCGTCCGGAAGGTTCGCCGACGTGTAGTAGTCGATGAAATCCGAGGGAGCGACAGTTCCTTCCCGGCGAGTTCCAGCTGTACGGCCTCGATCTCGGTGGCACGAGCCGCGGATGTCCCGGTGCGGCCCCCGAGCCACTCGAAGGTCCCCATGAAGCGGGCCGGGGCCAGGGGCGCCCCCTTTTCCCGCACCCTGTGACCCCTCACAGCCGCGCCCCCTTCAGTGCCATGTGCAGCAACAGCCGGTCCTCGCCGTCGGAGAGGCGCAGGCCCGTGAGTTGTTCGACGCGGGAGAGGCGGTAGTAGAGGGTCTGGCGGTGGATGCCCAACTCGGCGGCGGTGCGGCCCGCTTGGCCGGCGTGGTCGAGGAAGACCTCCGCCGTGTGGGCGAGTTCGCGGTGGGCCGGGGTGAGGAGGGAGCGGACGGAGGGGTCCTGCGGGGTGCCGCGGGGCAGCGCGGTCAGGAGACGGTACGGGCCGATCGCGCGCCACTCGGCGACGGGGCCGAAGCGGGGCTCCGCCAACACCGCCCGGGCCGCCGCCGAGGCCTCCCGCCAGGCCGCGCCCAGGTCGGCGAGGCCGGGGCGGGCGTCGGCCACCCCCGCCGCCGCGTGCGCGCCCGCGCGCTCCAGGAGGCGGGCGGCGGCCGTGAGCGCCGGTGCCGGTACCTCCGCCGAGCGGAGCCGTACCAGCAGGGCCAGGCCCTGGCCGGCCGCACCCCACGGCACCGTGCACAGCGCGGTCGCCCCCGGCACCGTACGGAAGGACGGCGCGTCGTCCGGGTCGGCGGACGGCCAGGGGGCCACGCACACCATCGTGTGGACACCGTCGCCGCGTGGGCCGAGGGCCGTGCGCAGCTCCGCGACCGCCATGTCCCGCTCCCAGCCGCGCTCGGCGGTCAGGACCGCGCGCAGCTCGCGGGTGAGGTCGGCGCCCGCCTGGGCCTCGTCCGCGAGGAGGGCGCCGATGCGGGAGGTGACGGCCATGGCGGCGGACAGTTGCGTGTCGGTGGGGCCCGGGTCGCTGTCGAGGAGCCAGACGTAGCCGAGGACGACACCCCGATGGCGTACCGGGAGGCAGATGCGGCCACGCAGGACGCCCGCCTCGGGGGTCGGCGGGATCCGGACCGGGGCCGTCGCCCGGGTGATGCCGAAGCCCTCGAACCACTTCCGTACCGCCGCCGTCGAGCGGCGGGTCAGGATCGAGCGGGTGCGGACCGGGTCCAGGGCCGACGGATCGAGATCGTCCTCGCTGTCGTACGCGCCGAAGGCGATCAGCTCGAAGTCGCGGTTCTCCAGCGTCGCCGGGGCGCCGAGCAGCCCGGAGATCTCGTCGACGAGGTCCTGGTAGTCACCCACGGGGTGGAGCGATGCGGATTCCGGCGTCACCCGGGCATTCTCCCGCACTTCCGAAGTCCTTCGTACATCTGTCTGAGATCTGCGGCACGGATACGTGACAGCTGTCGATGGTCGGCGAACAGGGGGATCCTTAGGTTTCACGGTGGTTCTATCTGCTGGTCTGTGGAGGTGCCCCGTGCTGGGTCCCGTGATTCTCGCCGCGTCGCGCAGCGACCGGATGCGACGCCTGATCTCGGCGGCGCCCGTGACCAAGCAGGTCGTCGACCGCTTCATCCCCGGTGAGGGCGTCGACGACATCGTCCCCGTCATCCGGGACCTCACCGCCAAGGGCCTCGAAGTGACGATGGACGTCGTCGGCGAGGACATCACCCGACCGGAGCAGGCCGCCGCCGCCCGCGACGCCTACCTGGAGCTGGTCGACCGGCTGAAGGAACTGGAGCTCGGCGAGCGTGCCGAGATGTCGGTCAAGCTGTCCCTCTTCGGGCAGGCACTCCCCGGCGGTCATGAGCTGGCCCTCGCCAACGTCCGCCCGGTCGTCGAGGCCGCCGCCGCGATCGGTACGACGGTCACCCTCGACGCGGAGGACCACACCACCCTCGACTCGATGTTCGCCATCCACGACGAGCTGCGGCGGGACTTCCCGCAGACCGGCTGCGTCATCCAGGCGTATCTGTTCCGCACCGAGGACGACGCCCGCCGCCTCGCCGCGAACGGCAGCCGGGTCCGGCTGGTCAAGGGCGCGTACAAGGAGCCGGCCTCCGTGGCCTTCCAGCAGAAGACCGAGATCGACAAGGCGTACGTCCGCGTCCTGAAGATCCTCATGGAGGGGGAGGGGTACCCGATGATCGGGTCCCACGACCCGCGCCTGATCTCCATCACCCAGGAACTCGCCCGCCGGGCCGGGCGCAAGCTCGACGAGTACGAGTTCCAGATGCTGTACGGCATCCGCACCGACGAACACCTGCGGCTCGCCGCCGAGGGCCACCGCATGCGGGTCTACACGGCGTACGGCACCGACTGGTACGGCTACTTCATGCGCCGCCTCGCGGAGAAGCCGGCGAACCTGCGCTTCTTCGTCCGCTCGATGGTCAGCAAGGGCTGAGCCCGGAACCCGCCTGCTCACGACACCGCTCACGTCAAGGAGATACGGAACCCATGGACGCTGTGACCCAGGTCCCCACCCCCGTCAACGAGCCGGTGCGCGGCTATGCCCCCGGTTCGCCCGAGCGGGCCCGGCTGGAGGCCAAGCTGAAGGAGCTGGCCGAGAATCCGATCGACCTGCCGATGACCATCGGCGGCGAGAAGCGGATGGGCGGCGGCGACCGCTTCGACGTCGTACAGCCGCACAACCACAAGGCCCGCCTCGGCACCTACGGCAACGCCACCGCCCAGGACGCCCAGGACGCCATCGACGCGGCCCTCGCCGCGGCGCCCGCCTGGCGCGCGATGTCCTTCGACGACCGCGCCGCGATCATCCTGCGCGCCGCCGAACTGCTCGCCGGCCCCTGGCGCGAGACGCTGGCCGCCTCCACCATGCTCGGCCAGTCGAAGACCGCCCAACAGGCCGAGATCGACTGTCCCTGCGAGCTGGTCGACTTCTGGCGCTTCAACGTCAAGTACGCCCGTGACCTGCTGGCCGAGCAGCCCCCGGCCAACTCCCCGGGCGTCTGGAACCGCCTCGACCACCGCCCCCTCGAGGGCTTCGTCTACGCGATCACGCCCTTCAACTTCACCGCGATCGCCGGCAATCTGCCCACCGCCCCCGCGCTCATGGGCAACGTCGTCGTGTGGAAGCCGTCGCCGACCCAGACCCACGCCGCCGTGCTGCTGATGCGGCTCCTGGAGGAGGCGGGCCTGCCCAAGGGCGTCATCAACCTCGTCACCGGCGACGGCATCGAGGTGTCGAACGTCGCCCTGGAGCACCCCGAGCTCGCCGGCATCCACTTCACCGGCTCGACCAAGACCTTCCAGTACCTGTGGAAGACGGTCGGCGCGAACATCGAGAAGTACCGCTCCTACCCCCGCCTCGTCGGCGAGACCGGTGGCAAGGACTTCGTCGTCGCCCACCCGAGCGCCGACCGCGCCGTACTGAAGACAGCCCTCACCCGCGGTGCCTTCGAGTACCAGGGCCAGAAGTGCAGCGCGACCTCCCGCGCGTACATCCCGGCGTCGATCTGGAACTCCGGCTTCAAGCAGGAGTTCGCGGCCGAGGTCGAGTACCTGACCATGGGCGACGTCACCGACCTGTCGAACTTCGTCGGCGCCGTCATCGACGAGCGTTCCTTCGCCAAGAACAAGGCCGCCATCGACCGCGCCAAGTCCGACCCGACCTGCACGATCGTCGCGGGCGGCTCCTACGACGACTCGGTGGGCTACTTCGTCCGGCCGACCGTCGTCGAGTGCACCGACCCGGCCAACGAGGTCTTCACCACCGAGTACTTCGGCCCGTTCCTCGCCGTGCACGTCTACGAGGACGACCGGTACGAGGAGATGCTGACCCAGATGGAGGCGGTGTCCGCCTACGCCCTGACCGGTTCGGTGATCTCGGGCGACCGCGCGGCCGCCGCGTACACGATGGAGAAGCTCCGCTACGCGGCCGGCAACTTCTACATCAACGACAAGTCCACCGGCGCGGTCGTCGGGCAGCAGCCCTTCGGCGGCGGGCGGGCCTCCGGCACGAACGACAAGGCCGGGGCCCCTCAGAACCTGATGCGGTGGACGTTGACGCGGGCGATCAAGGAGACCTTGGTGCCGCCGACGGACTACACGTACCCGCACATGGGCTGACGGCCCTCGAATGAACGGCCCCGGCCCCCGGGCGAGAGCTCGGGGGCCGGGGCCGTCCGGCGTGTGCGGGCGGTGTGTGGTTGTTCGCGCAGTTTCCCGCGCCCCTTGAGGGGCGCGAGCGCCTGGCGCGTGAAAGCGCAGGTCAGCTGGGTGTGACCCAATCCACCGTCTCAGATAGTAGGAAGTCCGACTAATTGTAGAGACAGATGCGCCGCGCTCACTTAGCTTTGTAGGAGCCGAACGTCTCGCTCGATCCAGCGAATGGCGGTCGTGAGTCGGAGCCCGAGGCAGGCAACCCCTGCGGCCCCGCTCCCCGCCCCATCCGGCGTCTCGCAACCCCCCGTTTCCGTACTCCGGATTGCCTCGAAGGAGTCGATTCCCCATGGCCGAGACGACCGTCCGCCGCCGAGTCCGTCATGTTTCCCGGACGACCGAGTCAGACCGCAAGAACGCCGCCGCCGCGCTCCAGCGCGCGCTCGACCGCCGGGACAACGGCGGCTCGACCGGGCACTGAGCGCCCCCATCAGCCGGGAGCCGCACCCTCCCCCACTCTCGGCTTCGCTCGAGCGGGGGGGGGGGACCCCATGGGGTGCGGTGCGGCCGTGGGCGGACGGCTCACGCGCCGCGCCGCACCTCGAAATGGTCGATGCGGGCCCCCGTCTGGGCCAGCGCCGAGACCTTGAGCCGAGGAGCGGCACCCGCCTCCACCTCCACCGACAGGAACGAGAAGCCGGTGTAGCGGACCCGCGACCACTCCACCGTCTCGGACTTCTTCTCCCGCTCCTCGGTCCAGTGGTACGACTCCACGGACTCGCGGTCGTCGACCTGGCCCTCGTAGCTGTCCGCCACGCCGTCCGGGAAGCCGTACAGGTCCTTGCCCGCTCCGCCCGCCGTGACGTACACGGTCCCGTCGCGCGTCGGATCGGTCGACGCGCCCACCGGCACCCGCTTGCCCACCTTGCCGCCCTTGATGGCGTCGGTGCGCTCGTAGACGTGGTTGTGCCCGTTGATGACGAGATCGACCTGGTGCTTGGTGAAGAGGGGCAGCCACGCGTCGCGCAGGCCGCCGTCCGAGGCGTGCGTGGACGTCGAGTACACACAGTGGTGGAAGAAGACGACGATGAAGTCCACCGCGTCGGACGCCCGCAGCTCGCCGAGCCGCCGGTCCAGCCACTTCGTCTGCTTCCCGTCCGTGTAACCGAGATTGGCGGGAATCTCGTACGACACGTCGTTGGCGTCCAGCGACACGACGCCGACGTTGCCGTAGACGAACGAGTACACGCCCGGCGCCCTGCGCGGGTCGAAGCCGTTCTCCGGCAGTGACCAGCGGGCGAGTTGACCGCCGTAGCCGTCGGGGGAGTACCAGGCCTCCATGTCGTGGTTGCCGTAGGAGACCATCCACGGCACCGACTTGGCGACCGACTCCGTCTGGGCGAGGAACTGGTCCCAGACGCGGGCGTCGTAGACGTCGTCCTCCTCGCCGTGGCCGGTGGTGTCGGCGTAACAGATGTCTCCGGCGTGGAGGTGGAAGGCCGGGTTCCGGCCGAGGATCACCTGGTCGTTGGCGAGCGCGTCGTAGCTGACGCCCTGGTCGCCGAAGGCGGTGAAGACGAAGGACTCCGCCTTCGCAGGGGCGGTGGTGAAGGTGCCCAGCGTCTCCAGCCGGTCGGCCGGGTCGAAGCCCTCGTGGCCGACGCCGTAGTAGTACGTCGTACCGGGCTTGAGGCCGTCGAGGGCCGCGTGGACGTAGTACTGGTCGACCGCCGGCAGCTTCTTCGACAGGGACGGGGTGCGCAGGTCGCGGACCTCGGCCTCGATCTTCCGGCTCAGCTCCCACGGTTTCAGCCCGACCCGGACGTACGGCTTCCTGACGGCGAACGGGACCTGCCAGGAGATCCGCATCTGGGTCTTCGGGTCGGCGCCGAAGGCGAGCCGGCGGCCGAAGGGGACCACGACCGAGCCGTGGACCCTCCCCGTGGCGCCGGCCGGCGCCGGCGGGGACGTCCGCTTCCTCGCCGGCTCGTCCTCGGACCCCGTGCAGCCGCCGACCAGCAGCCCGCTCGCCACCGCTCCCGCGGTCGCCAGTGTGCCGCGCCGGGAGAGCTTCGTGCGCAGGTACTCGTACTGTTCCGGCATGCTGAGACGGCGGGCGAGCTGCTCCGGGATACCGAGGTTGGGGGTGTCCATGGCTGGCAACTTCCCAGCAGAGGCCAACTCCCGGCAAACGCACGGGTGAACGCCGGTCAACGGCTCGGTGCGCACCTCACCCGGGCGCGTCCATATCGCGGACGGCCCGTGTCATCCCGTGGGACAAGGAGTACGGTGCCGTCATGTCTCGCAGCCTCAATCTCGCAGTGATCCCCGGTGACGGCATCGGTCAGGAAGTCGTGGCCCAGGGGCTCAAGGTCCTCTCCGCCGTCCTTCCGCAGGATGTGAAGCTGGAGACCAAGGAGTACGACTTCGGCGCCAAGCGTTACCACGCCACCGGTGAGACCCTCACCGACGCCGACCTCGACGCGCTGAAGCAGCACGACGCGATCCTGCTCGGCGCGATCGGCGACCCGAGCGTCCCCTCCGGGGTCCTGGAGCGCGGCTTCCTGCTCAAGCTCCGCTTCGCCTTCGACCACCACGTGAACCTGCGCCCGTCGAAGCTGCTCCCCGGCGTCGCCACCCCGCTCGCCGGCCAGCCCGAGATCGACTTCGTCGTGGTCCGCGAGGGCACCGAGGGTCCGTACACGGGCAACGGCGGCACGATCCGCAAGGGCACCGAGCACGAGGTCGCCACCGAGGTCTCCGTGAACACGGCCTTCGGTGTCGAGCGCGTCGTCCGTGACGCGTTCGCCCGCGCCCAGGCCCGCCCGCGCAAGAAGCTGACCCTCGTCCACAAGAACAACGTGCTGACCTTCGCCGGTCATCTGTGGACGAACATCTTCAACAAGGTGGCCGAGGAGTTCCCCGAGGTCACCACCGACTACATCCACGTCGACGCGGCCACCATCTACCTGGTCACCGACCCGGCCCGCTTCGACGTGATCGTCACCGACAACCTCTTCGGCGACATCATCACCGACCTCGCCGCGGCCGTCTCCGGTGGCATCGGCGTTGCCGCCAGCGGGAACATCAACCCGTCCGGCGAGTTCCCCTCGATGTTCGAGCCCGTGCACGGCTCGGCCCCGGACATCGCCGGCCAGGGCAAGGCCGACCCCTCCGCCACGGTCCTGTCCGTCGCCCTGCTCCTGCGCCACCTCGGCTACGAGGCCGAGGCCGAGGCGATCGAGGAGGCCGTCTCGGCCGACCTCGCGGAGCGCGTCGGCAAGCCCGCCCGTTCGACGGACGAGATCGGCGACGCCCTCGTCGTACGAGTAGCCGGCTGACCCGCCGCGCTCACTCGAATTCTTTCGAAGCCGCCGGGTCGCACCTGCACCCGGCGGCTTCCGCATGTTCCCGCCGGGTGTCACCATCATCCCTGGGTCGCATTCACGCCGTTTTCTTCCGCCCGTTCCTCTTGCGATAATCGAGCGCGGAGCCGCGGAATGAGGGAATGCTCGGACGTCCTACCACTGGCCACTGGCAGTACGGATGTGAGCGCGGCCCGTCACACACAACCGGTGAAGGACACCTACTCATGACGACGCCCACGATCGAGCTCAAGCCCTCCGCGAGTCCGCTCTCCGACGCCGAGCGCGAGGCGATCCTGGCCAACCCCGGGTTCGGCCGCCACTTCACCGACCACATGGTCGTCATCAAGTGGACCGAGGGCCGCGGCTGGCACGACGGCTCGCTCGTTCCGTACGCGCCGCTCTCGCTCGACCCGGCCACCATGGTCCTGCACTACGCGCAGGAGATCTTCGAGGGCCTGAAGGCCTACCGGCGGCCGGACGGGTCCGTGGCCACCTTCCGCCCGGAGAAGAACGCCAGGCGCTTCCAGTCCTCCGCGCGCCGGCTCGGTATGCCGGAGCTGCCGGTCGAGACGTTCATCGAGGCCTGTGACGTGCTGGTGCGGCAGGACCAGGCCTGGGTCCCGGCCCATGGCGGCGAGGAGTCCCTCTACCTACGCCCCTTCATGATCGCCACCGAGGTCGGCCTGGGCGTCAAGCCGGCGGGCGAGTACCTCTTCCTGGTCATCGCCTCTCCGGCCGGCGCCTACTTCCCCGGCGGCGTGAAGCCCGTCTCGATCTGGGTCTCCGAGGACCACGTCCGCGCCGTCCCCGGCGGCATGGGCGACGCCAAGACCGGCGGCAACTACGCGGCCTCCCTGCTCGCCCAGGCCGAGGCCGCGGCCGAGGGCTGCGCCCAGGTCTGCTACCTCGACGCGGTCGAGCGCAAGTGGGTCGAGGAACTCGGCGGCATGAACCTGTACTTCGTGTACGGCGACCGTATCGTCACCCCCACCCTCACCGGCTCCATCCTGGAGGGCGTCACCCGTGACTCCCTGCTGACGGTCGCTGCCGACCTCGGCTACACCGCCGAGGAGGGCCGGATCTCCATCGACCAGTGGCAGGCCGACTCCGAGAGCGGCGCCCTCACCGAGGTCTTCGCCTGCGGCACGGCCGCCGTCATCACCCCCGTCGGCACGGTCAAGCGCACCGGCGCCGCCTGGCAGCAGTCCGGCGGCGAGCCCGGCCCCGTCACCCTCAAGCTCCGCGAGGCCCTGCTGAACATCCAGCGCGGCACGGTGGAGGACAAGCACGGCTGGATGCACGAGCTGGGCTGAGCCGGGTTCGGTCGTCCCCGCACTTCTCAACCGGAGTGCGGGGACCGCCAGTTCGCTGCCGTCGCCGGGCGCCTCGTGCGGGAAGTATGGGATTCTGCGCATGGAGATCGTCGACGAGCGCGGAGCGATGCGTACGGATGAAGCAATGGCTGGCGGATCGAGGCCTTCACTATCTGTTCCTCTTGTTCTCCGCGGTCCTCGGTGTGGCGGTCGCCGTTGTCTCCGTGTGGGCGGACGGCGCCCAGGGGAACGACAAGAGGCTCTGGGCCCTCGTAGCAGGTGTCTGCGCCTTCGGCGTGGTGTTGATCACCCACCTTGAGAGACGCCTGGTGGAGAAGGGGAGGGTGCGTGCCGAGCTGCGGGCCGCCGAGGCCGAGGCACACCTGACACAGGCGTACTCGACGGTGCTGCAGCCCCTGAGTGACAGAGTCAGGCAGCTGACCACGCACTACGGGAGCGTGGCCCCCCTGCCGGCCTCCACACCCGCGCAGGCTGTCTCCGACATCGAGCGTGAGCGCAGGGAGGTCCTCGACGCGGTCCTCTTCGCGGCGGTCACCTTCACCGCCCCACCGGTCGGGCCGACCTTCGTGCCGCGGGCGCGGTGCAGCTTCTACCTGTACGACGCCGTGACGGGCGACTTCACACTGGAAGGCTCCCAACCCGGGCACCGGACGCCCAGGAGCGTCATCGATCCCGTCGGCGCCGCGCACATGAGGAACGAGATCCTGGGCGGCGGCGGAAAGACCTTCAGGATCGACGGCAAGAACGAGCCGCACTCCTATCTGATCCCGGTGGGGACGGGGTACAAGGCGGTCATCGCCGTACCCGTCATCCACGGCACCGAGAAGGTGGGTATCCCCGCGGTCGACGCGCCCGAGTACTCGGACTTCACCGGCGCACATGTCACGCTCATGGAGTCATTGGCCAACATTCTCGCGGCGTCCCACGCCTTGAAGTAGGGGAGGCTTCCAGTGGCGCAGCGGATCCGGCGGTGGCCGCGCAGACGGCCCCGTGAGCTTTTCATTCCCGAGTCCATGGAGGGAGTCAGTCCCGAGGACTGGGAGCGGCTGGTCGCCCATGAGTACGAGTACCGCGCCGCCCTGGCCGAGGCACACCGCCGTGTGCGGGCCGAACTCGACCGGCCGCGCGAACGGTATCTGTCTCACCTGGGTGTCACCGTCGTCGCGTCGTTCGTGTTCGGTGTCATCGCCGTCTGTCTGTTCGCCCTCAGATTCGGCTGGTGGAGCCTGCTGCCGGTCGCGCTGGTGGTGCCGGCGCTCGTCCTGGCCGTTCACTTCGTGCGACGGATCCTCCGCCCGGAGGGGACAGACAGTTCCTCGTCCGGGCGGGCCGACTGAGGCATCACCTGAGCTGACCGATCCGAGTCCGCCCGAACCGAACCGAGTCGATCAGCGCAGTGTTCGCATCCTGAGACGGACGGTGAGCACGGGGACGGTATGTGCCAGACTGCCCCCGTGCTCTCGTTCGCCACGATTATTGGCAGCAGGCGCGCCGGTCCGCAGTGACCGCCACGTACGACCAGGTACGGGCGGACACCGTCGTCCTCGACCCGCGCGCAGACCTCTCGCACCCGCGAGGGGTTTTTCGCTTTTCTGGCCCACCCCCAGCCGGGAGCGCAGCGCGAGGGAATCATTGGAGGACGGTGGAGCCGGTCATTCCGGTACGACCGAGATCCAACACAGGAGCCTTGAGACCATGACGGAAACCAGCGAGCTCGACGACTCGTTCCACGTCTTCGACACCACCCTGCGCGACGGCGCCCAGCGCGAGGGCATCAACCTCACGGTCGCGGACAAGCTGGCCATCGCACGGCACCTGGACGACTTCGGCGTCGGCTTCATCGAGGGCGGCTGGCCCGGCGCCAACCCGCGCGACACCGAGTTCTTCGCCCGTGCGCGCAAGGAGATCGACTTCAAGCACGCCCAGCTGGTCGCCTTCGGCGCGACCCGCCGCGCGGGCGGCAGGGCGAGCGAGGACCCGCAGGTCAAGGCCCTGGTGGACTCCGGCGCCCCGGTCATCACCCTCGTCGCCAAGTCCCACGACCGCCATGTGGAGCTGGCGCTGCGCACGACCCTGGACGAGAACCTGGAGATGGTCCGCGACACGGTGTCCTACCTCCGCTCCCAGGACCGCCGCGTCTTCGTCGACTGCGAGCACTTCTTCGACGGCTACCGCGCCAACCCCGAGTACGCCAAGGCCGTCGTCCGCACCGCCGCCGAGGCCGGCGCCGACGTGGTCATCCTCTGCGACACCAACGGCGGCATGCTCCCCGCCCAGGTCCAGGCCGTCGTCGCCACCGTCCTCGCCGACACCGGCGCCCGCCTCGGCATCCACGCCCAGGACGACACCGGCTGCGCGGTCGCCAACACCCTGGCCGCCGTCGACGCCGGCGCCACCCACGTCCAGTGCACCGCCAACGGGTACGGCGAGCGCGTCGGCAACTCCAACCTCTTCCCGGTCGTCGCCGCGCTGGAGCTGAAGTACGGCAAGAAGGTCCTCCCCGACGGCGCGCTGAGGGAGATGACGAGGATCTCCCACGCGATCGCCGAGGTCGTCAACCTGACCCCCTCCACGCACCAGCCGTACGTCGGTGTCTCCGCCTTCGCGCACAAGGCCGGCCTGCACGCCTCCGCGATCAAGGTCGATCCGGACCTGTACCAGCACATCGACCCCGAGCAGGTCGGCAACACCATGCGGATGCTGGTCTCCGACATGGCGGGCCGCGCCTCCATCGAGCTCAAGGGCAAGGAACTGGGCGTCGACCTCGGGGGCGACCGCGAACTGGTCGGCCGGGTCGTCGAGCGGGTCAAGGAGCGCGAGCTCAGGGGCTACACGTACGAGGCCGCCGACGCGAGCTTCGAGATCCTGCTGCGCGACGAGGTCGCGGGCAAGCCGCAGCGGTACTTCCGCACCGAGTCCTGGCGGGCCATCGTCGAGGACCGCCCCGACGGCAGCCACGCCAACGAGGCCACCGTCAAGCTGTGGGCCAAGAGCGAGCGCATCGTCGCGACGGCCGAGGGCAACGGTCCGGTCAACGCGCTGGACCGCGCCCTGCGCGTAGCCCTGGAGAAGATCTACCCCCAGCTCGCCAAGCTGGAGCTGGTCGACTACAAGGTCCGCATCCTGGAGGGCAAGCACGGCACCAACTCCACGACCCGTGTGCTGATCTCCACGTCGGACGGCACGGGCGAATGGTCCACGGTCGGCGTCGCGGACAACGTCATCGCCGCCTCGTGGCAGGCGCTGGAGGACGCGTACACGTACGGGTTGCTGCGCGCGGGGGTCGAGCCGGCGGAGTGATGAGCCGAGAGCTCGCTCACACGGCCGCGGTGTCGAAGGCACGTCAACCGGTCCAGCGGCAGGCCGGCGCCAGTCGGTGGGAGCCGGGCCCTCCCGGATTTTCGGTTCCCCGTCGACCGGATCGTCCGTTTTCGCGCCGATAGAGGTAGCTTCGAAGTATGAAGGGCGCACCGGTACGTCTGCTCCGCCTCCTCATGATGCCGCTCGCCGCGATGGCGCTGGCGGCCTTGGCGGTGCTGTCGGTCGGTGCGCCGAGCACCCACGCGGCCACCGACCTGTCGACGGTGGCCGCGGCGCTGCGCGAGAGCCCCGTCTACGTCGACCCGGCCGCCTCCGACCTGCTCTCCTCGGCGGACGCCGAAGCGCTCGCCGACAAGATCGAGGACGCGGACGAGCCGATCTTCGTGGCCGTCCTCCCGGCCGACCAGCCGACGCAGAACCTCTTCCAGAACCTCCGCACGGAGACGGGCGTCACCGGCCTCTACGCCATCCGCCTCGGCGACCGCTTCGACGCCCGCGCCGACGGTAGCGTCCTGAGCCCGCAGACCGTGGAGAACCTGGTCACGGCCGTCCAGGGCGCAGGCGACCCGAAGGCCCAGCTCAACGACTTCGTCGACAACGCCCTGCGCGGCGACCCCGGCGGCACGGCCCCGTCCGGCTGGAGCGGCGGCGGTGACGAGGGCGTGGACGCGGGCGCCCTGGCCGCCGCGGGCGCCGTGGTGGTGGCGGGCGGCGTGGGCGCGTACGCCCTGGTCCGCCGCAACCGCCGCAGGAAGGAGGAGGAACGCCGCGAGGCGCTGGCCAAGCTCGCGGTGGTGGTCGACGAGGACATCACGGCCTTCGGCGAGGAACTGGAGCGCCTGGACTTCCACCCCGCCGAGCCGGGGGCGGACGACGCGATGCGCGCTGACTACGAGCGTGCCCTGGACGCGTACGAGAAGGCCAAGTCCCTCATGGCGGCGACCGCCCGCCCCGAGGAGGTCCGCGCGGTCACCCAGACCCTGGAGGACGGCCGCTTCTCCCTCGCCCAGCTCGCCGCCCGCAGGGAAGGCCACCCCCTGCCCGAACGCCGCGCCCCCTGCTTCTTCGACCCCCGCCACGGCCCCTCGGTCGCGGACGTCCTGTGGACCCCGGGCGTCGGCACCGAACGCGAGGTCCCGGTCTGCGCGGCGGACCAGGCCCGTCTGGCGGACGGCCAGGACCCCATGATCCGTGAGGTGGAGACGGTGTCCGGCGGGCGCCGCCCCTACTGGGACGCCGGCCCGGCCTACGGCCCCTGGGCAGGCGGCTACTTCGGCGGCGGCCTCCTCCCCGGCCTCCTCGTCGGCACGATGCTCGGCAGCATGATGGCCACCCCGTCCTACGCGGCGATGTACGGCGCCGGCTACGGCGACTTCGGCGCGGCCTCCGGCTACGAGGGCGGCGACGTCTCGGGCGCCGACTTCAACACGGACGACTTCACCGGCGGCTTCGGCGGCGGGGACTTCGGCGGTGGCGGCGACTTCGGGGGCGGCGGGGACTTCGGCGGCTTCTGACGGGACGGGCATGGGCACGGGCCCGGCGCTGTCAGCCCCGGGCCCGTGGACGTCGTACCCGTGGCTCGTCAGAGGGTGGCCGCGGCCGCCGCGATCTGGCTGGCGAAGGTGGACACCTCGGTGTAGACACCGGGCGCGTTGGGCCGGGCACAGCCTATGCCCCAGCTGACGATGCCGACCTGGACCCACGCGCCCGCGTTGTCCCGGCGGAACATCGGACCGCCGGAGTCGCCCTGGCAGGTGTCGACGCCGCCCGCCGTGAGACCGGCGCAGATCTCCTCGTTGGCGATGAGCCCGCTGTAGCCGCTGTAGGAACGGCAGGTCGCGTCGCTCACGAACGGCACGGTCGCCTTCAGCATGTAGCGCTGCTGAGCGCCGCCCTCGGTGGCCGCGCCCCAGCCGGCGACGGTGAAGGTTCCGCTGTTGTACGCCGTCGTCGTGGCGATCTTCAGCGTCGGGAGGTTGATGGGTGAGGCCAGCTTGATGAGCGCCCAGTCCTTGCCGTCGCCGTTGTAGCCCGGGGCGCGGTACACCTTGGTCGAGCGGACCTGGACCCGGCCGCTGGTGCTCTGGAGGTCCACGACACCCGCCGTGGCCGTGTAGCTGGTGTTGTTGCCGGTCGCGCCCACGCAGTGCGCGGCCGTCAGCACGATCTGCTGCGTGAGCAACGAGCCGCCACAGCCCATCGACAACCGGACCATGAACGGGAACTCGCCCTGCGCGGCCCGCGTCCCGCCGACCACCGGCGCCGGCGCGGCCTCCGCCGCCGACACGGGCTGCAGGCTGGCGATCGCGAGCGCGGCGGCACCGACAGCCGCACATCTCTTCAGAGCGGTGATGAGTCGCTTCAACGTGATGCCTTCCGTGGGGGGTTGACATGCGATGACTCGTACAGCCGAACCAGGTATGACGCGGGCATGCCAAAGGGGGACGGGAAATCACCCTTGGTGGCATGCCCAGATCAATTGCTGTTGCAGGATTATGAGAACGCCGAAAGCCCGCACACAAGAGGCGGGAACCAGCCAGCTTCGCTCCGTGGAGCGACAGTGGCAGACCGGTGTCTGCCCGCCCTGGCCCGGCATGTGTGCCTGCCGGGCCGTCCGGGCGGACGCGCTGACCTCCGCCTGGCCGTCACCGCCCACGTGGTTCCAGGGTGACGTCGCCGAGGAGCTCGTAGAGGACAGGAACCGGCCTAATTCCGGCCTACCGTGCGGAGCATGACCCCTCCCGAAGACCCGGAAGCCCGTGCATTCCCCGACGCCGAGCAGCTCGACGCCTGGCTGACGGCCCACCCCGCCCCGCACCCCGGCCTCTGGGTGAAGGTCGCCAAGAAGGGGACCGGCATCCCTTCCGTCGGCGCCGCCGAGGTCAACGACGTGGCCCTCTGCCACGGCTGGATCACGGGCACCCGGCGCCGCCTCGACGAGTCGTACTTCCTGCAGCGGATCACCCCGCGCAGACCGGGCGGCGACTGGTCGATGGTGAACGTGCGGCGGGTGGCGGAGTTGGGCGCCGCCGGGCGAATGCGGGCCGGTGGCCTCGCGGAGGTGGCCGCGGCGAAGGCGGACGGGCGATGGACGGCGGCGTACGAGCCGCAGAAGAACGCCGCCGTCCCCGAGGCCCTCGTGGCCGCACTGGAGCGGAGCCCCCGCGCGAAAGCCGCCTTCGACGGGCTCGGCAGGACCGAGCGGTACCTCGCCATGCTCGGGGTGTTGCGGGCCCGTACTCCGCGGAGCCTGGAGGCTCAGGTGGCGGCGGCGGTCGCGAGGCTGGAGGAGGGAGGGGCGGGCCGGTGAGGGACGGGCCGGTGAGGGACGGGGGTACTCACTGCCTCGTTCGGACATGCCGAGCACCCGCCCTCCTCGTACGGGGGAGTCGGAGGGCGAGTGTGCTCAGCGGGGTGTGGAATTGTCCGGCGTCGCCGCCGAAGGCTCACGCGTTGCGGATGGCCGAGATGTCGAACGTCAGCTTGATCTTGTCCGACACCAGGACACCGCCCGTCTCCAGCGCCGCGTTCCAGGTCAGGCCCCACTCGGAGCGCAGGATCTCCGCCTTGCCCTCGAAGCCGACTCGCTCGTTGCCGAAGGGGTCCTTGGCGGCGCCGTTGAACTCGAGGTCGATGGTGAGCGGCCTGGTCGTGCCGAGGATGGAGAGGTCACCGGTGACGCGGTAGTCGTCGCCCCCGAGAGCCTCCACCTCGGTGGAGCGGAAGGTCATCGTCGGGAACTCGTCCGTCCGGAAGAAGTCCGCGCTCTTCAGGTGGCCGTCACGGTCCGCGTTGCCGGTGTCGATGCTGTCCATCTTGACGTCGAGGGAGGCGGTGGACCGGGAGGGGTCCGAACCGTCCAGGTGCAGGCTCCCGGAGAAGTCGAGGAAACCGCCCTTGACGTTGGTGACCATGGCGTGCCGGGCCACGAAGCCGATCGTGCTGTGGGACGCGTCGATCGTGTAGTCGCCGGTGAGCGCGGCGAGCGCGGGGTTCACCGCGGAGGCGGTCGCCGTGGCGGTGGCGGTCTCGGTGGTCTTGTCGCTGCGGCCGAAGATGCCCATGACGTGCTCCTTGAGTGATGTTGTTCAACGTTCAATGAACTGAACACGGCCCACCGTAGACCTATTCCGTTCAACTTTCAACCTTGTCGTTCGGGTAGTCGCCGTGTCACCCATTGTCGATCTCCCTGTGGAGTGATACACGGCATGGGCATGACCTCGACCCGCCGTACGTTCCTGCTTCTCGCCGCGGCCCTGGCGGCGACCACCCCCACCGCGTACGCCGCCGACGACGAGTACGACACCCTCCGCCGCCGCTGGCTGACCCTCGAGCTCGGCGCCGGCTACGACCCCGCCGCCGAGCCCTACGCCACCCGCCTCCGCGAGACCGGAGACCTCGCCCGCGCGTTCCGGGCGGCCATGGCACCCACCTCCGGCTCCCTCTGGCCGGGCCACCCCTTCGACCCGCCCGCCGGCATCACCCAGAGCTACAGGCGGCTCTGGACGATGGCCCAGGCGTACGCGCAGCCGGGCACCGGCACGACGGGCGACCCCGCCCTTCTTGCGGACGTCCTGCGTGGCCTCGACCACCTCTCCACGACGGTCTACAACCCTTCCACCACCCGCTACGGCAACTGGTGGGAGTGGCAGATCGGCAGCCCCCGCCTCCTGGCGGACATCGTCGCCGCCCTGTACGACGAGCTGACGCCCGCACGACGGGCCGCCGCCTGCGCGGCGATCGACCACTTCATCCCCGACACGATGTTGCGCGAGTACACCGGCACCTCCACCGGCGCCAACCGCGTCGACCTCTGCCGCTCCGTCGCCCTGCGCGGCATCCTCGGCCGCGCCCCCGAGAAGATCGCCCTCGCCCGGGACGCCCTCTCGCCCGTCTTCCCGTACGTCACCCAGGGGGACGGCCTGTACGCCGACGGCTCGTACGTGCAGCACACCTGGGTCGCCTATTCGGGGACGTACGGGCAGGTCCTGCTCGACGGGCTGGGGCGGCTGCTCGCGCTGCTGGCCGGGTCGGCCTGGGAGGTGACCGATCCGAACCGGCGGATCGTCCTCGACAGCGTCGAGCGGGCGTACGCGCCCCTCATCCACGACGGACTGGTCATGGACAGCGTCAACGGCCGCGCCATCAGCCGGGGCCATCTGAAGGCAGACGACCGGCATCTCATGCGCAGCGACCACTTCCACGGGCAGGCGCTCATCGCCGCGATCGCGCTGCTCGCGCTCGGCGCCGACTCGGCCGAGCGTGAGCGGTGGCACGGGCGGATCAAGGGGTGGATCGAACGCGACACGGTGACACCGATCCTCACGGCGGCTCAGTTCGGCGTCGCGGACCTGGCCCGGCTGCACGCCGTCGCCGCCTCCCCGGTCACCGCCGCGCCCGAACCCGTCGGCCACCGCCTCTTTCCCGCCATGGACCGCGCCGTCCACCGCCGCCCGGGCTTCACGGTGAACATCGCCATGGCTTCCGACCGCATCGCCCACTACGAGTGCGGCAACGGCGAGAACCCGCGCGGCTGGCACACCGGCGCGGGGATGACTCTGTGGTGGGCCGAGGGGCACGGCGACCAGTACACCGACTGGTTCTGGCCGACCGTCGACTGGTACCGGCTCCCCGGCACGACCGTCTCCACCAAGCGGCTCGCCGACAAGGAGGGCGGCGAATGGGGTGCGCCGAAGCCCGCCGTCCGGTGGGTCGGGGGCACCACGGACGGCGAGTACGCGGCGATCGGCCAGCACCTCAAGGGACTCGGCTCCACCCTCCAGGCCCGCAAGTCGTGGTTCTGCGTCGCGGACGCCGTCGTCTGCCTGGGGGCGGGCATCAGCTGCTCGGACGGGGTGCCGGTGGAGACGGTGGTCGACAACCGCAACCTGGGGGAGAGCGAGGGCACGGCACCCCGGGCCCTCGTACGAGGCCGGCGCTGGGCGCACCTGGAAGGCCACGGCGGCTGGGTCTTCCCGGACCCGCCGGGCGGCACACCGCGCACCCTCCGCGAGGACCGCACCGGAGCCTGGTCCGACATCAACACCATGAGCACCACCGAACGCCGCACCCGGCGCTGGCAGACCCTCTGGCTGGATCACGGCACCGATCCGGTGAACGCCACGTACGCCTATCTGCTCATGCCCGGGGCGTCCCGCCACGCCGTCGCGGCCCGTGCCGCCGACCGGCGCTGGTTGTCGATCTACGCCAACGACAGCGCGTGCCAGGCCGTCCACGTTCCCTCGCTCGGCCTGACCGCCGCCAACTTCTGGCAGGCCGCTGCGGCGGGACCGCTGACCGCCTCCGCCGGAGCGAGCGTGCTGGTACGCCGCCGGGGGCGGACCGCTACCCTCTGCGTGAGCGAACCCCCGCGTACGGGCGAGCCCTTGGAGATCACCTGGCGCGGGCCGGTCCGCGCGGTCGTCCGGGCGGACGACTCGGTCGAGGTACTGGAGGCGACGCCCGGTCGGCTACGGCTCCGCGTCACCCCCGGTACGGCCTGCGCCACCCACGTCTGTGACCTGGCTCTCGCCTGACCGGTCCAGCGCGCTTTTGTGTGACCCCTACAAGCCCCACACCCCTGAGCAGTCGGTTCGGCTGCATGCCGGCGCGGTTCTGTTCAGGGGTACCAGGAAAACACGCCGGAGACTGTACGGAGTCGACGGACCGCTTTGCGCGCTCGGCTTCGTATGGTCGCTACATGACCGTTTTGGATGAGGCGACGGGTGAGTCCACGGGCGAGCCGACCGACGCGCGCGGGCGCGTGGCCGAACTGCACGAGATCCGCGCCCAGGCACTGGCCGGCCCCAGCGAGAAGGCGACCGAGGCGCAGCACGCCAAGGGCAAGCTGACCTCCCGGGAGCGCATCGAGCTGCTGCTGGACCCGGGCTCCTTCAACGAGGTCGAGCAGCTGCGCCGGCACCGGGCCACCGGCTTCGGTCTGGAAACCAAGAAGCCGTACACCGACGGTGTCGTCACCGGCTGGGGCACGGTGGAGGGCCGTACGGTCTTCGTCTACGCCCATGACTTCCGCATCTTCGGCGGTGCCCTCGGCGAGGCCCACGCCACCAAGATCCACAAGATCATGGACATGGCCATCGCGGCCGGGGCCCCGCTGGTCTCGCTCAACGACGGCGCGGGCGCCCGCATCCAGGAGGGCGTCTCCGCCCTCGCCGGTTACGGCGGCATCTTCCAGCGCAACACCCGGGCCTCCGGCGTCATCCCGCAGATCAGCGTGATGCTCGGCCCCTGTGCGGGCGGCGCGGCCTACAGCCCCGCCCTCACCGACTTCGTCTTCATGGTCCGCGAGACCTCGCAGATGTTCATCACCGGCCCGGACGTCGTCAAGGCGGTCACCGGCGAGGAGATCACCCAGAACGGCCTCGGCGGCGCCGACGTGCACGCCGAGACGAGCGGCGTCGCGCACTTCGCGTACGACGACGAGGAGACGTGCATCGCCGAGGTGCGCTACCTCCTGTCGATGCTCCCGCAGAACAACCGCGAGAACCCGCCCCGCGTCGAGCCCTCCGACCCGGCGGACCGCCGCGGCGAGGTCCTCCTCGACCTGGTCCCGGCCGACGGCAACCGGCCGTACGACATGGCCAAGGTCATCGAGGAGATCGTCGACGACGGCGACTACCTGGAGGTCCACGAGCGCTGGGCCCGCAACATCATCTGCGCCCTGGGCCGGCTCGACGGCCAGGTGGTGGGCATCGTCGCCAACCAGCCGCAGTCCCTGGCGGGCGTCCTGGACATCGAGGCCAGCGAAAAGGCCGCGCGCTTCGTGCAGATGTGCGACGCCTTCAATATCCCGATCATCACTCTTCTGGACGTGCCCGGCTTCCTCCCTGGTGTAGACCAGGAGCACGGTGGAATCATCCGCCACGGCGCGAAGCTGCTCTACGCCTACTGCAACGCGACCGTGCCCCGGATCTCCCTGATCCTGCGCAAGGCGTACGGAGGTGCCTACATCGTCATGGACAGCCAGTCCATCGGTGCGGACCTCACGTACGCGTGGCCGACCAACGAGATCGCCGTCATGGGCGCCGAAGGTGCCGCCAACGTCATCTTCCGGCGGCAGATCGCCGAGGCCGAGGACCCCGAGGCGATGCGGGTCCGCATGGTCAAGGAGTACAAGGCCGAGCTGATGCACCCGTACTACGCGGCCGAGCGCGGCCTGGTCGACGACGTGATCGACCCGGCGGACACCCGCGCGGTCCTCATCCGCTCCCTGGCGATGCTCCACACCAAGCACGCGGACCTGCCGTCCCGTAAGCACGGCAACCCGCCGCAGTAACCCGACGGTCCCTTCGCGGTACCCCTGCGGAAACCTCATCCACGGAGACTGACATCCATGAAGCTGCCTGATATTCGCGTCGAGAAGGGCCACGCCGAGCCGGAGGAAGTGGCCGCGATCACCGCGCTGATCCTGGCCCGCGCCGCCGCGCAGCCGGCGGAGCCGGCCCAGGTCCACCGAGGCCGCCTCCGCGCGGGCTGGCGCCGCCTGGAGCGCGAGCCGGGCTTCAGGGCGCCGCACAGCTGGCGCTGAGCCTTGATTGTTCGAAGGGGCCCTCTCCTAATGGAGGGGCCCCTTCGTCGTGCGTCGGCTGCGGGTGCCTGGGGGCTGGTCGCGCAGTTCCCCGCGCCCCTGAAAAGCAGGGGCTGCGCCCCTTGCTTTTCAGGCCCGCAGGGCCGTCGTCTTCAGGGGCGCGGGGAACTGCGCGAGCAACCACACACCACGCGCACCCGCCAACGCACGGGCGCCCCCGAGCTGTAAGGCGCCGGGGTCACACCCGCGCGATGGGCGCGGCTACCGCTTCCGTGAGTTTCCGGAGGTCCACGGGGGACAGCTCGACCTCCAGGCCTCGGCGGCCCGCCGAGACGCAGATCGTGGCGTGGGCGTCCGCCGACGCGTCCAGCACCGTACGGAGCTTCTTGCGCTGGCCGAGGGGGGAGATGCCGCCCCGGACGTAGCCCGTCGTGCGTTCCGCGAGGGTGGGGTCGGCCATCGCCGCGCGCTTGCCGCCGACCGCCGTCGCCAGGGACTTCAGGTCCAGCGAGCCCGCCACCGGCACGACCGCCACCACGAGAGCGCCGTCCACCTCCGCGACCAGGGTCTTGAAGACCCGCTCGGGGGACACCCTCATCGCCTCGGCGGCCTCCTCGCCGTAGGACGGGTGGGAGGGATCGTGCTCGTAGGCGTGGACCGTGAACTCCACGCCCGCCGCCGTCAGGGCCACGGTCGCGGGCGTGCCACCCGCGCCCGCCTGCTGCTTCTTCGACTTCTTCGCCATCGGCCTTCTCGTGTACGTCAGTTGAGGCTCGTCGGACCGCGCGTCAGCTCCGACGCGGGCAACGACGGCAGACTACGGATGATGGCGGACTCGGCGCGCAGGAGTTTCAACTCGTCACGCAGCCGGGACGCGGTGTCGGGAGCCTGCAGAAGCCGCTGCTTGGCCGGCGTGTCGAGCATCATCGCCGCGGCGACCAGGTACGACACCACGGCCGGCTCGTCCGGGAGCTCCGCACCCGTCGACAGCGAGCGCTCCCGGGCGCCCGCGAGCCGCTTCTGGTACTGCCGGAACGCCCGCAGGACACCCTCGGCGAGCGCACCCGCCTCGTCGCCGGGTTCCTCCGGCAACTCCTCCAGATCCGCCACGAGGAACGGGCCCGTGGTGTCCACCGAGAGCAGGCGCACCCGGCTCGTACCGGTCGCGAGGACCTCGTACGTGCCGTTGTCGCGCTCCCGGATGGTCGCCGCGTCCGCGATACAGCCCACGGAGTGGAACGCCTTGGTCGGTTCCTCGCCGAAGCCCGCGGTCGGGCCGAGGTCGGGCACGGCGGTGGGATCCGGCATGCCGGGTGCGCTCGGCGCGACCTCGTGGCCGTCGCGGATGGCGACGACGGCGAAGCGGCGGGGTTGGTCCTCGGGGGTCTTCAGCAACTCGCGCATCATGGCGCGATAGCGCTCCTCGAAGATGTTCAGAGGAAGCACGAGCCCCGGGTACAACACCGAGTTCAGGGGGAAGAGCGGCAGCCGGACGGTGGTCACGAGGCCTGAGCCTAATGGTCGTCGGGGCGTGCGCGTTCGCTCGTACTCGTTTGGTGACCTCCCGGGACCTGCCCGCCGGCTCCCGTGGACCGCTCCCGCCGCACGCGCAGCGGGATCGAGCAGGCCACCTCCAGCCGTACGCCGTCCCGCAACTGCAGGAACTGGCCCAGCGGATCGTCCGAGACCCGGTCCCACGGGAAGGACGTGGCGTACGGGCCGATCATGCGCAGCTGGGTCAGCGCGTCAGGCCAGCGCTCCAGGCGGACCAGGACGTACGTCAGGAGGTTGCGGACCTCGGCCGGCCACGGGTCGCCGGGCTCGTACTCGGCGGAGAGCGCGATCGCGCCGTCCGCCGCCGCGTCCAGGCGCGCTCGGGGAACCACCGCCCCGCCGCCTTCGGTGAGGTACGCGAAGGCCGCCCGTACCGGCAGGGCCCGGACCAGGGAGCCGGGAAGCGCGTCCTCGGCGGCCCGCTCGGCGAAGTCGAAGCACTCGCGGTGCGAGCCGTACCACGCGGCCGAGAGGTACTTCAGGGCCGACACATGGCAGCCGTAGTGGTGCGGGGAGCGGCGGACCGCCTGCGCCCACAGCTGCTCGAAGGCGGCGTGGCCGAGTCCCGTGCCCCGGGCGTGGTCGAGGGCGATCCGCCAGGGCACCGGGTCGCGCGGCTCGCCCTCGGCCGCCGCCATGATCAACGGGCTCAGTTCGCGCAGGAGTTCGACCCGGGCGGGGGAGTGCCAGCCACGGGCCACCGCCAGCTCGGCCTTGATCAGCAGGACGTCGGGGTCGTGCGGGGCGGCCGCCTGCCAGGTCCGCAGCCACTCGTCGCGCGCGTGGGCGAAGCCGGCGAGCCGCAGCGCGTACCGGTCGCGGTTCTCCCACTCGGCTGCCTCCCGGGTGGTGGCCAGCAACTTCGCCGCGGGCGCGTACTCACTGCGGCCGGCCGCCACCAGCACGGGGCCGAGCCGCTCGTCGGGGGCGTCGAGCAGTACCTCGTCGTCGGCGGGCAGCCCGGCGGCGAGCCGTGAGGTGTGGCGTGCCATCCGGGCGGTACGGATGAACGCGCGCAGCGGATGCATGGCGCCAGGCCCCCTTTGCGCCTCGACCGGCGCCACTCTCGCGGACCGGGTGCTCACCGTCGTGGTTTCGCGATTGACGGCTTCGGTAACAAGACGGCGGGAACGCAGGTCAGGTTGTGCGCCTTCCGGATTAGGTCCCGATCATCGGTTGTCGCCGAAGCGAGGCTGTCAGTTCCTGCTCAGCAGCCGGGTGGCGCCCGCCGCCACCGTCGTAGCGAGGATCCAGCCCAGGATGATCACCACCGCGGCCAGCCACTGCCATCCGCCGCGCAGCTGCCAGTAGCCGACCTGGCCGAGGTCGATGACCGGCAGCAGCAGGTCCAGGGCGAACAGGGACGGACTCCAGTTCGGGTGCTCGCCGCTCTTCATCGGCGGATGGTGCGCGTGCGAGAAGGCGTACGAGGTCAGCGCCCACAGCACCGCCATCCACACCGCGGCCCGGCCCGGCCGGTACCCGTACGCGACCGTCCAGTCCTGCGCGTAACCCCAGAGCTTGGCCGCGAACGGCAGGTTCTCCCGCCGGTGGCGCTGCTTGGCGAGGAGCACCTCGCGGGCGCCCTCGTCGTCCCCGCCGGCCCGCAGCACGGCCGCCAGCCGCTCGTACGGCTCCGGGCTGTACTCGGCGGTCGCCGCCGCCACCCACTCCAGCCGTTCGGCCAGCGGGAACTGCCCGCGCGGTACGAGGGTCTCGTACTGGAACCCTCCCATGTGGAGGTTGCCGGGGCCGGGCCAGCTCTCCGCCTTGTCGATCAGGACGCCGACCCGGGCGCCGGACAGGACGACCTTGCCGCGCTCGGGCTTCTCGCCTAGGAAACGCAGCTCCGGCACCTGGACGCGGCGCAGGGACAGCTCCTGTTCGTCCGTGAAGGTGAACCGGGCCCGCTCCAGGTCGACGGCGTCCCCGAACCGGCCGTCGTCCAGCCGGATCCCGCCCTGGCACTCGAACCGCTGGACCCGGGTGCCGCGCGCGGGCGTGCTGCCGCTGGTGTGCAGCGGATTGCCGAGGCCGGCCGGGGTCAGATAGAGGGTGCGTTCGACGGTGAGCTGGGGTGCGTTCAGCGCGAGGCGGCCGTAGGGGTTGGCGAGGCGGCTGCCGCGCAGGCTGAGCGAGGCGCCGACGGTCGCGCCGCGCAGGCTCAGCTCGCCGTGCGACTCCAGCATCTCCGCCTGGACGTCCTGGGCGACGGTCAGCCCGTCGGCCGAGAGTGAGCGGCCGTGCCGGTCGCGGTAGACGACCGCCTGGTTGAGCAGCAGATCAGTGCCGATCTGGGCGTCCGCCAGCCGCACCCCGTTGTGGAACCGGCAGCGCGGCAGATGCAGATCGCCCTCCGTCTGCAGCCGGGCCGCCTCCAGCCGGGGCACCGAGCAGTCCACCAGCCGTACGGTCGTGAACCGGGCCTCCGGCAGCAGGATCTCCTTCTCGAACCGGCAGCCCTTCATCTCGACGTACGGCACCACCTGGCCGCCCGCGAGCTCCAGCACGTCCTTGATCTGGACGCCGACCAGCTTCAGCGCGGAGACCCGGCCGGCCAGCGCGGGCGGCCCGTCCAGCAGCAGCCAGGCCACGATCCGGGCCCGTACGGTCCGGTCGGGCCCCCAGGGGTGGCCGCCGTGCGGATCGTCCACGGCGACGTCCCCGTCGCGCAGGTCGTACACGCTGCCGTTGCGGAATGCCTGCCACATGCCCGCCTCGGCGGCGGTCAGGTCGTCCGGCAGGTCCCCGTCGTCCCGGAGACCGGGCCCCTCGCTCACGCTCTTCCTTCCCCCGTCCTCTGCACTCACGTGTATCGCGCAACTGTTTACGCTGGTGATGCCCGCTGAGTGACGTCCTGAACGCTAGACGTGAAGGTGATCTTCCGGGTTTCCGGGCCGAGCCGTATCACCCAGTGGAACGCGCGGATGACGGCCGACGCGGGTCTGAGAGAATTGGGCCTGTGATCTCCCGAATCGATCTGCGCGGCGACGCCCTCCCCGAGGGACCCGCCCTGCGCGACCTGCTGCCCCGAGCCGACTTCGACGTCTCGGCCGCCCTGGAGAAGGTGCGTCCGATCTGCGAGGCCGTGCATCATCGGGGCGACGCGGCGCTGATCGACTTCGCGGAGAGGTTCGACGGCGTACGGCTGAAGTCGGTACGGGTCCCGGCCGAGGCCCTCACGCAGGCGTTGGAGCAGCTCGACCCGGCCGTCCGCGCGGCCCTGGAGGAGTCGATCCGCCGCGCCCGCATCGTCCACCGCGAGCAGCGCCGCACCACGCACACCACCCAGGTCGTCCCCGGCGGCACGGTCACCGAGAAGTGGGTACCGGTCGAGCGCGTCGGCCTCTACGCCCCCGGTGGCCGGTCGGTGTACCCGTCGTCCGTGATCATGAACGTGGTGCCCGCGCAGGAGGCCGGTGTCCCCTCGATCGCCCTCGCCTCCCCGGCGCAGGCCGAGTTCGACGGGCTCCCACACCCCACGATCCTCGCCGCCTGCGCGCTGCTCGGCGTCGACGAGGTGTACGCGGCCGGCGGTGCCACCGCCGTCGCGATGTTCGCGTACGGCACCGAGTCCTGCCCGCCGGCCAACATGGTCACCGGGCCGGGCAACATCTGGGTGGCCGCCGCCAAGCGGTACTTCACCGGGGTCATCGGCATCGACTCCGAGGCGGGCCCGACCGAGATCGCGGTCCTCGCGGACGACACCGCCGACCCGGTGCACGTCGCCGCCGACCTGATCAGCCAGGCCGAGCACGACCCGCTCGCCGCCGCCGTGCTCGTCACCGACTCCGTGGCGCTCGCCGACGCGGTCGAGAAGGAGCTTCAGCCGCAGGTCGAGGCCACCAAGCACATCGAGGACCGCATCCGGCCCTCCCTCGCCGGCCGCCAGTCCGCGATCGTCCTGGTCGACGGCCTCGACGAGGGCCTCAGGGTCGTCAACGCGTACGGCGCCGAGCACCTGGAGATCCAGACGGTCCGTCCTCAGGAGGTGGCCGAGCGCGTCGTCAACGCGGGCGCGATCTTCATCGGGCCCTGGGCGCCGGTCTCGCTGGGCGACTACGCGGCCGGCTCCAACCACGTGCTCCCGACCGGCGGCTGCGCCTGCCACTCCTCCGGTCTGTCCGTCCAGTCCTTCCTGCGCGGCATCCACATCGTCGACTACACGAAGGACGCACTGGCCGAGGTCGCGCACCACGTGGTGACGCTGGCGGAGGCGGAGGACCTGCCCGCGCACGGCGCGGCGATCAAGGCGAGGTTTGTCGGAGACGAACAAATGTCGCGCGGCTGGAAGGTACCTGAGGGCAAGTGAGCGACGTACGCATCGACGATCTCCCCGTACGCGACGAACTGCGCGGCAAGTCCCCCTACGGCGCGCCCCAGCTCGACGTCCCCGTACGGCTGAACACCAACGAGAACCCCTACCCCCTGCCCGAGCCGCTGGTCGAGCGGATCGCGGAGCGGGTACGGGAGGCGGCCCGGCACCTCAACCGCTACCCGGACCGGGACGCGGTGGAGCTGCGGACGCGGCTCGCCGGGTATCTGACGAAGACGACCGGGTACGAGGTCGGCCCGGCGAACGTCTGGGCGGCCAACGGCTCCAACGAGGTCATCCAGCAGCTCCTGCAGACCTTCGGCGGACCCGGCCGTACGGCCATCGGGTTCGAGCCGTCGTACTCCATGCACGGGCTGATCTCGCGCGGCACCGGCACCGGCTGGATCTCCGGCCCGCGGGGCGACGACTTCACGATCGACCTTGCCGCCGCCGAGAAGGCGATCGCCGAGCACCGTCCCGACGTCGTCTTCATCACCACCCCCAACAACCCCACGGGCAACGCGGTCTCGCGGGAGACCGTGCTCGCCCTGTACGAGGCCGCGCGGGCGGCCAAGCCGTCGATGGTCGTCGTCGACGAGGCGTACGTCGAGTTCAGCCACGGCGACTCGCTGCTGTCGTTGATCGATGGGCGACCGAATCTGGTCGTTTCGCGCACGATGTCGAAGGCCTTCGGCGCGGCCGGCCTCCGCCTCGGCTACCTCGCCGCGCACCCGGCGGTCGTGGACGCCGTCCAGCTCGTCCGGCTGCCGTACCACCTCTCGGCCGTCACCCAGGCGACCGCGCTGGCCGCCCTGGAGCACACCGACACCCTGCTCGGCTATGTCGAACAGCTGAAGACGGAGCGGGACCGGCTGGTCGCGGAGCTGCGCGCGATCGGCTACCGGGTGACCGAGTCCGACGCGAACTTCGTGCAGTTCGGCAGGTTCGAGGACTCCCACGAGGTCTGGCAGAAGATCCTCGACCGGGGCGTCCTGGTCCGGGACAACGGCGTACCGGGATGGCTGCGGGTGACCGCGGGAACCCCGGCCGAAAACGACGCGTTCCTCGACGCGGTACGTGAAGTGAAGAAGGAGCAGAGCGCATGAGCCGTGTTGGACGCGTGGAGCGGACCACCAAGGAGACGTCGGTCCTCGTCGAGATCGACCTCGACGGCACCGGCAGGACGGAGATCTCCACCGGGGTCGGCTTCTACGACCACATGCTCGACCAGCTCGGCCGTCACGGTCTGTTCGACCTGACCGTGAAGACCGACGGCGACCTGCACATCGACTCCCACCACACCATCGAGGACACCGCCCTCGCGCTGGGCGCCGCCTTCAAGCAGGCCCTCGGCGACAAGGTGGGCATCTACCGCTTCGGCAACTGCACGGTCCCGCTGGACGAGTCCCTCGCCCAGGTCACCGTCGACCTCTCCGGCCGCCCGTACCTCGTGCACACCGAGCCCGAGAAGATGGCGCCGATGATCGGCGAGTACGACACCACGATGACCCGGCACATCCTGGAGTCCTTCGTCGCCCAGGCCCAGATCGCACTGCACGTGCACGTGCCGTACGGGCGCAACGCGCACCACATCGTCGAATGCCAGTTCAAGGCGCTGGCCCGGGCCCTGCGCTACGCCTCCGAGCGCGACCCGCGCGCGGTCGGCATCCTGCCCTCCACGAAGGGCGCGCTGTGAACGGGCTGTCCACCGTCCTGATCGTCGTCGGCCTCTTCCTGGTCGGCGGGATCATCTCGTTCGCCAAGCAGCAGATGCCGAAGAGTCTCATCACGCTGCTCTCGATCGGCGCCGCGATGTGTCTCGTCGCGGGCATCCTGCGGCTGGAGGTGTGGAATTGAGCACCACGTCCACGAAGACCGCGTCCATGAAGACCAAGTCCAAGAAGGTCGTCGTCTTCGACTACGGCTTCGGCAACGTGAGGTCCGCCGAGCGCGCCCTCGCGCGCACTGGGGCCGAGGTCGAGATAACGCGCGACTTCGACAAGGCCATGAACGCCGACGGGCTGCTGGTGCCCGGCGTCGGCGCCTTCGCCGCCTGTATGAAGGGCCTCAAGGAGGCGCGCGGCGACTGGATCATCGACCGCCGGCTCTCCGGCGGCCGGCCCGTCATGGGCATCTGCGTCGGCATGCAGATCCTCTTCGCGCGCGGCATCGAGCACGGCGTGGAGACCGAGGGCCTCGACGAGTGGCCCGGCTCGGTCGAGCCGCTCCAGGCCGAGATCGTGCCCCACATGGGCTGGAACACCGTCGACGCCCCGGCCGGCTCGGAGCTCTTCGCGGGCCTCGACGCCGACGCGCGCTTCTACTTCGTGCACTCCTACGCCGTCCACGACTGGTCCCTGGAGACGC
The DNA here is from genome assembly GCF_053592095.1 of Streptomyces sp. NPDC002787. Lineage (NCBI taxonomy): Bacteria > Bacillati > Actinomycetota > Actinomycetes > Kitasatosporales > Streptomycetaceae > Streptomyces > Streptomyces sp. NPDC002787. Next base: position 390,800 of record NZ_JBSFVC010000004.1, on the reverse strand, counting down.
ACAACCCCGCCCTGACCGCGCCCAAGGTCACCTGGTCGACGCACGGCAAGCCCTTCGTGGCGGCCGTCGAGAACGGCGCCCTGTGGGCCACGCAGTTCCACCCCGAGAAGTCCGGCGACGCCGGAGCGCAGCTGCTGAACAACTGGATCGGAACCCTGTAGCCATGGCAAAGCTCGAACTCCTCCCCGCCGTCGACGTCCGCGACGGCCAGGCGGTCCGGCTCGTCCACGGCGAGTCCGGCACGGAGACCTCCTACGGCTCCCCGCTCCAGGCCGCCCTCGCCTGGCAGAGCGCGGGCGCGGAGTGGCTGCACCTGGTCGACCTGGACGCCGCGTTCGGCACCGGCGACAACCGTGACCTGGTCGCCGAGGTCACCCGGGCCATGGACATCAAGGTCGAGCTGTCCGGCGGCATCCGGGACGACGCCTCCCTGGCGAAGGCCCTGGCCACCGGTTGCACCCGCGTCAACCTCGGCACGGCCGCCCTGGAGACCCCCGAGTGGGTCGCCAAGGTCATCGCCGAGCACGGCGACAAGATCGCGGTGGGCCTCGACGTGAAGGGCACCACCCTGCGCGGCCGCGGCTGGACCCGCGACGGCGGCGACCTCTACGAGACGCTGGAGCGGCTCGACAAGGAGGGCTGCGCGCGTTACGTCGTCACGGACATCGCCAAGGACGGCACCCTCCAGGGCCCCAACCTGGAACTGCTGAAGAACGTCTGCGCGGCGACGGACCGCCCGGTCGTCGCCTCCGGCGGTGTGTCCTCCCTCGACGACCTGCGGGCCATCGCCGAGCTGGTGCCCCTCGGTGTCGAGGGCTCCATCGTCGGGAAGGCCCTGTACGCGAAGGCGTTCACCCTGGAAGAGGCCTTGGAGGCTGTGTCGTCATGAGGTCCGATGCCGTGCGGCGCGTGCAGAGCGGGAGTCCCTGGGAGGAGTCCTTCGGTTTCGCGCGCGCCGTCGCGGCGGGCGACCGCGTCCTGGTGGCCGGCACCACGGCCTTCAAGGGCGAGGTGCTGTACGGGGAGGGCGACCCGTACGAACAGGCCAAGGTGGCCTTCACCAGCGCGATCGAGGCGCTCGCGGAGTTCGGCCTCGGCGCCGAGGCCGTGATCCGTACGCGGATGTACCTGACGCACATGCGGGACGTGGAAGCCGTGGGGCGGGCCCACAAGGAGATCTTCGACCCGGTGCGCCCGGCCTCGACCCTGCTGGTCGTGGAGGGTTTCGTCGACCCGCGCATCCTGGTGGAAGTGGAAGTAGAAGCCTTCCGAGGCTGAGAGACATTCGTTAAGGAGCCGTGGATTCATGACCCTGGCGGTCCGAGTCATCCCCTGCCTGGACGTGGACAACGGCCGGGTCGTCAAGGGCGTCAACTTCCAGAACCTGCGCGACGCGGGCGACCCCGTCGAGATGGCCAAGGTGTACGACGCCGAGGGCGCCGACGAGCTGACGTTCCTGGACATCACCGCCTCGTCGGGCAACCGCGAGACCACCTACGACGTGGTGCGCCGCACCGCCGAGCAGGTCTTCATCCCGCTGACGGTCGGCGGCGGCGTGCGCACCGCCGAGGACGTGGACAAGCTGCTGCGGGCGGGCGCGGACAAGGTCGGCGTCAACACGGCGGCCATCGCCCGCCCCGACCTGATCCGCGAGATCGCTGAGCGGTTCGGCCGCCAGGTGCTGGTGCTCTCGGTCGACGCCCGCCGCACCCCTTCCCGCGGCAGCTCGGGCGGCTCCTTCGAGGTCACCACCCACGGCGGCCGCAAGGGCACCGGCATCGACGCCGTCGAGTGGGCGCACCGGGCCGCCGAGCTGGGCGCCGGGGAGATCCTGCTCAACTCGATGGACGCGGACGGCACCAAGGACGGCTACGACCTGGAGATGATCGCGGCCGTCCGCAAGCACGTCACCGTCCCCGTCATCGCCTCCGGCGGCGCCGGCAAGCCGGCGGACTTCTCCCCGGCCATCGAGGCGGGCGCCGACGCCGTCCTCGCCGCGTCCGTCTTCCACTTCGGCGACCTGCGCATCGGCGAGGTCAAGGACGCGCTGCGGGGCGCGGGACACCCTGTGCGGTGACACCGCAGATAAGGACGTAAGCCCCGGTCACCAGGTGGCCGGGGCTTACATGCAGGGGTCGCGCGTGCGGCGGGTCCCGCTCAGATCCCCAGCTGCTTCGTCTCGTGCAGCTTGGTGATCGCCTCCTTCTCGCCCTCCAGCTCCACGTCGGCGACCTGCTGGCGGCCGTACAGGAACAGCAGCAGCTCCGAGGGCTCACCGGTGACCGTGACGACGGGGGCACCGCGATGGGCCACCGCGGTCTGGCCGTCGGGGCGGCGCAGGACCAGGCCGGTCGGGGAGCCGCGGCCCATGAGGCGGGCGGTGCGCTCCAGACGGGACCAGAGGGCGTCCTGGAAGACGTGGTCGAGCTCGCGCGGGGACCACTCGGGCTGGGCGCGGCGGATGTCCTCGGTGTGGACGTAGAACTCGATCGTGTTGGACGCCTCGTCGATCTGCTTGAGGGAGAAGGGCGAGAAACGCGGCGGACCGGTACGGACGAGCTGGACCAGCTCCTCGTACGGCTTGGCGCTGAACTCCTCCATCACCCGGTCCAGGCGCGAGGCGAGCTGCTTGATGAGGATGCCACCGGCGGCGTCCGGGCGGCGCTCGCGCACCACCACGTGCGCGGCCAGGTCACGGGTCGTCCAGCCCTCGCACAGGGTGGGAGCGTCCGGGCCCGCGGTCTCCAACAGGTCGGCGAAGAGAAGCCGTTCACGCTTGGCATGGGTCGACATGGCAGCCAGCCTACGACCGGGCCACGAGTCCGCCCAGCGCAGGTCCACTGTGGGGCCAGGGTCGCCGTTCGTATGACAAGAGGGTCCGGCCTGTGGACAACGGACGAGGCGGGTCGGCGCGGCGCGGCACAATGGCACGCATGACCAGCACGCCGTCCTCCAGCAGCCCAAGTAGTCCCGGAGCCCCCGTCGGCCCCGGCACCCCCAGTGCGCTGGACCCCGAGATCGCCGCGCGCCTCAAGCGCGGCGCCGACGGGCTCCTGCCCGCCATCGCCCAGCAGTACGACACCGGTGAGGTGCTCATGCTCGGCTGGATGGACGACGAGGCACTGCACCGCACGCTCACCACCGGGCGCTGCACCTACTGGTCGCGCAGCCGCCGCGAGTACTGGGTGAAGGGCGACACCTCCGGCCACTTCCAGTGGGTGAAGTCCGTCGCCCTGGACTGCGACGCCGACGCCGTCCTCGTCAAGGTCGACCAGGTCGGCGCCGCCTGTCACACGGGCGCCCGCACCTGCTTCGACGAGGACGCCCTCAAGCCCGTGGAAGGCGCCCCGGGCGGCGCCGATTCCGACGTACCGTCACTGGATCAGTAAGGTCAGCCGCCATGGACCTCGAGACGTTCCGCAAGCTGGCCACCGACCGTCGTGTCATCCCCGTCAGCCGCAAGCTCCTCGCCGACGGCGACACCCCGGTCGCGCTCTACCGCAAGCTCGCCGCAGAGCGCCCCGGCACGTTCCTCCTGGAGTCCGCCGAGAACGGCCGCACGGCGTTTCAATGGTCTCGCTACTCCTTCGTGGGCGTCCGCAGCCACGCCACCCTCACCGCCCGCGACGGCCAGGCCCACTGGCTCGGCACCCCGCCCGTCGGCGTCCCGGTCGACGGCGACCCCCTCGTCGCCCTGCGCGCCACCATCGAGGCGCTCCACACCCCCCACCAGGAGGGCATGCCGCCCTTCACCGGCGGCATGGTGGGCTATCTCGGCTACGACATCGTGCGCCGCCTGGAGAAGATCGGCCCCGGCGAGCGGGACGACCTCAAGATCCCCGAGCTGACCATGCTCCTGACGAGCGACCTGGCGGTCATGGACCACTGGGAGGGCTCGGTCCTGCTCATCGCCAACGCCATCAACCACAACGACCTGGACACAGGCGTCGACGAGGCCTACGCCGACGCCGTCGCCCGCCTCGACGCCATGCAGGCCGACCTCGCCCGGCCCGTCGCCCAGCCCCCGGCGGCCCTCCCGCCCTCCGAGCTGCCCGAGTACACCGCGCTGTGGGGCGGCCCCGACTTCCGGGAGGCCGTCGAGGACATCAAGGAGCGCATCCGGGCAGGCGAGGCCTTCCAGGTCGTCCCCTCCCAGCGCTTCGAAACCCCTTGCACGGCAAGCGCGTTGGACGTCTACCGCGTCCTGAGGGCGACCAACCCGTCCCCGTACATGTACCTGTTCCGCTTCGACGGCTTCGACGTCGTCGGCTCCTCCCCCGAGGCCCTGGTCAAGGTCGAGGACGGACAGGCCATGGTCCACCCCATCGCCGGCACCCGGCACCGCGGCGCCACCCCGCAGGAGGACCAGGCCCTCGCCGACGAACTGCTCGCCGACCCCAAGGAGCGCGCCGAGCACCTGATGCTCGTCGACCTGGGCCGCAACGACCTGGGCCGCGTCTGCGAACCGGGCTCGGTCGAGGTCGTCGACTTCATGTCCATCGAGCGGTACTCCCACGTGATGCACATCGTGTCCACCGTCACCGGCCGGGTCGCGCCGGACCGCACGGCCTTCGACGTCCTGACCGCCTGCTTCCCCGCCGGCACCCTCTCCGGTGCCCCGAAGCCGCGCGCCATGCAGATCATCGACGAGCTGGAGCCGTCCCGCCGTGGCCTGTACGGCGGCTGCGTCGGCTATCTCGACTTCGCGGGCGACTCCGACACCGCCATCGCCATCCGCACGGCCCTCCTGCGCGACGGCACGGCGTACGTCCAGGCCGGCGCCGGCATCGTCGCCGACTCCGACCCCGTCGCCGAGGACACCGAGTGCCGCAACAAGGCGGCGGCGGTCCTGCGCGCGGTGCACACGGCGAACAGACTCGGAAAGTAGGGCGCTTCTCACGCGAACCCCGGGTGACAACCCACCCGGGGAGCAGGCGATAGTGGGGTACGTGACCGCAGTACCTCACCCCCCTTCCGAGCCCGCGTACATCCGTTCCGGCCGGCGCAGCCTCGCCGTGGCGCTGCTCAGCGGTGCCCTCGGCGCGGCCGTCGCGTTGCTCGCCACCCGTCAGCGCTGGTCGGAGGGCACCATCACGCTGGCCGGCGGCGCCTTCCCGCTGACCGCCAAGGGCAGCGACGTCACGGGCGTGCCCGCGGCCCTCGCCATAGTGGGCCTCGCCGCGCTCGTCGCGGTCTTCGCCGTACGCCGGTCCGGTCGCGTCCTGGTCGCCGCCCTGCTCGCCCTCTCCGGCGCGGGCACGATCGCCTCCGCGCTGCTCGGCGCGTACGACAGCTCGGCGCTCGACGACAAGGCGGCCGAGGCGTCCGGCGACAACGGCGCGACCGTCGAGGCGCTCAGCCACACCGGCTGGCCGTACGTCACCGCCGTCGGCGGCGCGCTCATCCTGCTCGCCGGGCTGCTCGCGCTCCGCTACGGACGGCTGTGGCCCGCGATGTCGGGCCGCTACGAGCGCGACGGCACCCCCCGGCCGCGCAAGGCCAAGCCGGTCGATCCCGACCGGCCCGAGGACATGTGGAAGGCCCTGGACCGAGGTGAGGACCCCACGGGACCGGACCCGGTCTAGGCCGCACAGACCGTACGAGGTCCTCGGAACGTGAGAGTGGACACCCCCGCTCATGGCACTCGTACCCGTACGGGACAATGGACGACGAGCGTCCGACTCAGCACAGGCTTCGAGCGACACGTATCGAGCACCACGCAATGAACAACGAGGAGCAAGTCATGGCGGGCAGCAGCCACGGTCACACCCCGGCCGCCTGGACCGGCGTCACCATCGCCTTCATCGGTTTCTGCGTCTCGGGCGCCTACATGGTGATGGCCCAGCCGCTGGGATTCTGGGCCGGCATGGTCATCGTCGTCCTCGGCGGCGTCGTCGGCATGATCATGCGCGCCATGGGCATGGGCCAGCCGAAGGACGCGCACGCCGTGTACGAGACGGCGGCGGTGCGCACCAAGACCGGGACGACGCCCGAACCGGCCGGCGCCAAGAGCTGACGTTCGCACGAGGGGCGGCCCGGCACCACCACCGGGCCGCCCCTCGTGCGCGTGTACGGCCCGCGCGGGGCAGAATGCGGTGTGTGAACGCCGAGACTCGAACGACCGTGCCGCAGCGGGGGAGCGCGCTGCGCGGGCTCTGGGTGCCCGCCGGAGCGCTCGCGGCCGTCGGCGGGGCCTTCGCCTACGTCGCCGCCGTCGACCCCAACGAGCCCGGCCACTACCCCGTCTGCCCGCTGTGGCGCTTCACCGGGCTCTACTGCCCCGGCTGCGGCGGCCTGCGCAGCGCCCACGCCTTCGCGCACGGGGACATCGCGACCGCCCTCACCGACAACGCGCTGGCGGTGGCCGGCTTCCTGGCCCTCGCCGTGCTGTGGACCGTCTGGGTGGTCCAGGTGGCACGCGGACGACCCCTGCGCCTCCGGTTCGGGACCGTTCAGATGTGGTCGCTCGGCGCCTTGGCGCTGGTCTTCACGGTGGTCCGGAACCTGCCCTTCGGTGGCTGGCTCCACCCTTGACCGAAGGCGAACGTCCAGGACGGGAGAGGGGCCGCCGTCAACCGGATGCGAGGCCTACGCCCTCTTCCGGATACCATCGCAGTGAACTGCCTGAACCCTGAGAACCGCTCGACTGTCAATACACGACTGTCAAACGTTGTCACCGATTTTCACCGTCTGAAAGGGGGCCGCTCGCGTGAGTGTGCTCGACGAGATCATCGACGGAGTCCGTGCCGACCTCGCGGAGCGGCAGGCGCGCGTCAGCCTCGACGAGCTCAAGGAGCGCGCGGCGAAGGCTCCGGCGGCCAAGGACGGCGCGGCGGCCCTGCGCGGCGACGGCGTCAAGGTGATCTGCGAGGTCAAGCGGTCCAGCCCCTCCAAGGGCGCACTGGCCGCGATCGCGGACCCGGCCGGGCTCGCCGCCGACTACGAGGCGGGCGGCGCGGCGGTCATCTCCGTCCTCACCGAACAGCGCCGTTTCGGCGGCTCGCTGGCCGACCTGGAGGCCGTCCGCGCGCGCGTGGACATCCCCGTCCTGCGCAAGGACTTCATCGTCACCTCGTACCAGCTGTGGGAGGCGCGGGCGTACGGCGCCGACGTGGCCCTGCTGATCGTCGCGGCCCTCGACCAGGCGGCGCTGGAGTCGCTGATCGAGCGCGCCGAGTCCATCGGGCTCACCCCGCTCGTCGAGGTCCACGACGAGGACGAGGTCGAACGCGCGGTCGACGCGGGCGCCCGGGTGATCGGCGTGAACGCGCGCAACCTCAAGACGCTCGAGGTCGACCGCACCACGTTCGAGCGGGTCGCCCCCGAGATCCCCGACTCCATCGTCAAGATCGCCGAGTCCGGCGTCCGGGGCCCGCACGACCTCATCGCCTACGCCAACGCCGGCGCCGACGCGGTCCTCGTGGGTGAGTCCCTCGTCACCGGCAAGGACCCCAAGACCGCCGTCGCCGACCTCGTCGCGGCGGGCGAACACCCGGCCCTGCGGCACGGCCGGAGCTGAGCCGACCATGACCGACCGCGCCTTCGCCACCGACCGGCAGGTGTCCGCACCGGCCGGGACGGCGGAGTGCGCGGCGTCATGGGGTGAAATCACCCACACGGGTGAGGCGGGGCCGGTAAGCTGTGCCCCGATGTTCTCGATCACCATGACGACCAGGGACCCCTACGCCCGCCTCGCGCGCGGGTGCCGTCCCCGTGGCTGCCGGGCGCCCGCCCGCCGTGTCCACGGGCGCCGGGTCCGGTACGTCATCGGCGACGAGCCGGGTCAGGTGAACGGTATGCGATGGCCCCGGGCGCGCGTCACCCGCGGTGAGCCGATCCGCGTCTTCCGCTGAACGCACGGCGATGTGTCGCCGCCGGACCCCGTGCGAGGGTTCCGGCCGTACGGCACCGTCGGTATGCGCCCGTACGGGCGCTCGCCGTCACGGCAGAATCAGAGCCACCGGAGCTAGGTCCCACGACCGTCCGCGCCGGTGAGCTCTGACTGCGGCTCCCAGTGCGGCGTGTGCGCGCCACTGTGAACCCATCGTCCGACCAACCCGGGGCCATGCCCCTGCGAGGTAGCCGCATGTCCAGCGAGTTCTTCATTCCCGACCCCGAGGGTCAGGTTCCCAGCGCCGAGGGGTACTTCGGCGCGTTCGGCGGCAAGTTCATCCCGGAGGCGCTGGTCGCCGCCGTGGACGAGGTGGCCGTGGAGTACGACAAGGCCAAGCACGACCCCGAGTTCGCGCGTGAGCTCGACGATCTGCTCGTGAACTACACCGGGCGACCCAGCTCGCTCACGGAGGTGCCCCGGTTCGCCGAGCACGCCGGTGGCGCACGGGTGTTCCTCAAGCGCGAGGACCTGAACCACACCGGATCACACAAGATCAACAACGTGCTCGGGCAGGCCCTGCTCACCAAGCGCATGGGCAAGACCCGGGTCATCGCCGAGACGGGGGCGGGCCAGCACGGCGTCGCCACCACCACCGCCTGCGCGCTCTTCGGGCTCGACTGCACGATCTACATGGGGGAGATCGACACCCAGCGCCAGGCCCTCAACGTCGCCCGCATGCGCATGCTCGGCGCCGAGGTCGTCGCCGTGAAGTCCGGCTCCCGGACCCTCAAGGACGCCATCAACGAGGCGTTCCGGGACTGGGTCGCCAACGTCGACCGGACGCACTACCTCTTCGGCACCGTGGCCGGGCCGCACCCCTTCCCCGCCATGGTCCGCGACTTCCACCGGGTGATCGGGGTCGAGGCGCGGCGCCAGCTCCTCGAACGCGCCGGGCGGCTGCCCGACGCAGCCGTCGCCTGCGTGGGCGGCGGATCCAACGCCATCGGCCTCTTCCACGCCTTCATCCCGGACGCCGGCGTACGCCTCATCGGGTGTGAACCGGCGGGCCACGGTGTGGAGACCGGTGAGCACGCGGCGACGCTGACCGCCGGTGAGCCGGGCATCCTGCACGGATCGCGCTCGTACGTCCTGCAGGACGAGGAAGGGCAGATCACCGAGCCGTACTCGATCTCGGCGGGTCTGGACTACCCGGGCATCGGGCCCGAGCACTCCTACCTCAAGGACAGCGGCCGGGGCGAGTACCGCGCGGTCACCGACGACGCGGCCATGCGGGCGCTGCGTCTGCTGTCGCGCACCGAGGGCATCATCCCGGCGATCGAGAGCGCCCACGCGCTCGCCGGTGCCCTGGAGGTCGGCAAGGAACTGGGCAAGGACGGGCTGATCGTCGTCAACCTGTCCGGGCGCGGCGACAAGGACATGGACACGGCCGCGCGCTACTTCGGTCTGTACGACGAGGGGGCCGACGCCGAGGTCGCCGCCGACGCGGCCGATCTCGCCGAGATCGAGGGGGACACCAAGTGAGCGGGAACATCCAGCTGTTGAGTGACACCCTCGCCGCCGCCAAGGCGGAGGGGCGGTCCGCGCTCATCGCCTATCTGCCGGCCGGGTTCCCGACCGTCGACGGCGGTATCGCCGCCATCAAGGCGGTCTTCGAGGGCGGCGCCGACGTCGTCGAGGTCGGGCTGCCGCACAGCGACCCGGTCCTCGACGGCCCCGTCATCCAGACCGCCGACGACATCGCCCTGCGCGGCGGCGTCAAGATCGCCGACGTGATGAGTACGGTCCGGGAGGCCTTCGAGGCCACCGGGAAGCCCGTGCTCGTCATGACGTACTGGAACCCGATCGACCGCTACGGCGTCGAGCGCTTCACGGCCGAGCTCGCGGAGGCGGGTGGCGCCGGCTGCATCCTGCCCGACCTGCCCGTTCAGGAGTCGGCGCTGTGGAGGGAGCACGCCGAGAAGCACGGCCTCGGCACGGTCTTCGTCGTCGCGCCCAGCAGCAAGGACGCCCGCCTCGCCGAGATCACCGCGGCGGGCAGCGGCTTCGTCTACGCCGCCTCGCTGATGGGCGTCACGGGCACCCGGGAGTCGGTGGGCGCGAAGGCCCAGGACCTGGTGGAGCGCACCAGGGCCACGGGTTCCGGTCTGCCGGTCTGCGTCGGGCTCGGGGTCTCCAACGCCGAGCAGGCCGCCGAGGTCGCCGGGTTCGCCGACGGTGTGATCGTCGGGTCCGCGTTCGTGAAGCGGATGCTGGACGCGCCCGACGAGGCGGCCGGTCTGGAAGCCGTACGGGAACTGGCGGGCGACCTCGCCAAGGGCGTACGCCGGGGCGCGTGACCGGCGTGTGCTCCGGCGCGTCGAGGGGGCTCGATGCGTTCACCCGTTTGTCGTACGGGGACGGCTGAACGTAACGGGTCATCCGCTCACTCGAACGGGTGGAAGTGGGATCGGGGAGGCGCGGTGCGCCTCCCCGGTTCGTTCTGCGGGATGTGAGCGAGAAGAACCGTGACGGAAAGCGCACCGCCCGCGAACGGCTGGCGGAGGAGCGCGAGAAGCAGAAGGCCGCCGAGAAGCGCCGTCGGGCGCTGATCGTGGGCGCCTCCGTGGTGTGCGTGCTGGGACTGACCGCCGTGATCGGCGTCGTGGCGGCGAACGCGGGCCAGGACGACGACGCCGACACCGCGGGCCCGGTCGTGGCCCCCTCGGGGGCCAACGGCGAGGACAGCCTCGCGATCCCCGTGGGGGACGCCGGCGCCAGATCGACCCTCTCGGTGTGGGAGGACTTCCGCTGCCCGGCCTGCAAGTCCTTCGAGGACGCGTACCGCTCGACGATCCACGAGCTGACCGAGGCCGGAAAGCTCAAGGTCGAGTACCACCTCGCCACCCTGATCGACGGGAACATGGGCGGCAGCGGCTCCCGCAAGGCCGCCAACGCCGCCGCGTGCGCCCAGAACGAGGGCAAGTTCCCGGCGTACCACGACGTGCTGTACCAGAACCAGCCACCCGAGACGAACGACGACTTCGCCGACGAGGCCAAGCTGTTCGACCTGGCGAAGAAGGTGGACGGACTGGACACCTCCGCCTTCCGCACCTGCGTGGAGGACGGTACGCACGACAGCTGGGTCGCGAAGTCCAACGAGGCCTTCCAGAAGGGCGGCTTCTCGGGCACGCCGAGCGTCTTCCTCAACGGCACGAACATCTATGCGGACCAGTCCATGACCCCGGCCAAGCTGAAGCAGATGGTGGAGGCGAAGGCCGCGGCGGGGTGAGGCTCGCGCGCCTTCCGGAGGCCGTGGGGCGTCAAGGGAGCCGTGGTACGGCGTTATGGACCCGTTGCCGGGCTGCCTGCCGTCGATCGGGCCCGGCAGGGTAGCGTCGACCTTGCCATGGAACTTGCCTACATTCCCAGCCCGTCGCGCGGGGTGCTGTACCTCGGTCCCGTCCCGCTGCGCGGCTACGCCTTCTGCATCATCATCGGTGTCTTCGTAGCCGTCTGGCTCGGCAACAAACGCTGGGTCGCGCGGGGCGGGCGGGCCGGTACGGTCGCCGACATCGCGGTCTGGGCCGTCCCCTTCGGCCTGATCGGCGGACGGCTCTACCACGTGATCACGGACTACGAGCTGTACTTCAGCGAGGGCCGTGACTGGGTGGACGCCTTCAAGATCTGGGAGGGCGGGCTCGGCATCTGGGGCGCGATCGCGCTCGGTGCGGTGGGCGCGTGGATCGGGTGCCGTCGGCGTGGCATCCCGCTGCCCGCGTACGCCGACGCCGTCGCGCCCGGCATCGCCCTCGCGCAGGCGATCGGGCGATGGGGCAACTGGTTCAACCAGGAGCTGTACGGGAAGCCGACGGATCTGCCGTGGGCCGTGGAGATCACGTCCTCCACGGACGGACGGCTGCCGGGTACGTACCACCCGACCTTCCTGTACGAGTCGCTGTGGTGCATCGGCGTCGCGGTCCTCGTCATCTGGGCCGACCGGCGCTTCAAGCTCGGGCACGGGCGGGCGTTCGCGCTGTACGTCGCCGCGTACTGCGCGGGGCGGTTCTGGATCGAGTACATGCGGGTCGACGAGGCCCACCACATCCTCGGGCTGCGCCTCAACAACTGGACCGCGCTGTTCGTCTTCATCCTCGCCGTGCTCTACATCGTCCTGTCGGCCCGCAAGCGGCCGGGACGGGAAGAGGTCGTCGAGCCGGGAGCCTCCGACGGAGGTGGCGACGAGGACGCCGCGGCGGTGGACCTCGAGAAGGACAAGCAGAAGGACGAGCAGCAGGACGAGGCCTCGGAGTCGGCGAAGTCCGACGAGAAGGACGACAAGACCTCCGACACCCGGGCCGAGGAAAAGGCCCAGTCCGCCGAGAAGAGCTGACGCACGACTACGGATGTTCTCCACCCACCCGCCCTCTCGGGGCGGGTGGGTTTTTCGTTGGTCAGTGCTTGGTGGGGCGGTTGGCCAGGGTGAGGGTTCTCCGGGCGGCGGCAACCACGGCCGGGTCGATGAAGCGGCCGTCGGGGAGGGCTTGGGCGCCGGGGTGGACGGTGGCGGCCTTGAGGGTTTCCTCGGCCGACTCGATCTCCTGCGCGGTGGGGCTGTACGTGCGTTCGATCACCGGGAGCTGGCGGGGGTGGATGGCGGCGCGGCCCAGGAAGCCGAGGGCGCGGCCGTGGGCGGAGGTCGCCGCCAGACCCTCGAGGTCTCCGGTGTCCGGGTAGATGGACTGGGCCGGGGAGGGGAGGCCGGCCGCGCGGGCCGCGACGATCACCCGGGAGCGGGGCCAGTCGAGGGCCGGGTCGGCACGGACGGACAGGTCGGCGCGGAGGTCCGCCTCACCGAGGGCGATGCCGTGCAGGGCAGGGTGGGAGGAGGCGATGTCGAACGCCCGTTCCACGCCCAGGGCCGATTCGAGGAGGGCGTACAGGGGGATCGCTCCTCCCTCCGCGGGGGCGGTTCGTTCCGCGATGTCCATGATCTCGACAGGGGACGTGATCTTCGGGAGACGGAGGGCCGCCAGGCCGGGGAGCGGGGCGAGGGCTTTGAGGTCCTCTTCGGCCTGGGGGGTGTCCAGCGCGTTGACGCGTACATGGACCGGGACGGGGGGCGGGGCCGAGAGGAGTTCGGCGGTGGCCGCGCGGGCGTAGTCCTTGCGGTCGGGCGCCACCGCGTCCTCCAGGTCCACGATCACCACGTCCGCGCCGGAGGCCAGGGCCTTCGTCACCACCTCCGGGCGGTCGCCGGGGACGTACAGCCAGGTCAGGGGGACGGGCGTCGTCGGCTGGGGAGTCACAGGGCACCCTCCTGGCGGAGGGCCTCGATGTCCGGTCCGGACAGGCCCAGTTCGGTCAGGATCGACTCCGTGTCGGCGCCGTGGGCACGGCCCGCCCAGCGGATGGCGCCGGGGGTGGCGGAGAGGCGGAAGAGGACGTTCTGCATGCGCAGGGGGCCGAGATCGGGGTCGTCGACGGTGGTGATGGTGTCCAGGGCGCGGTACTGGGGGTCGGTCATCACCTCCCGTACGTCCTGGATGGGGGCGACCGCGGCCTCCGCCTTCTCGAACACCTCGATGACCTGCTCGCGGGTGTGGCGGGCGATCCACGCGCCGACCGCCTCGTCCAGGACGTCCGCGTGGCGGGCCCGGCCCGCCCCCGAGCCGAACCAGGGCTCGTCGATCAGTTCCGGGCGGCCGACCAGACGCATCACCCGCTCCGCGACGGACTGGGCCGAGGTGGAGACGGCCACCCAGGAACCGTCCGCCGTGCGGTAGGTGTTCCGGGGCGCGTTGTTGGCGGAGCGGTTGCCCGTGCGGGGCTGGACGTGGCCCAGCTGGTCGTACCAGAGGGGCTGGGGCCCCAGGACGGTGAGGATCGGCTCGATGATCGCCATGTCCACCACCTGCCCCTCACCCGTCCGGTCACGCGCGGCGAGTGCGGTCATCACCGCGTACGCCGTCGCCAGGCCCGCGATCGAGTCGGCGAGGCCGAAGGGCGGCAGGACCGGTGGGGCGTCCGGCTCGCCGGTGATCGCGGCGAAGCCGCTCATCGCCTCGGCGAGCGTGCCGAAGCCGGGGCGGTGGGCGTACGGGCCGAACTGGCCGAAGCCGGTGACGCGGGCGAGGACCAGGCGTGGGTTCGCGGCGGACAGTTCCTTCCAGCCCAGGCCCCATTTCTCCAGGGTGCCGGGACGGAAGTTCTCGATGATCACGTCGGAGCCGGCGGCGAGGCGCAGGAGGGTGTCCCGGCCGCCCGGCTTGGAGAGGTCGAGCGTCAGGGTGCGCTTGTTGCGGCCCAGCAGTTTCCACCACAGGCCCACGCCGTCCTTCGACGGGCCGTGGCCGCGGGACGGGTCCGGCTTCGTGGGGTGTTCGACCTTGATGACCTCCGCGCCGAAGTCGCCGAGCATCGTGGCGGCGAGGGGGCCGGCGAAGAGGGTGGCGAGGTCGAGGACACGGAGGTGGGTGAGCGGGGGGTCGTACGCCTGGGTCATGGGTGGGGGGTCTCCCGGAGGGTGAGGTGGGCCAGGGTGTCGAAGCCGATGCCGTTGAAGTCGGCGATCGAGGTGGCCAGGCGGTTCTTGAGGGGGGCCGTCCAGCGGTCCGGCAGTGCGTCGGAGGAGCCGGCCAGGAGGCCCGCGATGCTGCCTGCCGTCGCGCCGTTGGAGTCGGTGTCCCAACCGCCGGACACCGCACGGCAGATGGAGGCCGTGTAGTCGCCGTCCGCGTGGGTGAGGGCGGCGGTGAGCAGGGCCGTGTTGGGGATGGCGTGGACCCAGTGGTGGTCGGTGTAGGCGGTGTGGAGTTCGTCGACGATCGTGTCGAAGTCCCTGGTCTCGGCGGTGAGTTGAAGTGCGTGGTTGATCGCCCTCGCCAGACGGGAGTGCGGGGGGACGACCTTGAGGCCGGTGCGCAGGCAGTGGTGGATGTCGTGGGTGCCGGTGGCCGCGTCCGCGATGGTGGCCGCGATGAACATGGCCGCGTAGACGCCGTTCGCGGTGTGGGTGAGGGCGGCGTCGCGGTGGGCCTGCTCGGCCGCCGCCGCCGGGTCGCCGGGGTTGGTCCAGCCGTGCACGTCGGCGCGGATCAGGGCGCCGATCCATTCGCGGAACGGGTTGCGGTGGCGGGCGGTGTGCGGGGGCTCGATGCCGGTGAGCAGGTTGCGGTAGGCGATGCGTTCGGCGGTGAAGGTGCGGCCGGCGGGGAGTTCGTCGAGCCAGAGGGTCGCCACGTCGGTGGTGGTGAAGTGCCTGCCGTGGCGGGCGAGCAGGAGGAGGTTGAGAAGGGGGTAGTTGAGGTCGTCGTCCTCGGGCATGCCGTCGATGTTCTCGGCGAGGGAGGTGGGGGCCGAGCGGCGGTTCCAGGGGTGGGTGGTGAGGAGTTCCGGGGGGACGCCTCGGGCGGTGAACCAGGTGGTGAGGGGCCAGTTGCCGGTTGCCTGGGCGAGTTGGCGGATGGCCGTGAGGGGGAGTTTCTCGACGGGTTTGCCCAGGAGGCAGCCCGCGGCGCGGCCGAGCCAGGCGGCTTCGAGGCGGGGGAGGTAGGTGGCGGGAGTGGGGACAGGCGGGGTGGGGGCAGGCCGGGAGGAGTGGGCGGCGTGAGCGGGTGGCTCGGTGGGGCACGCCGGCCAGTTCGGGCACAGGGCCTTGATCCTGTGCAGTTCTGTCGGCTCGTCGTCCGTCAGGCTGCTGGGCAGGTCGGCCAGTTCGTCGAGCAGGTCTTCGGCGAGTTGGCGACGGTAGCGGGACGCCGGGTGCGGCGACGCGCCGGCGCGGAGAGGGGCCGGGGGGCCGCCCGCCGCGCGCCAGCGGGCGGCGATGACCGAGGGCTCGCGGCCGTCCTGGCGGGCCTGGTGGAGTTCGTGGCCCAGGAGGTCCTCCGGTTGGACCCAGGTGAGGCGGAGGGGGGTCACCGGAGGGACGCCAGGGTGGCGAACGCGGACTCGTGGGCGCGCCGGCGGCGTACGTCCTGGTCGTGGATCTGCAGCGTGACCTCCGTCAACGTCGTGGCTGGGCTGTGCAGGTCCAGGCGGCTGGCCTCCGCCACCGTCTTGGCCCAGTCGGACGGGACCTCCGAGCCCAGCGCGCCCGCGAGGGCGCCCGACATCGTGGCGATCGAGTCGCAGTCACGGCCGTAGTTCACGGAGCCCAGGACGGCGTGGCGGTAGTCACCGCGGGCCACGAGCAACATGCCGAGGGCGATGGGAAGTTCCTCGATGGCGTGGAGCCGGGAGGCACGGCGGGCGCCGAGGGAGGGGGCGCGGTAGTCGGGGCCGACCGTGTCGAACGGGGTCACCGCCTCGCGCAGCGGCCGTAGCGCAGACTCGAAGTCCGTGTGGCGGTGGGCCACTTCGCACACCGACTCGATCGCCGCGCGGGTGCCGTCCTTCGCCAGGGCGAGGCAGGTCTCGATCACCGACTCGGCGGTCGCGCTCGGTGTGCACGCCGCCGCGACGGCCGCCGCGAACACGCCCGCCGCCTCCCTGCCGTACGACGACTGGTGGGCGCCCGCGATGTCGAGGGCCTCGGCGTACGCGCCGGGCGGGTCGGCCGCGTTGACCAGGCCGGCGGGGGCCATGTACATCGCGGCACCGCAGTTGACGATGTTGCCGTTGCCGGCCTCGCGGGGGTCGATGTGGCCGTAGTGGATCCGGGCCACCAGCCACTTCTCGGCGAGGAAGACCCGTTGGAGGGGGAGGGCCTCCGCCTCCAGTTCGGGGATCCAGCGCGGGGTCGTCATCATGTCCGGCACCAGGTGCTCGGCGACGGCGTACGCGTCCAGGTGGTCGCGGACTCGGTCGTACACCCGGACCAGCGCGTGGGTCATCAAGGTGTCGTCGGTGACGTGGCCGTCGCCCTTGTGGTACGGGGCGATGGGGCGGGCGGTGCGCCAGTCGTCGCCGTTCCAGGGGCCGACGATGCCGTGGACGCGGCCGCCGTGGCGTTCGAGGATCTGCTCCGGGGTGTAGCCCTCGACCGGGCCGCCGAGGGCGTCGCCGACGGCGGCGCCGACCAGGGCGCCGGTGATGCGCTCTTCGAGGTTCGCCTCAACAGGGGGAGGGGTGTGCCGGTGGGCTTCCATGGGGGGCGTCATGCCCGAATCATCCTCCTGGGATGGCGAGTTCCGTGGCTGCGAGAAGTTCGGCGAGGTGTACGAGATCCGTGCCGGTGAGGCGGGGGAGGGCGCAGCCGGAGAGGGTGCGGCAGGCGTCCCGCCAGGCGTCGGGGATGGCGGTGCCGCCGCTGAGCGCTCCGGTCAGGGCGCCGGCGAGGGCGGGGGCGGAGTCGGCGACGCGGGAGAGGCAGGCGGCGGCGGGGACGGCCTCGGAGATCCGGCCGCGGGCGGCGGTGGCCAGGGCGAGCGCCACGGGGACGGTCTCGGCGGCGGCGATGCCGTAGCTGTAGACGTGGTCGACGATCTGGTGCTCGAGGAGCGGGACGAGCGCGAAGGTTCCTTCTTTCTTGTGCCGTTGGGCGAGGTCCAGGGCGTGGCGGGCGTTGCGGCCGATCTCGGTCTCGGCGGGGAGTTCGGCCAGGGCCGCTTCCGCGCAGTCGTCGACGTCCGCGCCGACGAGCGCCAGCGCGAGCGCGGCGGCCATCGCGCGTGCGCCGTGCACGCCGTCGCCGTCCTGGGTGTAGCGGGCGTCGAACTCGGCCAGGTCGGCGGCGCGTCGGGGGTCGCCGGGGTGGGCCACCGCCAGTACGCAGGCGCGTACGCAGGCCGCGTCGTCGAAGTAGTGCGGGTTGTCGTGGCCGGTGGCGGGTGGGCGCAGGCCGGTGGCGAGGTTGCCGAGGCCGGCGCGTACGGAGATACGGGCGCGCAGGGGGAGTACGGCGGACTCGACCTCGGGGGCGCGCTCGGCGGCGGCGGCGATCTCGCTGGCCACGGCGTTCCAGGAGAGGTCGATCGAGGCGCGGGTGCGGCGTTCCAGGCTGAGGTCGCCCAGGGCGGCGGCGTCTCCGGCGCGCAGGACCGCCTCCGCTGCGAACGCCGCCCATTCCGCGTCGTCGGAGGGGCCGAGGCGTAGGGGCTCGGGGGGTTGGTTGAGGGCGATGGGCACCGGGAGTGTGGTGGTGGCGTTCTGTTCGGCGAAGGTGTCCAGCTCGCGGGTGAGTCGGCGGGTCCACTCGGGCATGCGGGCGGCTCGGTGGCGGGCGGCGGGCCAGCCGGCGGCGTCGCCTGCGGCCAGGCCCAGGAGGAGGCCCTGGATGCGGCAGCCCTCCGGGGGGCGGGGCGTTTCGGCCTCGGCTTCGCCTTCGGCCGGGTCGTGTTTCCCGCCCGCACCGTCCGTGCGGCTTTCGTCGTCGGGTGCGGGTGGCCCCTGTGGGGCGTGCTCGGTGTTGGCGGCCGCGGGTCCGGCTTCCGGCGGGTTTGTCGGGGCCGTGGGTTCGACGGTGACCGGCTCTGCCAAGGCCGTGGCTTCGGCTTCGGTCGGCTTCGGGGGGACCGCGAGGTCGAGTGCGACGGGTGTGTTCGTCGCCCATGAAGTGGGTGCCCCGCGGGGCGTTGTCCCGCCGCACGGTGACGGTGTGGGCGTCGCGGTGGGCGTGGTGTCGTCGTACGGCGTGGGTGTCGTGGTGGTCGGGCTGTCGGTCGGCGTGGTGGGGGCTGTGGCAGGCGGTGTCTTGGCCCAGGGTGTGGGTGGGGTCATGAAGTGGTCTCCGTTGTGGTGTCTGCCGCCAGGGTGAAGGCGCTCGGGTCCGGTGGGGGACACTGACCGTGGGGGAGGGGGTGGGTGTTGGTGCCCCATTTGCCGCCCTCGCCCGGGACCAGGAGCTCGGCGACGTCCAGGACGTGGTGGCCTGCCATGGAGGGGAGGCAGCTGCCTCTTGCCGGGCCGATCGCCGCGGTCCACTCGGGCGGGATCGAGGACGCGCCGTGGGTCGCGCCGGCGAGGGCGCCGGCGACGGCGGCGGTGGTGTCGGCGTCGCGGCCCATGTTCACCGCCGTGAGGACCGACTCGGTGAAGTCGCCGTCGGCCGCCGCGTAGGCGCCGAAGGCGAGGGCGACGGCTTCGGGGGCGAGGTCGGTCCAGGGGTAGCCGCCGATGACGACGGCGGAGCGGACGGCGCGTTCGCCTCGGTGGGCGGCGGCCACCGCCCGGCGCAGGGAGCGCGCGGTCCAGGAGTCGTCGGGGACCACGGCGAGGGCGGAGGCCACGACCGCGATCGTGGGCGCGCCCGCCATGGCCGCCGCGACACCGGCGGCGACGGCCTGGCCGCCGTAGATGCCCTCGCCGTCGTGGCTGACCGAGCCGTCGATGGCGACCAGGCGGGCGGCCTCCGCCGGGCGGCCCGCCGCGAAGACGCCGAAGGGGGCCGCGCGCATGGCGAGCCCGTCGCTCCAGGCGTGCCGGTGCTGGGCGGAGATCGGGGCGGCCAGACCCCGGCGGAGGTTCTCCAGGGTGCCGCGTTCGCTGAAGCCCGCGCCCCGGAACGGGCCCTCGTCCTGGTCCGCGATCCACTGGTGCCAGGCCGTCTCCACATGCGCGACCGTGAGCGCCGAGCCGTGCCGGGCCAGCAGCAGCCCGGAGAAGATGGCGTACTCGGTGTCGTCCGTGCCCGAGGGGTTCTCCGCCACGTACCCCGTGATGCGCCCCCAGCGCGCGCGGATCTCGGACGGCTTCATGTTCTCCGCGGGCGCCCCCAGCGCGTCCCCGACGGCGAGCCCGAGCAGGGCCCCGCGTGCCCGCTCGCGGAGGTCGGCGGCGTCCCCCGGCGCCGGAACCGAGGGAATGCAGGCGATGGAAGGCATACGACGCCTCTCTGGCCCGGTGGGCAGGTCTGGCCCGGTGGGCAGTTGATCCGCTCTGAAGATTTCGCGACTTCGAAGATTCGCTGTGAAGATCTCTGCCACACGGGGTGCCCCACCGGCCCCCGGAACGCGTCCGTATCACCCGGTCGACATCTGTGCAGGGTCGTGTACGAATGAGCGGCAACGATTCCTCGAACAGCGGAGAGTGCCTGCCGGGCCACCCGGGTGGACCCGGTAAGTACGGCCTTCCTTGCTGGCAGAAGCGATTTTCCGAGCGTACGTTCGGCGTGAGGGAAGGGGCTTGATCGTGGCGATCATCGACACCGAGGCGGCGCTGCACGAGGCGCATCGCGACAACCACACCCACCGGGATGTGAACGGCGGCTGGTTGCGGCCCGCCGTGTTCGGCGCGATGGACGGGCTCGTGTCCAATCTGGCGCTGATGACCGGTGTCGCGGGCGGGACGGCCGGGCGGGAGGCGGTCGTCGTGGCCGGGCTCGCGGGGCTCGCCGCCGGTGC
The DNA here is from genome assembly GCF_053592095.1 of Streptomyces sp. NPDC002787. Taxonomy (NCBI): domain Bacteria; kingdom Bacillati; phylum Actinomycetota; class Actinomycetes; order Kitasatosporales; family Streptomycetaceae; genus Streptomyces; species Streptomyces sp. NPDC002787. Next base: position 370,685 of record NZ_JBSFVC010000004.1, on the reverse strand, counting down.
CTTCTCGATGGCCGCCGGCGAATACACCTCGGTCGCCTCGCAGCGGGAACTCGTCGAGGCCGAACTCGACGTCGAGCGGCGGGAGTTGCGCAAGCACCCCAAGGACGAGGAGAAGGAGCTGGCCGCGCTCTACGAGAGCCGCGGGGTCGAGCCGGGACTCGCCCGGGACGTCGCGCGGCAGCTCTCGCGCGATCCCGAGCAGGCCCTGGAGATCCACGCGCGCGAGGAGCTGGGCATCGACCCCGGTGACCTCCCCTCGCCCACCGTCGCCGCCGTGTCGAGCTTCGCCTCCTTCGCGCTGGGCGCCCTGCTGCCCGTACTGCCCTATCTGCTCGGCGCGAGCACACTGTGGCCGGCCGTGCTGGTGGCGCTCGCCGGGCTCTTCGGATGCGGTGCGGTGGTGGCCAGGGTGACGGCCAGAACCTGGTGGTTCAGCGGTCTGCGACAGCTGGCCCTCGGAGGGGCCGCGGCGGGTGTGACGTACGCCCTGGGCAGTCTGTTCGGAGCGGCCGTATGATGGATCGGATGGCTACGTATGCGCGGGACCGCATAAATAGTCGTTACCAGGCGGTTTCGAATGCTTAACCGCTGGGCATGAGCCGTAAGCGCCGCAGGCAACGACGCCTGCACAGCACCTGAAGTAGTGGGCGACGACGCCTCCTGCGCCCCCCCGGTCGGCCGACACTGATCTGTCCGGTCGACTCCTCCCCTGATCACCTTGATCGCGCTTGATCACGCCACCGTGTGCGGCACCCCCTCCGCACCCGTGGCGTCCGCATGTTGGGACGAAGTATCCGCTTCCCGAGAATCGTTCCATCATGTAACCTGCACGAAATTTTGCACTTTACGCAGAGGGCCAGCGTCGTCCCTCGGCAATTCGCATATGCCAGATGACGACGACGGGAGAGCCGATGCGTACGCCGCGCCAGCCGTCCCAGCACTCCACGAATGGCCAGAAGTGGTCGTTCATGGATGCTCGCCCTGCTGCGCAGGGTATGTACGACCCCCGCAACGAGCACGACGCCTGCGGCGTCGGCTTCGTGGCCACCCTCACCGGCGAGGCGAGCCATGCGCTGGTCGAGCAGGCGCTCACGGTTCTTCGCAACCTGGAGCACCGAGGGGCGACCGGTTCGGAGCCCGATTCGGGTGACGGCGCCGGCATCCTCTCCCAGGTTCCCGACGCGTTCTTCCGCGAGGTGGCCGGATTCGAGCTGCCCGAGGCCGGCTCGTACGCCGTCGGTATCGGCTTCCTGCCCGAGGAGGGCACCGAGGACGCCGTCGCCCGCATCGAGGCCATCGCCGCCGAGGAGGGCCTGACCGTCCTCGGCTGGCGCGAGGTGCCCGTCGCCCCCGAGCTGCTCGGCGCCACCGCCCGCTCGACGATGCCCGCCTTCCGCCAGGTCTTCGTCACCGACGGCACGTCGAAGGACATCGACCTCGACCGCAAGACGTTCGTGCTGCGCAAGCGCGCCGAGCGCGAGGTCGACGTCTACTTCCCCTCGCTCTCCGCGCGGACCATCGTCTACAAGGGCATGCTGACCACCGGCCAGCTGGAGCCCTTCTTCCCGGACCTGTCCGACCGCCGCTTCGCCTCCGCGATCGCGCTCGTGCACTCCCGGTTCTCCACGAACACCTTCCCGTCGTGGCCGCTCGCCCACCCGTACCGCTTCGTCGCGCACAACGGCGAGATCAACACGGTCAAGGGCAACCGCAACTGGATGGTCGCCCGCGAGTCCCAGCTGGTCTCCGACCTGTTCGGCCCGGCGGAGAAGCTGGAGCGGATCTTCCCGATCTGTACGCCGGACGCCTCCGACTCCGCGTCCTTCGACGAGGTCCTGGAACTGCTCCACCTCGGTGGCCGCTCCCTGCCGCACTCCGTGCTGATGATGATCCCGGAGGCGTGGGAGAACCACGACTCCATGGACCCGGCCCGCCGCGCCTTCTACCAGTTCCACTCCACGATGATGGAGCCCTGGGACGGCCCGGCCTGTGTCACCTTCACCGACGGCCGCCAGGTCGGCGCGGTCCTCGACCGCAACGGCCTGCGCCCCGGCCGCTACTGGGTCACCGACGACGGCCTCGTCGTCCTCGGCTCCGAGGTCGGCGTCCTCGACATCGACCCCGCCAAGGTCGTCCGCAAGGGCCGCCTGCAGCCGGGCCGTATGTTCCTCGTCGACACCGTCGAGCACCGCATCGTCGAGGACGACGAGATCAAGGCCGGCCTCGCCGCCGAGCACCCGTACGCGGAGTGGCTGGAGGCCGGGGAGATCGAGCTCTCCGACCTGCCCGAGCGTGAGCACATCGTGCACACCCACGCCTCGGTCACCCGCCGCCAGCAGACCTTCGGCTACACCGAGGAGGAGCTGCGCGTCATCCTCGCGCCGATGGCCAAGGCCGGCGCCGAGCCCATCGGTTCGATGGGCACGGACTCGCCGATCGCCGCGCTCTCCTCGCGCCCGCGCCTGCTCTTCGACTACTTCACCCAGCTGTTCGCGCAGGTCACCAACCCGCCGCTGGACGCCATCCGCGAGGAACTCGTCACCTCGCTGCGCTCCTCGCTGGGCCCGGAGGGTAACCTCCTGGAGCCGACCGCCGCGTCGTGCCGGAGCGTCACCCTGCCCTTCCCGGTGATCGACAACGACGAGCTGGCCAAGCTCATCCACATCAACGCCGACGGCGACATGCCCGGCATGAAGGCCGCCACGCTCTCCGGCCTCTACCGGGTCTCCGGCGGCGGTGACGCCCTCGCCGCGCGCATCGAGGAGATCTGCGCCGAGGCCGACGCCGCCATCGGCAACGGCGCCCGGCTGATCGTCCTGTCGGACCGCCACTCCGACGCCGAGCACGCGCCGATCCCGTCGCTGCTGCTCACCGCGGCCGTCCACCACCACCTCATCCGCACCAAGCAGCGCACCCAGGTGGGCCTGCTGGTCGAGGCCGGTGACGTCCGCGAGGTCCACCACGTCGCCCTGCTCATCGGCTTCGGCGCCGCGGCCGTCAACCCGTACCTGGCGATGGAGTCCGTCGAGGACCTCGTCCGCGCCGGAACGTTCCTCTCCGACATCGAGGCCGAGCAGGCCATCCGCAACCTGATCTACGCCCTCGGCAAGGGCGTCCTGAAGGTCATGTCCAAGATGGGCATCTCCACGGTCGCCTCCTACCGGGGCGCCCAGGTCTTCGAGGCCGTCGGGCTCGCGGACGAGTTCGTCGAGAAGTACTTCAACGGCACGGCCACCAAGATCGGCGGCGTCGGTATCGACGTCATCGCCAAGGAGGTCGCCGCCCGCCACGCCAAGGCGTACCCGGCCAGCGGCATCGCGCCGGCCCACCGCGCCCTGGAGATAGGCGGCGAGTACCAGTGGCGCCGCGAGGGCGAGCCGCACCTGTTCGACCCGGAGACGGTCTTCCGCCTCCAGCACTCGACGCGTACGCGCCGCTACGACATCTTCAAGAAGTACACGGACCGTGTGAACGAGCAGTCCGAGCGTCTGATGACGCTGCGCGGCCTGTTCGGGTTCAAGGCCGGTGACCGTCAGCCGATCTCCATCGACGAGGTCGAGCCGGTCTCCGAGATCGTCAAGCGTTTCTCGACCGGCGCCATGTCGTACGGCTCCATCTCCAAGGAGGCGCACGAGACCCTCGCCATCGCCATGAACCAGTTGGGCGGCAAGTCCAACACCGGTGAGGGCGGCGAGGACCCGGACCGTCTGTACGACCCGGCGCGCCGGTCCAGCATCAAGCAGGTCGCCTCCGGCCGCTTCGGTGTGACCTCCGAGTACCTGGTCAACGCGGACGACATCCAGATCAAGATGGCCCAGGGCGCCAAGCCCGGTGAGGGCGGTCAGCTGCCCGGCCACAAGGTGTACCCGTGGGTCGCCAGGACGCGTCACTCGACGCCGGGCGTGGGCCTCATCTCCCCGCCGCCGCACCACGACATCTACTCCATCGAGGACCTGGCCCAGCTGATCCACGACCTGAAGAACGCGAACCCGCAGGCGCGGATCCACGTGAAGCTGGTGTCGGAGGTCGGCGTCGGGACCGTGGCCGCGGGTGTCTCCAAGGCGCACGCGGACGTCGTCCTCATCTCCGGTCACGACGGCGGTACGGGCGCCTCCCCGCTGACCTCGCTGAAGCACGCCGGTGGCCCCTGGGAGCTCGGCCTCGCCGAGACCCAGCAGACCCTGCTGCTCAACGGCCTGCGCGACCGCATCGTCGTCCAGACCGACGGCCAGCTGAAGACCGGCCGTGACGTGGTCATCGCCGCGCTGCTCGGCGCCGAGGAGTTCGGCTTCGCGACCGCGCCGCTGGTCGTCTCCGGCTGCGTCATGATGCGCGTCTGCCACCTCGACACCTGCCCGGTCGGCATCGCCACGCAGAACCCGACGCTCCGCGACCGGTTCTCCGGCAAGGCCGAGTACGTCGTGAACTACTTCGAGTTCATCGCCGAGGAGGTCCGCGAGATCCTCGCCGAGCTGGGCTTCCGCTCCATCGAGGAGGCCGTCGGCCACGCCGAGACGCTCGACGTGACCCGCGCGGTCGACCACTGGAAGGCGCAGGGCCTGGACCTGGAGCCGCTGTTCCACGTGCCCGAGCTGCCCGAGGGCGCGGTGCGCCACCAGCTGATCGAGCAGGACCACGGTCTGGAGAAGGCGCTCGACAACGAGCTGATCAAGCTCGCCGCCGACGCCCTCGCCGCCTCGGACGCGACCGACGCCCAGCCGGTGCGCGCCCAGGTCAAGGTCCGCAACATCAACCGCACGGTCGGCACGATGCTCGGCCACGAGGTGACGAAGAAGTTCGGCGGGGCCGGTCTGCCCGACGACACCATCGACATCACCTTCACCGGCTCGGCGGGCCAGTCGTTCGGCGCGTTCCTTCCGCGCGGTGTGACGCTGCGCCTGGAGGGCGACGCCAACGACTACGTCGGCAAGGGGCTCTCCGGCGGTCGCGTCATCGTCCGCCCGGACCGTGGCGCCGACCACCTCGCCGAGTACTCGACGATCGCGGGCAACACCATCGCCTACGGCGCGACCGGCGGCGAGCTGTTCCTCCGCGGCCGTACGGGCGAGCGGTTCTGTGTCCGCAACTCCGGCGCCCTGGTGGTGTCCGAGGGCGTGGGCGACCACGGCTGCGAGTACATGACCGGCGGCCACGCGGTCGTCCTCGGCGAGACGGGCCGCAACTTCGCGGCCGGCATGTCGGGCGGTATCGCCTACGTCATCGACCTGAACCCCGACAACGTCAACGTCGGCAACGTGGGCGCCGTCGAGGCCCTCTCCGACGACGACAAGCAGTGGCTGCACGACGTGGTGCGCCGCCACGCCGAGGAGACCGGCTCGACGGTCGCCGAGAAGCTGCTCGCCGAGTGGCCCGTGGCCGTGGAGCGCTTCAGCAAGATCATCCCCAGCACGTACAAGGCAGTGCTCGCCGCCAAGGCCGCCGCCGAGCAGGCCGGTCTCTCCGAGACCGAGATCACCGAGAAGATGATGGAGGCGGCGATCAATGGCTGACCCGAAGGGCTTCCTCAACCACGGGCGCGAGGTCGCCAAGTCCCGCCCCGTCGACGTACGGCTGAAGGACTGGAACGAGGTCTATGTTCCGGGCTCGCTGCTCCCGATCATCTCGAAGCAGGCGTCCCGCTGCATGGACTGCGGCATCCCGTTCTGCCACAACGGCTGTCCCCTCGGGAACCTCATCCCCGAGTGGAACGACTACGCCTACCGCGAGGACTGGGGCGCGGCTTCGGAGCGTCTGCACGCGACCAACAACTTCCCGGAGTTCACCGGTCGCCTCTGCCCGGCCCCGTGCGAGTCGGCGTGTGTGCTCGGCATCAACCAGCCGGCCGTCACCATCAAGAACGTCGAGGTCTCGATCATCGACAAGGCGTGGGACAGCGGTGATGTAGCGCCGCAGATCCCGGAGCGCCTGTCCGGCAAGACGGTCGCGGTCATCGGCTCGGGCCCGGCGGGCCTGGCGGCGGCCCAGCAGCTGACGCGGGCGGGCCACACCGTGGCGGTCTACGAGCGGGCGGACCGCATCGGCGGCCTCCTCCGCTATGGCATCCCCGAGTTCAAGATGGAGAAGCGGCACATCAACCGCCGCATCGAGCAGATGCGCGCGGAGGGCACCCGCTTCCGCACGGGCATCGAGATCGGCCGCGACCTCAAGGCCACGGACCTGAAGAAGCGGTACGACGCCGTCGTCATCGCCGCGGGCGCCACCACCGCCCGTGACCTGCCGGTCCCCGGTCGCGAGCTGAACGGCATCCACCAGGCCATGGAGTACCTGCCCCTGGCCAACAAGGTGCAGGAGGGCGACTTCGTGGCGCCCCCCATCACGGCCGAGGGCAAGCACGTCGTGGTCATCGGCGGTGGCGACACGGGCGCGGACTGCGTGGGCACCGCCCACCGCCAGGGCGCGGCCTCCGTCACGCAGCTGGAGATCATGCCGAGGCCGGGCGAGGACCGTGCCGCGCACCAGCCGTGGCCGACCTTCCCGATGCTCTACAAGGTCACCTCCGCGCACGAGGAGGGCGGCGAGCGGGTCTACTCCGTCTCCACCACCCACTTCGAGGGCGACGAGGACGGCAACGTCCAGTTCCTGCACCTCACCGAGGTCGAGTTCATCGACGGCAAGCTGACCCCGAAGCCGGGCACGGAGCGCAGGATCCCCGCCCAGCTGGTGACGCTGGCGATGGGCTTCACGGGCACGGACCGCGAGAACGGTCTCGTGGACCAGTTCGGCCTGGAGCTCGACGAGCGCGGCAACATCGCCCGCGACGCCGACTTCCAGACCAACGTGCCGGGCGTCTTCGTCGCCGGTGACGCGGGCCGCGGCCAGTCGCTCATCGTCTGGGCGATCGCCGAGGGCCGCTCGGCGGCCCGTGGCTGCGACCGCTTCCTGACGGGCGCGAGCGAACTGCCGGCGCCGATCCGGCCCACGGACCGCTCGTTGATGGTCTGACAGCCCCAGACAAGACGGTGACCCGACGGGTCACCCCGCATACGTCCCGTACAACGGCGTACGGAACACAGACGGCGCCTGCCCGCCAGTCCCCGACCGGACGACTGGGCAGGCGCCGTCGCATGCCCGGGCGCACTCAGCCCGTCATCGCCGCGACCTTCGCGACCGCCAGCACCATCAACAGCGCGAGCATCGCCACACCCGCTCCCGCCTGCACCAGTACCCGTCGCCGGTCGCGAGGCGCGTACGCGAAGGCCAGGGCCACCACCCCGCCGGTCAGCAGGCCGCCGAGGTGGCCCTGCCAGGACGTGACGACCGCCGAGATGATCAGCCACACCAGCAGGCCGGCCATGAAGCGGTTGATGCCCGCCGGGTCGGCGCCCAGGCGGCGGGCGAGGACGTAGTACGCGGTACAGACGCCGAAGATCGCGCCGGAGGCGCCGACCGTGCTCGCGTCGGGGGCGAGGAGGAGGACGAGGACGGAGCCGCCGAGGGCGGACAGCACGTACAGGCTCAGGTAGCGGGCGCGGCCCAGCTGAGCCTCCACCACCCTGCCGACGTTCCACAGCGTGACCATGTTCATCACGATGTGGAGGATGCCGAAGCTGCCCTCCGTGGGCGGGAGATGGAGGAACGCGCCGGTGAGAAGGCGGTACCACTCGCCGTCGATCACGCCTTCGAGCTGGAAGTCGGCCGGGTAGGCGCTCTGCCAGACGTAGTGCAGGCCGTCCGAGCCGAGCAGGCCACGGCCCAGCATCGCGAAGTCGTCCACGATCTCCGGGCGGAGCAGTTCGGCGACGTAGGCCACGACGTTCAGGCCGATCAGGACGTACGTGACCAGCGGGACCGTCGAGATCCGGCCGCCGAAGGCCGTGCGGGCCTGGCGGACCGATCTCGCGCCCTCCTGCACGCACTCCGGGCACTGGTGGCCCACGGCCGCGTCGCGCATGCAGTCCGGGCAGATGAACCGCTCACAGCGGGTGCAGCGGACGTACGACTCCACTTTCGGGTGGCGGTAGCAGGTGGTGATGGCGGGCTCGGACGACGACGGGGACTCGGGTTCCACGGCCGGCTCCTTGAGGGTGCGGGGCTGATGACGAGCCGGTGAGGACGGCGGCGAACAAAATAGCGAACCAGGTGGGGTGCGTGGGGAGGGGGTGGGGTTGTGGAGTGCCTTAGCCTGCGGGTTCCCGCAGGGTTTCGATGCCAGGAGAGCGCCCCATGTCCGCGATCAGCCTCAGCAAGGTCGAGGAGACCGCTCCCGCGCTCGTCGACCTCTACAAGACCGCCGGTGTCTCGCTCAGGAAGCACGGGCTCGGCGGGGCGCGGGCCGCCGTCTACCTCGTCGTCGATCACAGCGGCTCCATGAAGCCCTACTACAAGGACGGCAGCGTGCAGGCGCTCGCCGACCGGGTGCTCGGGCTGTCGGCCCATCTCGACGACGACGGGCGCGTGCCGGTCGTCTTCTTCTCGACGGACATCGACGCCGTGGCCCACATCGACCTGGCCGATCACCGAGGGCGGATCGAGCGGATCGTGGCCGGGCTCGGACACATGGGCCGGACCAGTTATCACACGGCCATGGACGCCGTGATCGACCACTACCTCGACAGTGGCTCCACGGCCCCCGCTCTCGTCGTGTTCCAGACCGACGGCGGGCCCATCAACAAGCTCGCCGCCGAACGCTACGTCTGCAAGGCCGCCCGGCTCCCCCTCTTCTGGCAGTTCGTCGGCTTCGGTGACCCGGACAGCAAGCAGTTCGACTTCCTGCGCCGGCTGGACGAGTTGGCGGTGCCGGGCAAGCGGGTCGTCGACAACGCCGGGTTCTTCCACGCCGGTTCGGATCCGAGGTCCGTGTCCGACGCGGAGCTGTACGACCGGCTCGTGGGGGAGTTCCCCAAGTGGCTGGTGGCGGCCCGGGCTCAGGGCATCGTGAGGTAGGCCCCGGCGGCCGAGGCGTACCGGGAGCTCACCAGCGGCGACCACCACCACTGAGGACCGCGCTCCGGCATACGGCCGGGCTGCCCCACGCCGTCCGCAGCGCGCCGGCCTTGGTCAGCCACAGCGACAGGTCGTACTCCGCCGTGTAGCCGATCGCGCCGTGCAGTTGGAGCGCGGTGCGGGCGGTCGTGTACGCCGCCTCGCAGGCCGTCACCTTCGCGGCGGCCACGTCGGCCGGGTCCAGGGTGACCGCCGCGCCGAAGATCAGCGGACGCGCGAACTCCAGGGCCACCTTCGCGTCCGCCAACCGGTGCTTCACCGCCTGGAACGAGCCGATGGGGACACCGAACTGGGTGCGCTGTTTGACGTACGCCACCGTCCTGTCCAGGAGGGCGAGTCCGACGCCGAGGGCCTGGGCGGCGACCGCGAGACGGGCCCAGGTGAGGGCCCGGGGGAGGGGCGGGTGCGTGGCGAGGAGTTCGCCGCCGGGGGAGAGCGGAGTCAGGCGGCGGGCCGGGTCCAGGGAGGGGCGGATCGGGCCGTGACCGGGCGACAGTCGTAGTTCGGTGTCGCTCAGGGACAGGCGGGTCGTCGCCGCGTCCCCGTCCAGCGCGTACGGCGACGCCGGCGGCGCGACGGTCGCCATGACCTCCCCGGAGACCAGCGCCGGGAGCAGGCGCTTGGCCGGGCCGGGGTCGTCCAGGCCGGCCAGGAGGGCCGCCGCCGTCACCGTCTCCACGAGCGGACCCGGCACCGCGTGCCGTCCCAACTCCACGAAGGCGACGGCCAGTTCGACGGGCAGGGGGCCCATCCCGTCGTACGCCTCCGGCGCGGCCAGCGCGAAGACGCCGGCCTGCGCGATACGGGACCACAGCCCCCGCCCGGCTGCGTGCTCGCCCAGCCCCCAGGCCCGTACGACGGTGGGTGTGCCGGCGGCCGTCAGCATCGCGTCCAGCGAGTCGGCGAACGCCCGCTGCTCGGTGTCCAGGAGGAAGCGCATCAGCGGCGGCCCTTCAGGATGAGGCTGAGGCCACGCATCAGCGGCGGCCCTTCAGAGTGAGGCCGCGCATCAGCGGCGGCCCTTCGGCAGGCCGAGGAGGCGCTCGGCGATGATGTCGCGCTGGATCTCGTTGGTGCCGGCGTAGATCGGGCCGGCGAGGGAGAAGACGTAGCCCTCGGCCCAGTCGGTGTCCGCCGACTCGCCTTCCCCGCCGAGCAGTTCGAGTGCCGTCTCGTGCAGGGCGATGTCGTACTCGGACCAGAAGACCTTGTTCAGGCTGGCCTCGGGGCCGACCGGCGTGCCCTCCAGGAAGCGGGAGGCGGCCGCGTAGGTGAACAGCTGGTAGGCGCGGGCGCCGATCAGGGCGTCGGCCACGCGGTCACCCGAGGCGGCCGGGCACCCTCGCGTATGCCACAGGTCGAACAGGCGGTGCGCGGAGGCCAGGAAGCGGCCCGGCGAGCGCAGCATCAGGCCGCGTTCGTTGCCGGCGGTCGACATCGCGATGCGCCAGCCCTGGCCGGGCTCGCCGATGACGTCCTCGTCCGGCACGAACACGTCGTCGAGGAAGAGCTCGGCGAAGGCCGGTTTTCCGTCGAGGCGGCCTGTAGGGCGGACCGTCACGCCCGGGGCGCGCAGGTCGAACATGAGGTACGTCAGCCCCTGGTGGGGTTTCGGCGTGCCCGGCTCGCTGCGGAACAGGCCGAACGCCCGGTCCGCGAAGGCGGCACGCGACGACCAGGTCTTCTGACCGCTCAACAGCCAGCCCCCGTCCGTACGAAGGGCCCGGGAGGTGAGGGACGCGAGGTCCGAACCGGCCTCGGGCTCCGACCACGCCTGGGCCCACACCACCTCGCCGCAGGCCATCGGCGGCAGCACGCGAGCCCGCTGCTCCTGCGTACCGTGGTCGAAGAGGGTCGGGGCGAGGAGGTTGATGCCGTTCTGGCTGACGCGGCCCGGGGCGCCCGCCGCGTAGTACTCCTCCTCGAAGACCAGCCGGCGCAGCAGCCCCGCGTCGCGGCCGCCGTACGCGGTCGGCCAGTTCACCACCGACCAGCGGCCGGCGGCCAGTTCGGCCTCCCAGGCGCGGTGGGCGGCGAAGCCCTCCGCGGTCTCCAGGGACGGGAGCGGCTCGGGCGGGACATGGGCGCGCAGCCATGCGCGCGCCTCGGCGCGGAAGGCCTCGTCGGCGGGGGAACGGTCGAGGTCCACGGGTCACCTCTCCTTGCCTGACACGATGCTGCCTGACAGGCGGCCGCCGCGCTGCCTGACACAGCGCTGCCTGACACCGCGCTGTTGACGAAACGCTGCCGACGACAACGCTCGGCCTTCCCTAACAAGTGTTTGGTAGGTTAGCGTGCCGCCATGAAGAACGTCGAGGGTCCGACGTACGTCCCCGGGCACGGCCTGCTCGGCGGACGCACCGCCGTGATCACCGCGGCGGCCGGCGCGGGCATCGGCGGAGCGACCGCCCGGCGCTTCCTGGAGGAGGGCGCCCGCGTGCTCATCAGCGACGCCCACGCCCGTCGGCTCAAGGACTACGAAGCCGAGCTGGCCGGGGAGTTCGGGGCGGAGTCCGTCGGGGCGGTGCCGTGCGACGTGACCGACGAGGAGCAGGTGCGGGCGCTGTTCGACCAAGGTGTCCAGCGGCACGGACAGCTCGACATCGTCGTCAACAACGCGGGCCTGGGCGGCACCTCGGACCTCGTCGACATGACCGACGAACAGTGGTCGAAGGTGCTGGACGTGACGCTGAACGGCACGTTCCGGTGCACCCGGGCCGCGCTGCGCCTGATGCGGCAGAGCGGTGGCGGCGTGATCGTCAACAACGCCTCCGTCGTCGGCTGGCGCGCCCAGGCCGGGCAGGCGCACTACGCGGCGGCGAAGGCCGGCGTGATGGCGCTGACCAGGTGCGCGGCGATCGAGGCGGCCGAGTACGGGGTGCGTGTCAACGCCGTGTCGCCGAGCCTCGCCATGCACCCGCACCTCGTGAAGGTCACGACCCCCGAACTGCTGGAGGAGCTGACCGCGCGGGAGGCCTTCGGGCGGTACGCCGAACCCTGGGAGGTGGCCAACGTGATCGTGTTCCTGGCGTCGGGCTACTCCTCGTACCTGACGGGCGAGGTCGTGTCCGTCAGCAACCAGCACCCCTGAGGACAATGAGCAGCGTGCCGACCAACAAGAAGCCCCGGGCGACCACCGCCGCCAAGCCGGCTGCCGCCAAGCCGGCCGCCGCGCCCGCGCGTCGACGGGAACTCCTCGACAAGGCCGCCGCGGTCTTCGCCGACCTGGGCTACAACGCCACCACCGTCCGCAGGATCGCGGACGACGTGGGCATGCTCGCGGGCAGCCTCTACTACTACTTCGAGTCCAAGGACGCGATGCTCGAGGAGATCCTGCGGACCTTCCTCGATGAACTCTGGGAGCAGTACGACACCGTCCTGGACGCCGGCCTCGGCCCTCGGGAGACCTTCGAGGCCCTGGTCACCGAGTCGTTCCGGGCGATCGACCGGCACCGCGCCGCCGTCGCGATCTACCAGAAGGAAGCCAAGCAGCTGGTCGCGCTGGAGCGGTTCCTGTTCCTTGACCGGTCGCAGCGCAGGTTCGAGGAGACATGGCTGGCCACGCTGGAGCGCGGGGTCGCCGCCGAGGAGTTCCGGGCCGACCTCGACACGAGGGTCACCTACCGGTTCGTGCGCGACACCGTCTGGGTCGCCGCGTCCTGGTACCGGCCGAGCGGACAGTACAGCCCGGAGCAGATCGCCCGGCAGTACCTGTCGATGGTGCTGGACGGGATCGCCGTACGCACATAGCCACGTAACTCATCGGAGAGTCTGGGGAGTCGCCATGGCCGAGGCCTACATCGTCGAAGCGGTCCGCACGCCTGTCGGCCGGCGCGGGGGAGGGCTCGGCACCGTCCATCCGGCCGACCTGGGCGCCCACGCGCTCAAGGCGCTCGTCTCGCGCGCGGGCGTGGACCCGGCGGCCGTGGAGGACGTCGTCTTCGGCTGTCTGGACACCGTCGGGCCGCAGGCCGGGGACATCGCGCGGACCAGCTGGCTGGCGGCGGGGCTGCCCGAGGAGGTGCCGGGCACGACCGTCGACCGGCAGTGCGGCTCCTCGCAGCAGGCCGTGCACTTCGCCGCCCAGGCCGTCCTCTCCGGCACCCAGGACCTGGTGGTCGCGGGCGGCGTCCAGAACATGACGATGGTCCCCATCGCCTTCGCCTCCCGCCAGGCCGCCGTACCGCTCGGCCTCACCGAAGGGCCCTTCGCGGGCAGCGAGGGGTGGCGGGCACGCTACGGGGACCGGCCGGTGAACCAGTTCGTCGGCGCCGAGATGATCGCCGCGAAGTGGGGCATCGGCCGCCGCGACCAGGAGGAGTACGCGCTGCGGTCCCACCAGCGGGCGGTACGGGCCGTCGACGAGGGCCGCTTCGCCCGCGAGACCGTGCCGTACGGGGACGTGACCGTGGACGAGGGCCCGCGCAGGGACACCTCGCTGGAGAAGATGGCTGCCCTGAAACCGGTCATCGACGGCGGCACCGTCACCGCCGCCTGCTCCTCCCAGGTCTCCGACGGCGCCGCCGCGCTCCTCCTCGCCTCCGAACGCGCCGTACGGGAGCACGGGCTGACCCCGCGCGCCCGCGTCCACCACCTCTCCGTACGCGGCGAGGACCCCATCCGTATGCTCACCGCGCCGATACCGGCGACCGCGCACGCCCTGAAGAAGACCGGCCTCTCCCTCGACGACATCGACCTCGTCGAGATCAACGAGGCGTTCGCGCCGGTCGTGCTGGCGTGGCTGAAGGAGACGGGAGCCGATCCGGAGAAGGTCAACGTCAACGGCGGCGCCATCGCCCTCGGCCACCCCCTGGGCGCGACCGGCGCCAAGCTCATGACGACCCTCCTGCACGAGCTGGAGCGCACGGGCGGCCGGTACGGGCTGCAGACGATGTGCGAGGGGGGCGGGCAGGCGAACGTGACGATCATCGAGCGGTTGTGACGGTGATCAGCGGGAGGCGGTGAGGCCCTTCAGTGTCTCCTCCGCCTCCTTCATGACCCGCTCCACCAGCTCCGCGCACGACGGCAGGTCGTCGATCACCCCGGCGACCTGCCCGGACGCCATCACCCCCAGGTCCGTACGGCCGTCCACCATCGCGGACCTGAGCAGCATGGGCGTGTTGGCGGCGAGCAGGACCTGGCTCCAGGTGAGGTCCTTGCCGTGCCGCAGCGCGAGGCCGTCGCGGACCATACGGCGCCAGGTGAGCCCGGAGAGCCGCCGGAAGCCGGCCGCGTGGCGCACGGCGTGCAGCAGGGCGCGCGTACGGCCGGACGCCTCCAGGGCGCTCACCAACTCCGTGCGGAGCATGCGGTGCGGCAGCCCGTCCACGGCGGTCGTGACGGTGACGTCCTTCACCGTCGCCGCCAGATACCGGGCCTTCACCACGTCCGGCACCGTCGAGTCCGAGGTGAGCAGGAACCGCGTGCCCATCGCCACCCCGGCCGCCCCGAACGCCAGCGCGGCCACCAGCCCGCGCCCGTCGTGGAAGCCGCCCGCGGCGACGACGGGGATGTCGACGGCGTCCACGACCTGCGGCAGCAGCACGGTCGTCGCCACCTCCCCGGTGTGCCCGCCGCCCTCGCCGCCCTGCACCACCACCGCGTCCGCACCCCACGACGCCACCTTCTCGGCGTGCCGCTGGGCACCGACGGACGGGATCACGACCACGCCCGCGTCCTTGAGCTCCGCGATCAGCTCCCTGGAGGGCGCGAGCGCGAAGGACGCCACCCGGACGCCCTCCTCGACGATGATCCGCACCCGTTCCCGAGCGTCCCCCGCGTCCGCGCGCAGGTTCACCCCGAAGGGCGCCCCGTCCGTACGGCCTCTCACCTCCCGTACAGCGTCCCGGAGTTGGACGGTCGTCATCGTCGCGGAGGCCAGGATGCCGAGCGCGCCCGCGTTCGCCGTGGCGGAGACCAGCCGGGGCCCGGCGACCCAGCCCATCCCGGTCTGCACGATCGGATGGCGGACACCGACGAGCCGGGTCAGAGCCGTGTCCATCAGCCCCGCACCTCACGTGCGCGGGCCTGGGCCGGGTCGATCACCTCGCGGATCAACCGCAGCTCCCACGCCGTCGGTTCACGGGTGTACGGCACCTCGTCCGGGACGGCGAGCGCGAACCCGGTCGCCTCCCCGACCTGCTCGACCGTGACGCCCGGATGCAGTGAGGCCAGCCGCATCGAGTGGTCGGGGGTCGCGAAGTCGAACACCCCGAGGTCGGACACGACCCGGGGGAGGTGGTGGAACCGGGCGGTCACGGGGTGCTCGGCCGCGCGGTCGTACCCCACCCCGCACACCATGTCGACCTTCTCGACGAAGACCCGCCGGGAGTGCCGGGGGATCCAGTAACTCGTCGGATTGTTCAGGGTGTTGACGGGCGCCCCCCGAACCCCGAGCAACTGTCGCGTCGGCTTCGCCCAGTCACCGACGCAACTGATGTTCTGGTTGCCGTACCGGTCGATCTGGCTCGCGCCCATCATCACGTGCCGCCTGCCGCCCGTGACGAGGGCGAGATGCCTACGGTACGGCAGCCAGCCCTCCGGTGTGCCGTCCGGGCCCACGAGCAGGGCCTCGCCGTCCGTCAGCAACAGGTCCGGCGAGAAGGTCCGCTTGGCGAGCCGCGCGCCCAGGGACGGGATGAGACCCATGGGGCTGGCGAGGATCTCCCCGGCCCCCCGCCAGGCCTCGGCGCACGCGATCACGCAGTACTCGGCACGGGTCACCCCGCTCATGAGCCCTCCTGGTGCCAGGCCCGCACGGCCGACTGGTAGGCGTGCTCGTCACCCGTCAGGAACCGCTCGGCGAAGTCACCCCACGGCGTGGTCGCGTAGTGCTTCTGGAACGCCTCGTCCCGCCCGTGATCGGGGGCGCAGGAGGTGAAGTGCGCGCCGTTCGGGGCCTCCACCACGCCCGCCACCACATGACGGCTGACCAGCAGCGTCTGGGGCGCGGCCTCCTTCGTCAGCTCCGCCGTGTCCACGAGCCGTTCGCAGGAGACGTACGCCGTGTCGGCCGCCTCGCAGAAGAGGTCGTCGAAGTACGGGTCCGGCCCCAGATACTGGCCGTTGCCGAGCCGGTCGGCCCGGTTGACGTGCACGAACGCGGCGTCGAGGCGGAGCGCGGGCATGGCGAGGAAGCTCTCCCCGTCGTCGTACGGCGACGTCACCGTCCGCAGACCGGGGTTGACCCGCATCACGTCCGAGCCGATGCCCGCCCGTACCGGCAGGAAGGGCAGCCGGTTCGCGGCGGCCCGCAGCCCCCACATGAACATCGCCTCGTCGATCTCCATCAGCTCGAAGGCGCCCCGCTCGCGGGCCGCGCGGAAGTGCGGTTCGAGGGGGATGGAGTCGAGGGTGGCGAAGGCGGCGACCAGCTTCCGGACCCGTCCGGCGGCGGCGAGCATGCCGACGTCCGGGCCGCCGTACGAGACCACCGTGAGGTCGGTGACCTCGGAGCGCAGCAGCGCCCTCACCAGCGCCATCGGCTTGCGGCGCGAGCCCCAGCCGCCGATGCCGAGGGTCATCCCGCTCGTCAGCCGCGAGACGGCCTCGTCGGCGGTCATGGTCTTGTCACTCACGTGCCCCCTCCTTCCCTGCCGTGCCGAACGTGTCGCGGACCTCGTCGGCCACGCCGCTGAGGTTCGCCTCGAAGGTGAAGCCCTGCTCGAAGCGGTAGCTGCGGCGCACGTCGACGGGGTCGATGCCGTTGATGGCGGCCTTCGCCAGCCGGATCAGACGTCCGTCCTTCGCAGCGATCTCGCCGGCCAACTCCAGGGCGGCGGCGCGGAGTTCGCCACGCGGTACGACCCGCCACACCGATCCGTGCGCCCACAGCTCGGCCGCGGTCGCCGTACGCGAGGTGTAGTACAGCGCGCGCATCAGATGCTGCGGCACCAGCCGCGCCAGATGCGTGGCGGCACCCAGCGCGCCCCGGTCCAGCTCGGGCAGCCCGAAGGTCGCGTCGTCACTCGCCACGATCGCGTCCGCGTTGCCGGCCAGGCCGATCCCGCCGCCCAGACAGAACCCGTGCACCGCCGCCACCACCGGCACCTCGCACTCGTACACGGCGGCGAACGCCTCCGCACACCCATGGTTGGCGCCGATCAGCGCACTCCGCCCCGCCGCCTGGATCTCCTTGATGTCCACGCCGGCGTTGAACCCGCGCCCCTCAGCCACCAGCACCACACACCGGACCTCCGGATCACGGCCCGCCCCGCGCACGGCGTCCGCCAGCTCGAACCACCCGCGCACCGGCAGCGCGTTCACCGGCGGGAAATCGACCGTGACTACGGAAATCCCCTTTTCCGGGGACGAGGTGGAGACACCCATCGCAGCATCCGCTACCTTCCACCTAACGTTTGTTTGGTACCTCTTGTGCGGAAGGTAGCAGCGGATGCGGCTCAACGGGAAGGTCGCCGTCGTCACCGGCGGCACGCGCGGCGTCGGCGCCGGCATCGCCCGGGCCTTCGTCGAAGCGGGCGCCGAGGTCGTGACCTGCGCCCGCCGTCCACCCGAAGTACCGCTCAAGGGCGCCGAGTTCGTGCCCCTCGACGTACGGGACCCGGATGCCGTGCAGGCGTTCTTCGACGACCTGCCCCGACTCGACGTCCTCGTCAACAACGTGGGCGGCACCCCCTACCGGCCACTCGCCGGCACCGCCGCCCACCGCCACGCCCGCGTCGTCGAACTCAACCTCACCGCCCCGCTGACCGTCTCCCTCGCCGCCCACGACCACCTACGCCGGACCGGAGGCGCGATCGTGATGATCGGCAGCGTGAGCGGCAGCCGCCCGTCGCCCGGCTCGGCGGCGTACGGCGCGGCCAAGGCGGGCCTGGAGCACCTGGCACGCTCGATGGCCGTGGAATGGGCCCCCGACATACGCGTCAACACTCTCGTCCTCGGCATGGTCCGCACCGAGCTCTCCCACCTCCACTACGGCGACGAGCGCGGCGTCGCGGCCGTCGCCCGCACCGTCCCGCTCGGCCGCCTCGCGGACCCCACCGACATCGGCGACGCGGCGGTCTTCCTGGCCTCCGACGCGGCGGCCTACATCACCGGCGCCTCCCTCCTCGTCCACGGCGGCGGCGAACGCCCCGCCTTCCTCGACGCGGCGACGGCCGACTCCGACGAAGGAGAACCACGATGAGCGGCACACCCCGGCTCTGCGAAGGGCGCGTGGTCATCGTCACCGGCGCGGGCCGCGGCCTCGGCCGCGCACACGCGCTCGCCCACGCCGCCGAGGGCGCCCGCGTGGTCGTCAACGACCTCGGCGTGGGACGCGACGGCACCCCGGACCCCGACAGCCCGGCGGCCCGGGTCGCCGAGGAGATCCGGGCCGGGGGAGGGGACGCGATCGCCCACGACGGGGACATCGCCACGACCGACGGAGCCGCCTCCCTCGTCCGCACCGCCCTGGACACCTACGGCCGGCTCGACACCCTCGTCAACAACGCCGGCTTCCTCCGCGACCGCATGCTTGTCAACCTCGACGAGGACGACTGGGACGCCGTCCTCCGCGTCCACCTCACAGGCCACTTCCTGCCCCTGAAACACGCCGCCGCCCACTGGCGCGCCGAGACCAAGGCCGGCCGCACACCGACCGCGCGCATCATCAACACCAGCAGCGGCGCGGGCCTGCTGGGCTCGCTCGGGCAGGGCAACTACAGCGCCGCCAAGGCCGGAATCGTCGCCCTGACCCTCGTCGCCGCGGCCGAACTCGCCCGCTACGGCGTCCAGGTCAACGCCATCGCCCCGGCGGCCCGCACGAGAATGACCGAGGACGTCTTCACCGACACCATGACCGCACCCGACACCGGCTTCGACGCGATGGCCCCCGAGAACGTCTCCCCGCTGGTGGTGTGGCTGGGCTCCGCCGCGAGCGAGGGCGTCACCGGCCGGGTCTTCGAGACGGAGGGCGGCCGCATCACCGTCATGGAGGGCTGGCACCCGGGCCCGACCGCGGACAAGGGAGCCCGCCGGACCCCGCGGGAAGCGGGGGAGACCGTACGAAAGCTCCTGGCGGAGGCGAAGGAACCACACCCGGTGTACGGCGCCTCATGAACGGGGGCCGCCGCTTGCAGGGGCGCGGGGAACTGCGCGACAAGCCACGACGAACCCGCGGTCGCACGACAACCGCACCATCCGAGCTCTCACGCGCCCCAAAACCTACGTGTCGCACTCCAGAACCGTCCGACACAACCCACACCGCGCCCGCACTCGCCCCCGAACAGGCACCCGAATCCTCTGATGACACGTCGGACAGGGAAACGACACCCGCAACACCCCCCGACCCTCCACCCCCCGCCCCTCAGGCGTGAACACATACGGCACCCCCACCCCCGCCCCCGGCGAAGCCGACGGCAGGTCCCGCGCATGGCGCCGATCCCGCGCGTACCGCCGCCGCCCCGCCCACCCCGCCGCCGTCAGCGGCGGCTGCCGCTCGTCCCGCAGGGCCCGCCCCCGCCCCTCCACGTACGCGGAATACGCCTGCGGACTGGTGAACCACACCGAAGGATCCTCCCCGAACACCTGCGCCCGCTTGGCCAGCACGTACCCGAACTCCTCCGGCGTCAGATACCCCAGCTTCTGCGACGACGCGGAATCCTCCCGGTACGCGTCCAGCAGCAGCCACCCCGCCCCCAGATACGTCGTCGCCGTGTCCGTGAGGATCTCGTTCTCCCGGGTCCCGGGAAACGACAGCCCGAGCCGGTGCAGATAGACGTGCATGACCTCATGGGCGAGAGCCGCGCCGATGTCCCGGCGGTGCGTACGGAAACGGTCGTTGAGTTCGACGAAGTACTCCGGCCCCGCCGCCAGCTCCACGCTCGCCGCGTGGGTCATCTCCCGGAACCCGACGATCATCCGGGCCTCCGGCAGCCGATAGTGCCGCACCAGCTCACGCGCCACCCGCTGGGCACCGAGATGCAGGTCGTCGGTGTCACAGAACGCCACGTCGACGGGGGCCACACTGGTGGCGAAGGTCTGGATCGTGTCGTACGAGAGCCGCTTGTACAGCGCGGTGATCGACGCCCGCACGGTGTCCAGATGCGG
The DNA here is from genome assembly GCF_053592095.1 of Streptomyces sp. NPDC002787. Lineage (NCBI taxonomy): Bacteria > Bacillati > Actinomycetota > Actinomycetes > Kitasatosporales > Streptomycetaceae > Streptomyces > Streptomyces sp. NPDC002787. The sequence goes on along the minus strand of NZ_JBSFVC010000004.1, from coordinate 350,672 downwards.
GTAGCCGTGCTCGACAGGTCCGCCGTTCGCCACGTCCGCACCCCCTCAAGACGTCTCGATACGTTCCACTCTAAGCCGGTGCGGGCACCGAACCGCCGCGTCATAGGGTGACGACCATGACCACCAGCAACACCAACGAGGCGAACACCGGCACGGCGCCGGCCCGCGAGGTCGACGCGGACGTTCGGGATGAACTCACCCGGCTGCGGGACAGCATCGACAACATCGACGCCGCCGTCGTCCACATGCTCGCCGAGCGCTTCAAGTGCACCCAGCGGGTCGGCCACCTCAAGGCCGCGCACCAACTGCCCGCCGCCGACCCGAGCCGCGAGGCACAACAGATCAACCGGCTGCGCGGACTCGCCGAAAGTGCCAAGCTGGACCCGGCGTTCGCGGAGAAACTCCTGAACTTCATCATCGCCGAGGTCATCCGGCACCACGAACGCATCGCGGACAACACCCTGAACGGCACAGCGGACACGACCGGCACCACGGGCAACGGCACGGCGGACACCACCGGCACCACCACGTCCGGCACCACAGGCACCACCACGTCCGGCACCACAGGCACGGCAGGCACAGCACCAGACGCAGGGGAGTGACATCCCGCCCTCCAGCGGGCATCCTGCGTGAGCACTCCATGTCAGGAATCGACCACACACGGTGAGAAGCCATGCCGTCGGAAGCCAAGATCCTCATCGTCGACGACCATGAGGACACGCTCTACGCCCTGGAGAGCGCCCTGGCCCCCCTGGGCTACCACCTGACCCGCGCCACCAGCGGCGACGCGGCCCTCAAGGAAGTCCTCCGCGGCCAGGTCGGCCTGCTCCTCCTCGACGTCCGCATGCCCGGCGTCAGCGGCCTCGACGTCGTCCGCTACATGCGCGGCGTCGAACAGACCCAGCACATCCCCGTCATCCTCCTCACCGGCTTCGGCCCCGACGCCGAACTCACCGCCACCGCCTTCCGCCTCGGCGTCGCCGACCTCGTCATGAAACCCATCGACCCCTGGGCCCTGCGCACCAAGGTCCGCTACCTCTACGACGCCCACGCACGCTCCCACGCCCTGGAACACGAGGTCCGCGACCTGCGCGCCCGCCTCAAGGACCACGAGGACCGCGAGGACCACAAGGACAACGGCCACACCGAACACCTCGGACCAGGGCGCGTACCCGCGCAGCACAAGGGCGCGAACGACCGGGCATAGGCCGCAAAAAGCCGGACACACGGCGCGCACGACCGGACATAGGTCGCGTACCAGGCCCGCCCCTGTCCCGTGCCACAGGCATCAGGCAGCATGTCCCTCATGTCCGTACTGACGCGCGACGAAGCGCATGCCCGTGCCAGGCTCCTCGACGTCCACCGCTACGAGATCACCCTCGACCTCACGCGCGGCGACGAGACCTTCGACTCCCGTACCGTCATCCACTTCACCGTACGGGGGAAGAAAAAGGCCGCGGACACCTTCGTCGAGCTCAAGCCCGCCGAACTGCGCTCCGTCACCCTCGACGGAGAGCCCCTGGAGCCAGCGATCCTCGACGGGAACCGCCTCCCCCTCAAGGGCCTCGACCCGGGCAAGCACGAACTGCGCGTCGACGCCGCCATGCGCTACTCCCGCACCGGCGAGGGCATGCACCGCTTCACCGACCCCACCGACGGCGAGACCTACGTCTACACCCAGCTCTTCATGGACGACGTACAACGCGTCTTCGCCGCCTTCGACCAACCCGACCTCAAGGCCACCTTCGACCTCACCGTCACCGCCCCCGAAGGCTGGACCGTCCTCGCCAACGGCATCACCGAGCGACAGGACGACGGCACCTGGCGGGCCGCCACCACCCCCCTGATCTCCACCTACCTCGTCGCCGTCGCCGCCGGCCCCTGGCACTCGGTCCGCACCGAACACCGCGGCCTGCCCTTCGGCATCCACTGCCGCCGCTCCCTCGGCCCCTACCTCGACACCGACGCCGACGAGCTCCTCGCCATCACCCGCGCCCTCTACGACCGCTACCACGAGAAGTTCGAGGAGCCGTACCCCTTCGACTCCTACGACCAGGCCTTCGTCCCCGAGTTCAACGCCGGCGCCATGGAGAACCCCGGACTCGTCACCTTCCGCGACGAGTTCGTCTATCGCTCCGCCGTCACCGACACCGAACGCCAGACGCGCGCCATGGTCATCGCCCACGAGATGGCCCACATGTGGTTCGGCGACCTCGTCACCCTCAAGTGGTGGGACGACATCTGGCTCAACGAGTCCTTCGCCGAGTACATGGGCTACCAGACCCTCACCGAAGCCACCCGCTTCACGGACACCTGGGTCGACTTCGGCATCGCCCGCAAGGCCTGGGGCTACGACGCCGACCAGCGCCCCTCCACCCACCCCGTCGCCCCCGAGAACGTCGACGACACCGCCGCCGCCCTCCTCAACTTCGACGGCATCTCCTACGCCAAGGGCGCCTCCGCCCTGCGCCAACTCGTCGCCTGGCTCGGCGAGAAGGACTTCCTCGCCGGCATCAACGCCCACTTCACCCGCCACCGCTTCGGCAACGCCACCCTCGCCGACTTCATCGACAACCTCGCCGGCGCCACCGAACGCGACGTCCACGCCTGGGCCGACGCCTGGCTGCGCACCACCGGCGTCGACACCCTCACCCCCAAGGTCACCCGCGGCGCCGACGGCACCCACACCCTCACCGTCGACCACACCGGCAGCCGCCCCCACCACATCGCCGTCGGCATCTACGACCAGGACCTCGGCGACGACCAGGGCCACCTCACCCTCCGCGACCGCGTCGAACTCGACATCCCCCAGACCGCCGACCAGCCCATCGGCAAGCGCCCCGCGCTGCTCCTCCTCAACGACGGCGACCTCACCTACGCCAAGGTCCGCTTCGACCCCGACTCCGCCGCCGCCGTCACCGGCCACCTCTCCGGCCTCCCCGACCCCCTCACCCGCGCCGTCGTCTGGAACGCCCTGCGCGACGCCGTACGCGACGCCGAACTCCCGCCCGCCGCCTACCTGGAGGCCGCCCGCACCCACCTCCCCCGCGAGACCGACCTCGCCATCGTCCAGGGCGTCCTCACCTTCGCCACCACCCAGGTCGCCGGCCGCTACCTCGCCCCCGAACACCGCCCCGCCGGCCTGTCCACCCTCAGCTCCCTGTGCCGCGACCTCATCCGCCGCACCGAGGACGGCGACAACCCCGGACTGCGCCTGACCGCCGTACGCCACTTCATCGACGTCGCCGCCCACCCCGAGACCATCGCCGCCTGGCTCGCCGACGGCACGGTTCCGGGCGGCCCCGAACTCGACCCCGAACTGCGCTGGCGCGTCCTCGGCCGGCTCGCCGTCCTCGGCGCGGTCGACGCCGACGCGATCACCGGCGAACTGGAGCGGGACCGGAGCGCCAGCGGCCAGGAGGGCGCCGCACGGTGCCGGGCCGCACTGCCCGAGCCGGAGGCCAAGCGGGCCGCCTGGGAGGCGATGTTCACCACGGACGACCTCTCCAACTACCTGTTCACCGCGACGGCCCAGGGGTTCTGGCAGCCGGAACAGGCGGAACTCCTCACGGAGTACGTCGAGCGTTACTGGGCCGACGCGGTGTCGCTGGCCGCTCGGCGAGGGCCGGCCATGGCGGAGGCCGCCGGGCGGTGGGCGTTCCCCGTGTACGCGGTGGACGCGGAGACCCTCCGGCTGGGGGAGCGGTGTCTGGGGGAGGCCGACCCCATTCCGGCCCTGCGCCGCAAGCTGGTGGATCAACTGGACGATCTGGGGCGGGCGTTGCGAGTGCGGGAGGTTTAGAGGTTCTCCGGGACCCGCGGTTGGGTGCGGGGGTCTGCGGGCTGCTCGTCCGTCGTGGCTGGTCGCGCAGTTCCCCGTGCCCCTTCAGGGCGCGCTGTCCTCGAGGGCGTCCTCTCGTACCCTCTTTCGGCTGTAATTGACGGCCTTTTCGGGCTCGGCATCCGATTGGCGTACAAGATGGGATTCCCCGTGCTCGGAGGAATCCATGACCGCTGCGCCTCTCGCCTCGGGACCCCAAGGTCCCGACGCGCTCCGGCCGTTGCTCGACACCGTGCTCGACGCGTTGCGGGAAGGGGCCGAGGCACGGGGCGGCCCCCTCCCCGCCGGCGGCCCGGAGGCGGTCGCGGCGATGGTGCGGGACGCGCTCGGTGAGCCGCTGCCCGCCGACGGCGAGCCGGACGCCCTCCACCGCCTGGTCCGGGCCCTCGCCGCCGGCACCGCCGACCCGGCCGACCCCCTGTGCGCGGCCCATCTGCACACGCCGCCCCTGGCCGTCGCCGCCGCCGCGGACCTCGCCGTCTCCGTACTGAACCCCTCCCTCGACTCCTGGGACCAGGCCCCGGCCGCCTCCGCACTCGAAGCACTGGTGACGCGGGCGCTGGCCGAGGCGGCCGGCGCCGCCGACGCGCTGGTCACCACCGGGGGCACCGAAGCCAACCAACTCGCCCTGCTCCTGGCCCGGGAGACGCACCCGGGCGTACGGCTCGTCTGCGGGGCCAACGCCCACCACTCCCTCGTCCGCGCCGCCTGGCTGCTCGGCCTGCCCGAACCCGTCGTCGTCCCGACCCCGGCCGGCACCCTCGACACCGCCACCCTGGACGACGCCCTCACCCACCTCCAGGGACCCCTTCTCGTCGCCGCCACCGCCGGCACCACCGACGCCGGCCTCATCGACCCGCTGCCCGAGATCGCCGACCTGTGCGAGGCACACGGAGCCCGGCTCCACATCGACGCGGCCTACGGCGGAGGCCTCCTCTTCAGCGACCGGCACCGACACCGGCTCGACGGCCTCGCCCGCGCCCACACCGCCACCCTGGACCTGCACAAACTGGGCTGGCAGCCGGTCGCCGCCGGACTCCTCGCCGTACGCGACACGGCGGACCTCGCCGCACTGCACCAACGCGCCGACTACCTCAACGCCGACGACGACACCGAGGCCGGACTGCCCGACCTGCTCGGCCGGTCGCTGCGGACGACCCGGCGGGCCGACATCCTCAAGATCGCCGTCACCCTCACGACCCTGGGACGCACCGGACTCGGCCGACTCGTCGACCAAGTCTGCGCCCTCGCCCAGGAGTTCGCCGCCACCGTCGAGGCACACCCCGGCTTCGAGCTCTACGACCGGCCCACCATCAGCACGGTCCTCTTCCGGCCGACCGAAGCCCCGGACACCGCCGTGGCCGCCGTGCGCCGCCGACTCCTCCACGACGGCCGAGCCGTCATAGGCCGCGCCGAACTCGACGGCCGCCTGTGGCTCAAGACCACCCTGCTCAACCCCCACACCCGGCCCGGCGACCTCGCCGCCCTGCTCAAGCTCGTAGAACCCGTAGCACTCGCCGAAGGACACACCCCCACATGAGCACGCCCCCAGAGCACGACCAGCACGAACCCGAAGCACCCCGCGACCTCGTCGGCGTAGGCATCGGCCCCGCCAACCTCTCCCTCGCCGCCCTCGCCCACCCCCTCGCCGAACTCGACGCGGTCTTCTACGAGCAACGCCCCGGCTTCGACTGGCACCCGGGCCTGCTCATCGAGGGTGCCACGGTCCAAGTGCCCTTCCTGGCGGACCTGGTGACGCTCGCCGACCCGGTCAGCCACTGGTCGTTCCTGAACTACCTCAGGACACGCGACCGGCTCTTCCCCTTCTACTTCGCCGAGCGGTTCCACATCCAGCGAGCCGAGTACGCCGACTACTGCCGCTGGGTCGCCGAGAACCTGCCCGGACTGCGCTTCGGCCACCAGGTCGACTCCGTGCGCTGGAACCCCGAACGGGACCTCTTCGAGGTCGACTTCACCGAACTGGACGGCGACGGCGACACCGCCGCACTCGGACGCACATACGCCCGGAACATCGTCCTCGGCGTCGGCACCGAACCCCACGTGCCCGAGCCCCTGAAGCCCCTCGTCGAGGCCACCGGCGTGCCCGTCATCCACGCCTCGGACTACCTCGGCGAACGCGACCGTCTGCTGGCGGCCGGACACGTCACCGTCATCGGCGCGGGACAGTCCGGCGCCGAGGTCTTCCTCGACCTGCTGCGGCACCGGCCCGCCGGACGGGAACGACTGCACTGGCTGGGCCGCACGGAGGCCTTCGCGCCCATGGAGTACTCCAAACTGGGCCTGGAACACTTCACACCGGACTACACGCGCTACTTCCACGCCCTGGCCGAACCGACCCGGGACCGACTGGTCGCCGCCCAGTGGCAGCTCCACAAGGGCATCGGCGCCGACACCATCGCCGCGATCCACGACGAGCTGTACCGCCGCACCCTCGACGGCGGCTGGCCCGACGCCGTCCTCACCCCCGGCGTACACGTCCGCACCGCCGGCCGGCTCGCCACCACCAAGGTCGAACTCCACCTCGAACACATCGAGCAGGGCACCCGCTCCCGCCTCACCACCGACGCCGTCGTCCTCGCCACCGGCTACCACGAGCGCCCCCTGGACCGCGTCCTCGCCGGCCTCGACCCGTACATGCGGCGCGACAGCCGCGAACGGCCCCGCGTCGACGAGAACTTCCGGATGATCCTCGACCCGTCGGTGACCGCCGCCGGCTGCCACGTCTACGTCCAGAACGCCGAACTGCACACCCACGGCGTCGGCGCCCCCGACCTCGGCCTCGCCGCCTGGCGCAGCGCCACCATCCTCAACAGCCTCACCGACAAGGAGCCCTACCCCCTGCCCAGCCGCACCGCCTACACCACCTTCGGCCTCGAACCCGGCCCCCGGATCCCGCCCGCCCGACGCGAGACGACCCTCACCCCACTGACACCCCTCGCCGACGTCAGGTAATCGGAAAGCAAAGAAGTGAGGCAGGTGTAGTGACGGCTGCAAGAAACCTGCCTACCTTTCGGCCATGACCAGCACCCGCACAGAGAAGACCTGGATCGCCGCCCACCGCTCCGCCGTCATCGACCCCCACGAAGCCTTCAAACTCTTCGAGGTCCGAGGCTTCACCGACCAGACCGTCCGCCAGACCCTGCGCCCCGCCGGCGGCGGCGAGGCACTACGCGTCCACCTCAGCAACCGCTACGGCCGCACCCCGCTGCACATCGGCGGCGCCCACCTCGCCCACCGCACCGAAGGCAGCGCCATCGACCCCACCACCGACGTCACCCTCCTCTTCGCCGGCGCCGAAACCGTCACCGTCCCGCCCGGAGAGGAGATCGTCAGCGACCCCGTCGAAGGACCCGTCACCGCAGGCCAGGAACTCGCCCTCAGCCTCTACCTCCCCGGCGACACCGGCCTCACCACCCACTCCGCCATCCCCTACGACGTCGGCCACGCCGTCCCCGGCAACCAGCTCACCGCCGAATCCCTCGACGAGACCGAGGAACTCATCACCGGGCACTTCGTCACCGGCATCGACGTCCTCGCCCCCGAGAACACCCGCATCGCCGTCGCCTTCGGAGACTCCTGGATCGAGGGCATGGCCACCACCCCCGGCACCGGCGGCAGCTTCCCCGCCCAACTCGACCGCCGCCTCACCCACGGCTGGATCGTCGCCACCGGCATCTCCGGCAACCGACTCCTCACCGACGAGATCGGCGCCCACCTGCTGTCCAGAGTGGAGCGGGATGTCCTCGACGTACCCGGCGCCAGCCACGTCATCATCCACACCGGCCTCAACGACCTCGGCCTGCCCGGCGCCATCGCCTTCCCCGAACCGGCCAAACTCCCCACGGCAGCCGAACTGATCACCGGCCTGACCGCCCTCGCCGACCGCCTCCACACCGCCGGCCTCACCGTCATCGGCGCCACCATCGGCCCCTACGCCGGCACCGTCTACCCCGGCTACGACACCGAGGAAGGCCAGACCGTACGCGCCGAGGTGAACACCTGGCTCCTCGGCGACAGCCACCCCTTCGACGCCGTCATCGACATCGCCGCCGCCGTCGCGGACCCCGACCACCCCACCAGGATCCACGACGACTACAACAGCGGCGACGGCCTCCACGTCAACGACGCCGGCGCGAAAGCCATCGCCGACGCCGTCGACCTGTCCCTCCTGAACCTCTAGAAGACCGGCGTACCGTTCCGCGTCAGCTTCCAGTCCACCGAAGCGAACTGGGCCGGATCGATCGACCCCTTCGCCTTCACCCACGAGATCATCGTGTTACGGATCTCGTCCGAGTTCGACCACAACAGCTGGGCCGCGGCGACATGCGGGAAGTTGCCACCGCCGTTGGCCCGGTAGTTGTTCACCGCGAACACGAACTTCTGGTCGTCCGCCAGCGGCGCACCCTCGAACCGCACATTCGCGATACGCGACCCCGCCGGCTTCGCGATGTCGATCTCGTACGACAGACCACTCACCGCGTCGTAGTTGTAGTCCGGCGTACCGTTCGCGTTCGTCAGCGCCGCCGGATCCACCACCGCGTCCGCCGCCGTCCGCACGAAGTAGTTCGCCGAGTACTCCAGATACGCCTTCATCTGCGCACCCGTCATCAAACGCGCCTCCAGCGTGTTCTCGAACACGTACAGACCCGCCACATCCCGAATGGTGACGTTCCCCGCCGGGATCACCGCACTGCGAGAGAACGCCGCCGCCTGCGACAGCACCGGCAGCGACGCGTACTCCGTGGAGGACAGGGCCTGCTTCACCGTGTCCGCCTGGATGTGGTTGATCAGGTCGATGATCGGAACGTCCTTGTAGGGCGCCTCCACCGACGTCATCTCGGCCGCGTTCGTCCCGATGACCTGGTTGACGTACGCCACGACCTTCTCGTGCTCGTCACCCAGCAGCTTCACGATCTTCGGGTCCTCCTCCACCGCGTTGGAGTTGAGAACCTGCGCGCCGACCTTCTCGACCTTCCAGCAGCCCTTGCTCCACACCATCTCGAAGTCGAACAGCGTCAGCCGCTGCCCCCACTTCAGCGGCTCCGACAGCACGACCTGCTTGCCGGTCTCCTTGTTGGTGACGAAGTACTCGGGGATCTCCGTGTGCGCGTGCCCGACCAGAATCGCGTCGATCCCCGGCACCTGCTCGGCCACCAGCCCCGCCGCGTTCTCGATGTACGGCAACTGGTCACCGTACGAGGACGTCCCGGACGACCCGCTGTGCGCCGACACGATGACGACATCCGCCCCCATCGACCGCAGCTTCGGCACCCACTTCGCCGCCTGCTCCTCCAGCCCCGGGAACGTCATCTTCCCCTGCACGTTCGCCTTGTCCCAGATCGCGATACCGGGGTTGGTGAGACCCAGCACCGCCACCTTCACATCCCGCCCGTGCGGCGTACGCAGCCGGTGCATGCTGTACGGCGGAAAAGCCGGACGCAGCGTCTTCGCGTCCAGCGCGTTGGCCCCCAGCAACGGGAAACGACACTGCTCCTGGAACTTCCGCAGCACCGGAATGCCGTAGTTGAACTCGTGGTTCCCCAGCGCCGCCGCGTCATAGTCGATCGCGTTCATCGCCTGCGCCATCGGATGCACCGGACCACCCTTGGCGGTGATCGGGTCCACCTTCGCGTAGTAGTACGACAGCTGCGTGCCCTGAATGGTGTCACCGGCATCGATGAGCAGCGTGTTCCGGCGACCCTTCTCCTGGCGGATCTGGTTCACCAGCGTGGAGATCTTCGCCAGACCGACGTCGTTGTGCGCCTTGTCGTCGAACTCCTTGTCCGTGAAGTAGTCCCAGTTGAAGACATTGCCGTGCAGGTCCGTCGTCCCCATCACGGTGAAGCTGTACCGCTTCGGCGCCTTCTTCCCGGCACCCTTCACCGTGGCCGCCTGCGCACTCGGAGCCAGGGCCGTACCGGCGACGGCCACTCCGGCGCCGGTCACGGCCGACTTCTTCAGGAACTTCCGGCGGTTCAAGGGCATATCGGGTACTCCTCGGAGGAACGAGTTGGTGACGCGCGTAGATACTCAGATGAACGCGCGTAGATTCTGACCCGTCCATGACCCACGGCGACAGGTCTCGCAGGTTGCGATCTGATGACCAGCCCACCCCCCTCCCCGATCACCGGTGACAGAGTGGGACGTATGACCACCAGCCCCGAGGAAGCCCAGCCCACCGCCGTCCCCTACGGCACCCCCGACGCACCCCGCATCGCCGTCCGCGGCGAAGCCCGCCTCGAAGTCGACCCCGAGATAGCCCGCATCCGCGTCACCGTCCTCGCCCGCGGCAAAGATCGCCGCGCCGCCCTCGACGACCTCACCCGCCGCAACACCACCGTCCTCGACCTCATCAAGACCTACGGCGAAGCGGTCGAACGCGTGGAAACCGGAGCCTTCTCCATCACCCCCGAACTGAAGGAGAAGGGCAGAGGGGAGAGGATCCACGCGTACCACGGCCGCGTCCACATCACCTCCGAGCTGACCGACTTCACCGCACTGGGCGAACTCACCACCCGCCTGGCGGACCTGGACCTCACACGCGTCGACGGCCCCTGGTGGTCCCTCCGCCCCGACTCACCCGCCCACAAGCGAGCCCGACAGAAAGCCGTCAAAGAAGCCGTACAGCGCGCCAGAGAGTACGCCGAAGCCCTCGGAACCTCCCTCGCCGCCCTCGTCGAACTCGCCGACATCGGCGCCGAAGCCCCCCAGCCCATCGGCCCCGCAGCCCCCGGCGGCGCCATGCGGGCCAGATCCGCCATGGGAGCCGAGGGCACCGCCGCCCCCCTCGACCTCGAACCCCAACGCCAACGCCTCTACGCCCAGGTCAACGCCCGCTTCACCATGCTGCCGCCACGACTGTGACGTACCCCGGGCTGCCCCGCGCCGCTCGGCCGGGGCACCCTTCGACTTATGTGACCACTTGTCAATTACCCTTCACGCAAAGGACGTTGAGTAGTCACGCTCCACCACGTCGCTACCGGCCGGTAAGCCATAGGCTCGAAACCATGCGCCGAGCAAAGATCGTCTGCACCCTCGGGCCCGCCACCGACTCCTACGACCAGATCAAAGCCCTGGTCGAAGCCGGAATGGACATCGCCCGCTTCAACCTCAGCCACGGCGACCACGCCGAACACGAGGAGCGCTACCACCACGTCCGCAAGGCCGCCGACGAGACCGGCCGCAGCGTCGGCATACTCGCCGACCTCCAGGGCCCGAAGATCCGCCTCGGCCGCTTCACCGAAGGCCCCGTACTCCTCGAACGCGGCGACACCTTCACCATCAGCGTGGAGGAGGGCGTCGAAGGCGACGGCGACATCTGCGGCACGACGCACAGCGGCCTGGCCACGGACGTCACCCCCGGCGAACACATCCTCGTCGACGACGGCAAGGTCACCCTCGAGGTCACGGCGGTCGACGGCCCCCGCGTCCACACCAGGGTCGTCGAAGGCGGGATGATCTCCGACCACAAGGGCCTCAACCTCCCCGGCGTCGCCGTCTCCGTCCCCGCCCTCTCGAAGAAAGACGAGGACGACCTCCGCTGGGCCCTGCGCACCGGCTTTGACGTCATCGCGCTGTCGTTCGTCCGCTCCGGCCGGGACATCGACGACGTCCACCGGATCATGGACGAGGAGGGCCGACGGCTCCCCGTCATCGCCAAGGTGGAGAAACCCCAGGCCGTGGACGCGATCGCCGACATCGTGGACGCCTTCGACGGCATCATGATCGCCCGCGGCGACCTCGGCGTGGAAATGCCCCTCGAACAGGTCCCGATGGTCCAGAAACGCGCCGTCAAACTGGCCAAGCGCAACGCCAAGCCGGTCATCGTCGCCACGCAGATGCTCGAATCGATGATCCAGAACTCCCGCCCCACGCGAGCGGAGGCGAGCGACGTCGCCAACGCGGTGCTCGACGGCACGGACGCGGTGATGCTGTCGGGCGAGACGAGTGTCGGGAAGTACGCGGTGGAGACGGTCCGCACGATGTCCCGCATCGTCGCGGCGGCCGAGGAGGACATGCTGGCGAAGGGCCTCCCACCCCTCACCGAACACAACAAACCCCGCACGCAGGGCGGCGCGGTGGCCCGAGCGGCAGCGGAGATCGGCGACTTCCTGGACGCCAAGTTCCTCGTCGCCTTCAGCCAGTCCGGCGACACGGCCCGCCGCCTCTCCCGCTACCGCTCCCCGATCCCGCTCCTGGCCTTCACCCCCGACCCGGCGACGCGCTCGCAGCTGAGCCTGACGTGGGGCGTGGAGACGTTCCTGGGCCCGCATGTCGATTCGACGGACGCGATGGTCGACCAGGTGGATGAGCTGCTGCTGCAGTACGGCCGCTGCAAGAAGGGTGACGTCGTGGTGATCACTGCGGGCTCACCGCCGGGGGTGGCGGGCTCCACGAACATGGTTCGGGTGCATCACATCGGGGAGGGTGACGGCCTGAAGTAGAGGGTCAGTGCTTGGGGCCTACGTGGGTGTCCATCAGGGCTACTGAGGCTTTGCGGGCGATGGAGATGTTGAAGGGGTCGCTGCCGCGGGCGAGTGTTGTCCACTCGACGGCCACCTTGTCCAGGGTGTCCGTGAAGAGCTTCCGGATGTCATCCGACTTGTTGCTGAAGAAGCAGCGCGGGTACTCGTAACGCTTGGTCACACCGGCGACGAGGCGGGTTGTCCAGTTGGTGATCCGGCAGCCGTCGGAGTGGATGAGGCCCCGGATGAACCCCCAGGGGTAGGCGTCGACGATGGATTGTTGCCAGGCTTCAAGGGCGATCGTGCGGTCGTGCTTCTTGCCGGGACCATGCTGAGGGAACAGACAATGCAGGTGCTTCGAGTAGACCTTCACGTTCCGGCAGCCTCTCTTGCGAACGCGGCATACGGAGTTGTCGGGGAAGACCGCGCGCATGGCTTCTTCACAGCCGTCCATGAGGCCGGGCCACGAGTCGGCGCAGGTAATCATGAGATTGGGTACGCGGTGCTCGGAGTAGCGGCTGATGTGGCCATCGCCGAGATACAGACCGAGCAGATAGCTGTACGAGGCCTCGTCGAGATCCCGCCCATCGCACCGGGGGCACTTGGGGTCGTGCTTTCCTGGACACTCGCCACGTTTCGAGCGATCCATGTGCTTCCAGTAGCTGACCGTGCCAAGAGGGACGTTGTACTTCCGCGCCACGTCAGCGTTCCTCGCGCCGTTGCGCAGGAGAGTGACGGCCTTCTCTCGCACCTCAGTGCCGTGAAAGTTCATGTAGCCACTCTGTGTCACCAATCGTGACCGAGGGCAGCAAAAAGCGGATGTTCACGAGAACGTGGACATCCGCTTGACGGTGCCGGGTATGGGATTCGAACCCACACGTCCTTGCGGACAGAGGTGTTTGAGACCTCCGCGTCAACCAGTTGCGCCAACCCGGCGAGAGCGCCTGCCGGGAAGCATACCCGGTCACAGTACCGGCCCGCAGCTAGGTACCCTGCTTGTCAGCAGTACCCCTGCCCCGAACGAGGAGCCCACGTGACCGCCCCCGAGTCGCCCCAGCCCGTCGCCGACGACGATGACAAGTCGCACGTGCCTCCGCTGACGACCCGTGTCGTCATCGCCGAGGACGAGGCGCTGATCCGCCTCGATCTGAAGGAGATGCTCGAGGAGGAGGGCTACTCCGTCGTGGGCGAGGCCGGTGACGGTGAGCAGGCCGTCGAGCTGGCCCGGGAGCACCGGCCGGATCTCGTGATCCTTGACGTGAAGATGCCCAAGATGGATGGCATCTCGGCGGCCGAGAAGATCGCCGAGGAGCGCATCGCGCCGGTGCTGATGCTGACCGCCTTCTCGCAGCGGGACCTTGTCGAGCGGGCCCGGGACGCCGGTGCGATGGCGTATCTGGTGAAGCCGTTCAGCAAGAGTGATGTCGTGCCGGCGATCGAGATGGCCGTGTCGCGGTTCACGGAGTTGAAGGAGCTGGAGAGGGAGGTCGCCGACCTCACGCTTCGCCTGGAGACCCGGAAGCTCGTGGACCGGGCGAAGTCGATTCTGCAGACGGAGTACGGGTTGACGGAGCCGGCGGCGTTCCGGTGGATCCAGAAGACGTCGATGGACCGTCGGATGTCGATGCAGCAGGTCGCGGAGGCCGTCATCCAGGACGCCGACGAGAAGAAGGCCGCCAAGGGCTGAGCCCCACCAGCCGTAGGTCGTACGCGACGAGGCCCGCACCCCTTTCGCAAGGGGTGCGGGCCTCGTCGCGTGTGGGCCGGGGGCTAGTCCTCGCCGAGGTAGGCCTTGCGGACCGATTCGTCGTGGAGCAGGTCGGAGCCCGTGCCGGACAGGACGATCTTGCCGATCTCCATGACGTGGCCCTGGTCGGCGAGGGAGAGCGCCGCTTGGGCGTTCTGCTCGACGAGCAGGATGGTGGTGCCCTGGGACTTCAGCTCGGCGATGGTGGCCATGATCTTCTGCATCATGATCGGCGAGAGGCCCATGGAGGGCTCGTCCAGCATCAGCAGCTTCGGCTGGGACATGAGCGCGCGGCCCATCGCGAGCATCTGCTGCTCACCACCCGAGAGGGTTCCGGCGGCCTGCTTGCGACGTTCGCCCAGGATGGGGAAGAGGTCGTAGGCGCGCTGGATGTCCTTCTCGATGCCGGGCTTGTCGTTGCGCAGGAAGGCGCCGAGGCGGAGGTTGTCCTCGATGGTCATGCGCGGGAAGATGTGCCGCCCCTCGGGGGAGTGGGCGAGTCCCAGGGACACGATGTTGTGTGCGGGGATCTTCTTGAGCGACTTGCCGTTGAACTTGATCTGGCCGCCGACGGGCTTGAGCAGGCCCGACAGGGTGCGCAGGGTGGTGGTCTTGCCGGCGCCGTTGGTGCCGATGAGGGTGACGACCTCGCCGGCGTCGACCTTGAAGGAGATGCCCTTGACGGCTTCGATCTTGCCGTAGGCGACCCGGAGGTCCTCTACTTCGAGCAGTGCGGTCATCGGTCGTTCTCCTTGCCGGGCGCGGTGTCCTTCGAGGGCTCGGCGTTCGCTTCGGCGGCCTCGACTTCGGCTACCTCGTCCTTGCCGGGTGCGTCTTCGAAGGGTTCGCCGAGGTAGGCGGCGACGACGCGCTCGTCTCCCTGGACGGTGGCGCTGTCGCCCTCGACGAGTTTCTCGCCTTGGACGAGGACGGCGACGCGGTCGCAGAGGTTGAAGATGAACCGCATGTCGTGCTCGATGACGAGGACGGCGATGCCCTTGTCGCGGATGGCGAAGACGAGTTCCTCGGTGGTTCGCGTCTCCTGGGGGTTCATGCCGGCGGTGGGCTCGTCCAGGAGGAGCAGGCCCGGCTCGCTCGCGAGGGCGCGGGCGATTTCCAGCTTGCGCTGTTCGCCGTAGGGCAGGTTGCGTGCGAGGTGTTCTGCCTTGTTGGCGAGGCCGACGAACTCCAGGAGCTCCATGGCGCGTTCGCGGGAGGCTTTCTCGGCCTTGTGGAAGCCGGGGCCGCGCAGGAGGGCGGACCAGAGGCCTTCCTTGGTCCTGGTGTGGCGGCCGACGAGCACGTTTTCCAGGACCGTCATGTTGGCGAAGAGGCGGATGTTCTGGAAGGTGCGGGCGATGCCGGCGGCGGTGACCTTGAAGGACTTGGGCGGCAGGACCTGGCCTTTGTAGCGGACTTCTCCCTCGGTGGGGATGTAGAGGCCGGTGAGGCAGTTGAAGAAGGTCGTCTTGCCGGCGCCGTTGGGGCCGATGAGTCCGACGATCTCGCCGCTGTTGACGGTGAGGTTGACGTTGCGTACGGCGGTGAGGCCGCCGAAGCGCATGGTCACGCCGCGGGCGTCGAGGACGGTCTCGGCGGGGGTGGCGCCGGGTGTGGCGTCCTTGGTGGTGGTGTCGGTGGTCATGGGTCAGGCCCCTGCCTTGCTGAGGACTGTGGGTGCTTCGGCGTCTTCGTGGAATTCGAGCTGGCGGCGCCGGTTGGGGATGAGGCCTTCCGGGCGGAAGCGCATGAGCAGCACGAGGGCGAGGCCGAAGGCGAAGAGCTGGAGGTCGCCGAGGAACTGGAGCTTGGCGGGGATGAGGTAGAGCAGTGCGGCGCCGACGAGGGGGCCGCTGATGGTGCCCATGCCGCCGAGGACAACGGCTGCGAGGAGGAATGCCGAGTTGGGCGGGACGACGTGGGCGAACTGGTACTGCTCGGGCGTCACGGTGTAGGTGACGTGGGCCTGGACGGTGCCGGCGAGGCCGGCGAGTGCGGCGCCGAGGGCGAAGGCGATGAGCTTGACGCGGAAGCCGTTGATGCCCATGGCGAGTGCGGCTGTCTCGTCCTCGCGGATGGCGATCCAGGCGCGGCCGATGCGGGAGTCGCTGCTGCGTCGGAAGACGATCACCACGACGAGGGTGATGAGCAGCATGAGGAAGAAGTAGTTGGCGAAGCGGGCGATGGTGAACCCGGCGATGGTGTGTTCGGCGCCGAAGTCGAAGCCCAGGATGTTGAGGTTGGGGATCGAGGAGATGCCGTTGGAGCCGTTGGTGATGTCGGGTCCGGAGGTGCCGTCCATGTTGAGGACGGCGATGCGGAAGATCTCGCCGAAGCCGAGGGTGACGATGGCGAGGTAGTCGCCGCGCAGTCGGAGGGTGGGGGCGCCGATGATGACGCCGAAGATCATGGCGACGGCGGCGCCGAGGATGGCGGAGGCCCAGAAGGGGAGGTGGATGTCGAAGGGGGAGGAGGGGGAGCCGGAGACCATGGCGGCGGTGTAGGCGCCGACGCCGAGGAAGGCGACGTATCCGAGGTCGAGGAGGCCGGCGAGGCCGACGACGATGTTGAGGCCGAGGGCGACGGTGGCGAAGATCAGGATGTAGACGCCGATGGTCGCGTAGCGGTCGTCGGACTGGGTGAAGGGGAACGCGGCGGCCGCGACGAACGCGCCGATCATGGTGACCGTGCGGTGTTTGGCGGTGAGGGCGGAGACGCGGGCGGCGAGGCCGGCCTTGGAGAGGGCGGCGAAGCCGAAGCCGGCCATGATGAGGAAGCCGACGAAGAGTTCGTCGTATTCGGTGCCGATGCCGTAGGTGAAGACGGTCAGGCCGAGGGCGAGTGCCGCGACGATGACGAGGATCTCGGCGTAGGCGGGGAGCTGGCGGGCGGGGGTGGGGGTGCCGCCGGCGAAGCAGGCCTTGACGACGGACCAGCTGTTGCGGGCGCCGAGCTGGAACTCTTCCCAGGGGGTGTCCTCGGGGTCGGCGATCTCGGGCTGCGGCCTTGGGAAGGGCAGGGCGAGGGCGCCGAGGAGGGCGGCGAGGGTGGCGAGGGCGACGACGTAGCCGCCGGGTTCGAGGTTGACGAGGCCGCCGAGCTGGATGCTGATCGCGAGGATCGTGTACCAGGCGGTGGTGAAGGTGCCGAGGGCGGCGAGTTTGATGGCGCTGTCGGCGCCTGCGGGGGTGAGCCAGCGCAGGCCCTTGATGCCGTAGGAGGCGAGGCCGAACAGGGCGGTGAGGGCGCCGCCGATGAGGACGAGGACCTGGAGGCCGCCGGGGTAGCCGTAGACCGTGAGGTTGCCGGGGAAGGCGGAGGTCCAGGTCCAGGAGAGGAAGGTGGAGATGACGGCGAGGATGCCGCCGCCGGTGGCGAGGGCGCGGCCGATGTTCTCCGGGAGGCCCACGAGACCCCTCGGAGTGCTGTCGTGCTTGGCCGTCGGTGCCGGGGATGCGGTGGTCTGTGTGGTCATCGGTGTCACGCCCTGTCCGCCACGCGCTCGCCGAGCAGGCCCTGGGGCCTGAACAGGAGCACGAGGATGAGGAGTACGAACGCCCAGACGTTGGCCCAGGACTGGCTGCCGAACTGGTCCATGCCGGGGATGTCGGCGATGTAGGCGGTGGAGAGGGCTTCGGCGAGGCCGAGGGCGACGCCGCCGAGCATGGCGCCGTAGATGTTGCCGATGCCGCCGAGGACGGCCGCGGTGAAGGCCTTGAGGCCGAGGATGAAGCCCATGCGGAACTGGACCTGGCCGTACTTGAGGCCGTAGGCGACGGCTCCGACGGCGGCGAAGGCGGCGCCGAGGGCGAAGGCGACCACGATGATGCGGTCGGTGTTGATGCCCATGAGCTTGGCGGTGTCGGGGTCCTGGGCGGTGGCCTGCATGCCGCGGCCGGTGCGGGTCTTCATGACGAAGTAGGCGAGGATCGCCATGCTGATGGGGGCGGCGATCAGCAGGAAGATGTCGCCGGTCTGGATGGTGACGCCGCCGATCTCGAAGGGTCCGCCGTCGATCTGGGGGAAGTTGACGGATTCCTTGGCGTCGGGGTACCAGGCCCACACTGCCTGCTGGAGGGCCAGGGAGAGGCCGATGGCGGTGATGAGGGGGGCGAGGCGTGGGGCTGTGCGCAGGGGCCGGTAGGCGAGTCTTTCGGCTCCGACCGCGGCGAGTACGGCGACGAGGATGCCGCCGATGAGCATGAGGGGCAGGGCGACCCACAGGGTGGTGCCGTCGGGCAGCACGTACAGGTAGACCGTGATGGCGCCGAAGCCGCCCAGCATGAAGATCTCACCGTGGGCGAAGTTGATGAGCTGGACGATGCCATAGACCATCGTGTAGCCGATGGCGACCAGCCCGTACATGGATCCCAGTAGCAGGCCGTTGACCAGCTGCTGCGGCAGTTCGTTCACCGCATGTCCTCCGAGATTCGGATGTTTGACGAATGTGACCGGATGCGAGTCCGCGCGGGGCGCTTTGGTGCAGCGCCCCGCGCGGCTCATGAAGGTGCGGGCTGGGTCAGCCGGTGTAGGTGCCGGACTTGACCGCCTTCCACTCGCCGCCTTCGACCTTGTAGACGGTGAGCTGCTTGTTGGTCGTGTCGCCGTATTCGTCGAAGGAGACCTTGCCGGTCACGCCGTCGAAGGAGACGTTCTGCATGGCCTCGGTGATCTTGGCGCGGGCGTCGTCGGGAAGCTTGCCGTCGTTGTCCTCGACGACCTTCTTGACGGCCTCGATGATCGCCCAGGCGGAGTCGTAGGAGTAGCCGCCGTAGGCCGCGTAGGGCTCCTTGTAGCCCTCGGCCTTGTAGTCGGCGACGAAGTCCTTGGCGGAGGGGAGTTCCTCGACCGGGGCGCCAACGGAGGTGGAGAAGTCGCCGGTGGCGGCGGCGCCGCCGAGGTCCATGTAGGCCGGGTTGTTGATGCCGTCGCCGCCGGCGACGGGGATCTTGGCGCCGGCGGCCTTGATCTGCTTGGTGAGCGGGCCGGCCTGCGGGTACTCGCCGCCGTAGTAGACGACGTCGGCGCCGGAGGACTTGACCTTGGTGGCGACCGCGGAGAAGTCCTTGGTCTCGGGGTCGATGTGCTCGGTGCCGACGACCTCGCCGCCGAGCTTCTCGAACTCCTTGGTGAAGGTGGCGGCCAGGCCGGCGCCGTAGGTCTTCTTGTCGTCGATGACGAAGACCTTCTTCTTCTTGGCGTCGTTGTACAGGTACTGCGCGGCGAACGGGCCCTGGATGGCGTCCGTGGTCGCGGTGCGGAAGTACGACTTGTACGGGCGGACCTTCTCGGTCTCCCACTTGGGGCCCTGGGTGAGGGTCGGGCCGGTGTTGGCGGGGGAGACCTCGACGAGCTTGGCGTCGTCGAAGACCTTCTGCATCGACTCGGCGACGCCGGAGTTGAGCGGGCCTACGACGCCGAGGACGTCCTTGTTGGCGACGAAGGTGGCGGCGTTCTGCTGGCCCGAGGAGGGCTGCGCCTGGTCGTCGAGGGCTTCGATCTTGAAGGATATGCCTTCGACGTACTTCTCTTTGGTGGCGATCTTGGCGGCGAGGTCGGCGGAGTTCTTGATGCCGAGGCCCATGGCGGAGAGGTCACCGGTCAGCGGGGCGTCGACGCCGATGACGACAGTGGTGCCACTGCCGGTGTCCGAGCCGCCGTTTCCCTCGTCGCGCGAGCCACAGGCGGTGAGTGTGAGTGCTCCCGCCGCCAGCGCGGCGGTGATGGCGATGGAACGTTGACGCACGATCAGTCCTTTCCCTGGCACGGCCCTTCCTGTTTGGAAGCGGCCGAGTCGAGCGCTGGGCCGAAGACGTGACTTCGATTCCGTTGGCGCGGTGACTGGGCGTGACTCTAAGCGTGTGTGGGGAACGTGGAGGAGAGTCTGACCAAGGCTGTGACGCTCTTGTTATGACACGAGGTAATGCAGAGCGGTACTCAGTGGGTGGATGTGCGGAATTCAGGCTGATTCGCCCTGTCCGTATGGTGAGAACGTGCAGGGTCGACGCGGGTAGGTTCAGGAGTGTTCAGGTTTTTGGTGATGACGCGGATTCGTTGCTGCAGGCGACGTGAAGGGCGTCGGAGAGGTCCTGTGCATACCGCTCGCCCAAGATGAAACTGTGCGCTTCTATTGCGCGCGTATTACGTAGAGTTACGTCAAGGAAAGGAAGGCCGGCGCTCTCGGGCGCTTTTCCGCACGCGGTGACGCGCATGGTGATGACGATCTTCCGGGGCCCGTCCGTCCCGATCCGGATCGGAGTGCGCGGGTCGGTTCTCATGGCGAGCCCCGCGTAGGGCTGGGTCATCCGTTCGACTGTGATCGCCGGGCCGTGGAGGACGCTCAGTTCCACCTCGAACCCGAAGATCCCGCGCGGTGCCCCGGCGGACCGGGGGGCGGGGCCCAGGTAGCCGATGCCGATCGCCTGGGAGGGGTGCGGTGTCTCGGGCGCGGGTTCCGGCTCCGGTCGGGTCGCATACAGATAACCGCCGCCCGCGAGTACGACGACGGCCGCCGTCGCGGCGAGCACGGCACGGCGGTGCCGGGTGTACGCCTGGGTGAGCGGACGGCGAGGAGGCTCCGGCGCGGACGCGGTGCCCGCTTCCGGTGCGTCCCACGCGCGCGTGCCCTCGCCCGGCTCCACGGGGCCGATCCCGCTCACTGCCAGGGCCCGTCGCCCGGGCCGCCCGCGCGGCGCCACTCCGGGCCGCCCGGGTGCTCCCGCCGGTCGGTCGGCCGCTCCGCCGCCGGACCCGGGCGCCGCCGTTCGGTCCGGGCCGCGTCGACGACCTCCCGCAGGATGTCGTACCGCCCGTTCGGCAGTCCCATGGACTGCTGCAGCCCCATGGACCGATGGTCCCCGTAGGTGTCGCCGGTGTTCCCGATGCCGCCGGTGTCCCCGGTGTCGCGCTTGAGCGTCTGCCCCGGCGAGTGGGCGACGATCTTCGCGTGCGGCTTCTCCGGCGGGGTGACCGACGGCGACGGTGAGCCGCTGTCCCGCGCCCCCGCCGATCCGTCCGTCGCGCCCGACTCCGCGCACCCGGTGACCAGGACGCCGGGTGGCAGCAGCCCGAGCACGGCCCCCGGCCAGGGGGCTCCTCCCGTTGCCATGCCCCGACGCTAGAGCCTGTCCGCCCTGGGGGACCAGAGCCGAGGGCGGCTTCGCCTCCGGCCGTCCCCCGTCCGCAGGCATCAGTCCGCCTTCCGCAGGCATCAGTCCGCCTTCCGCACCTGCTCACCGGCGGCGGGCGGGGCGTCCCGCAGCAGGCACGTCAGCCGGGCCGTGCATACCCGCTTGCCGGCCTCGTCGCTGATGACGATCTCGTACGTCGCCGTCGAGCGCCCCTGGTGCAGCGGTGTGGCGACACCGGTGACCAGGCCGGACCGGACGCCCCGGTGGTGCGTGCAGTTCAGGTCCACGCCCACGGCGATCTTGGAGCTGCCCGCGTGCAGCATGGAGCCGACCGAGCCCAACGTCTCCGCCAGCACCGCGGACGCGCCGCCGTGCAGCAGCCCGTACGGCTGGGTGTTGCCCTCCACCGGCATGACGCCGACGACGCGGTCCGCCGAGGCCTCCACTATCTGTACGCCCAAGCGGGTGCCCAGGTGCCCGGCGGAGAACATGGCGACCAGGTCGATGCCGAGGGCCGCGTACTCGTCGATGACCTCTTGCGGGAA
The DNA here is from genome assembly GCF_053592095.1 of Streptomyces sp. NPDC002787. Taxonomy (NCBI): domain Bacteria; kingdom Bacillati; phylum Actinomycetota; class Actinomycetes; order Kitasatosporales; family Streptomycetaceae; genus Streptomyces; species Streptomyces sp. NPDC002787. The sequence continues at coordinate 328,923 of NZ_JBSFVC010000004.1, read as the reverse complement.
CTTCACGTGGTGCTGCTCGCCCATGGGGCTCCGTTCGTCGTCGATGGCGGCGCCGCCGGCGGTGGTGCGCCGGTCTGGCTGAGCAAACGCTCAGTCGGTCGACGATTGTTCCAGACGGACCACGACGGACTTGCTGGCCGGGGTGTTGCTGGTGTCCGCGGTGGCGTCCAGCGGCACCAGGACGTTGGTCTCCGGGTAGTAGGCGGCCGCGCAGCCGAGGGCGGTCGGGTAGTGCACGACCCGGAAGCCGGGGGCGCGGCGCTCGACGCCGTCCTTCCACTCGCTGACGAGGTCCACGTACGACCCGTCGGCGATCTTCAGCGCGCGGGCGTCCTCGGGGTTGACCAGCACGACGCGGCGGCCGTTCCTGATGCCCCGGTAGCGGTCGTCCAGGCCGTAGATCGTGGTGTTGTACTGGTCGTGCGAGCGCAGGGTCTGCAGCAGCAGACGGCCCTCGGGCAGCTCCGGGTACTCCACCGGGGCGGCGGTGAAGTTGGCCTTGCCGGTGGCCGTGGGGAAGCGGCGCTCGTCGCGCGGGGCGTGAGGGAGGGCGAAGCCGCTCGGGTCGGCCACGCGCGCGTTGAAGTTCTCGAAACCGGGGACCACGCGCGCGATACGGTCGCGGATCGTCGCGTAGTCCTTCTCGAACTCCTCCCACGGTGTCCGGCTGTCCTCGCCGAGCACCCGGCGGGCGAGCCGGCAGACGATCGCCGGCTCCGACAGCAGGTGGCCGCTCGCCGGCTCCAGGCGTCCGCGTGAGGCGTGCACCATGCCCATCGAGTCCTCGACGGTCACGAACTGCTCGCCGCCGCCCTGGAGGTCACGCTCCGTGCGGCCCAGGGTGGGCAGGATCAGCGCTCGCGCGCCCGTGACCGCGTGCGAGCGGTTCAGCTTCGTCGACACGTGCACGGTCAGCCGGGCCCGGCGCATCGCCGCCTCCGTCACCTCCGTGTCGGGGGACGCCGACACGAAGTTGCCGCCCATCGCGAAGAACACCTTCGCCCTGTCGTCGCGCATGGCCTTGATGGCCCGTACGACGTCGTAGCCGTGCTCCCGGGGCGGCGCGAAGCCGAACTCCTTCTCCAGGGCGTCCAGGAACGCCGGGGCGGGCCGCTCGAAGATGCCCATCGTGCGGTCGCCCTGCACGTTCGAGTGGCCGCGCACCGGGCACACACCCGCGCCGGGGCGGCCGATGTTGCCGCGCAGCAGCAGGAAGTTGACCACCTCGCGGATGGTGGGCACCGCGTGCTTGTGCTGGGTGAGGCCCATGGCCCAGCAGACGATGGTCCGCTTCGAGGCGAGGACCATGCGCAGGGCGTCCTGGATCTGCTCCCGGGTGAGCCCGGTCGCGGTGAGCGTCTCCTCCCAGTCGGCGGCGCGGGCGGCCTCGGTGAACTCCTCGAAGCCGTGCGTGTGCTCGCGGACGAACGCCTCGTCCACCGCCCCCTCGGTCTCCAGGACCAGCTTGTTGAGGAGACGGAAGAGGGCCTGGTCGCCGCCGATGCGGATCTGCAGGAACAGATCGGTGAGGGCGGCGCCCTTGAGCATGCCCTGCGGGGTCTGCGGGTTCTTGAACCGCTCCAGACCGGCCTCGGGCAGCGGATTGACCGTGATGATCTTCGCGCCGTTCGCCTTGGCCTTCTCCAGCGCGGACAGCATCCGAGGATGGTTCGTCCCCGGGTTCTGGCCGGCGACGACGATCAGATCGGCCTTGTAGAGGTCCTCCAGCAGGACGCTGCCCTTGCCGATGCCGATCGTCTCGGAGAGCGCGGAGCCCGACGACTCGTGGCACATGTTGGAGCAGTCCGGCAGGTTGTTCGTACCGAACTCGCGGGCGAACAGCTGGTACAGGAACGCGGCCTCGTTGCTGGTCCGGCCCGAGGTGTAGAAGAGCGCCTCGTCGGGGGAGTCGAGCGCCTTCAGCTCCTCGGCGACGATGTCGAAGGCGCGCTCCCAGGACACCGGCTCGTACCGGTCGCCGCCTTCGGGGAGGTACACGGGGTGGGTGAGCCGCCCCTGCTGCCCGAGCCAGTACCCACTCCGGTCGGCCAGATCGGCGACCGGGTGGGCGGCGAAGAACTCCGGGGTGACCCGGCGCAGCGTGGCCTCCTCGGCGACCGCCTTCGCGCCGTTCTCGCAGAACTCCGCGGCGTGCCGGTGGTCCGGCTCCGGCCAGGCGCAGCCCGGGCAGTCGAAGCCGTCCTTCTGGTTGACCCGCAGCAGCGTCAGCGCGGTCCGCTTCACGCCCATCTGCTGCTGCGCGATCCGCAGCGTGTGCCCGATCGCCGGCAGCCCCGCCGCCGCGTGCTTGGGCCCCGCGACCTGCGGCGCGTCCTGAACCGGATCACTCTTCGGCGCCTTGCCGGCCATCGCTGCTCCCCATTGGCGTACGTGTGCTGTCGGGCGTGTGGCTACGACTTCGATCGTCGCACGCGACACCGACATGGAACGAGGCCGGGCAACGGCGCGACGACCACCGGAGGGTGCGGCTTCTCCACCGCCGGCCTTCCTTGATCGCTCCTCTCCTCGCTCGCCCCAGGCTGCCGCAGCGACGGCGATCGACCACGATGCCGTTGTCCAGCGGTGCCGAACCCGGCCCCAGGCCGTGCCCGTCGGCCCTCGGGACGTCCCTGGGGTCCGGGTGTCAGTGGTACGTGGCAGGATCGGGGGCGTGGCAGAGACAGGATCGAAGAAGACCGACAGCACCCCCGGCGGCAGCCGTCCCCGGCTCATGCTCATGGACGGGCACTCGCTGGCCTACCGCGCGTTCTTCGCGCTGCCCGCCGAGAACTTCACGACGGCGACGGGCCAGCCCACCAACGCGATCTACGGCTTCGCGTCGATGCTGGCGAACACGCTGCGCGACGAGGCCCCCACCCACTTCGCGGTCGCGTTCGACGTCTCCCGCAAGACCTGGCGCTCCGAGGAGTTCACGGAGTACAAGGCGAACCGCTCCAAGACCCCGGACGAGTTCAAGGGCCAGGTGGAGCTGATCGGCGAGCTCCTCGACGCGATGCACGCCGTCCGCTTCGCCGTCGACGGCTTCGAGGCCGACGACGTCATCGCCACACTCGCCACCCAGGCCGAGGCCGACGGCTTCGAGGTCCTCATCGTCACCGGCGACCGCGACTCCTTCCAGCTGGTCTCCGAGCACACCACCGTGCTCTACCCGACGAAGGGCGTCTCGGAGCTGACCCGGTTCACCCCGGAGAAGGTGTTCGAGAAGTACGGCCTCACCCCGGCCCAGTACCCGGACTTCGCGGCCCTGCGCGGCGACCCGTCCGACAACCTGCCCGGCATCCCCGGCGTCGGCGAGAAGACCGCCGCGAAGTGGATCAACCAGTTCGGTTCGTTCGCGGAACTCGTCGAGCGCGTCGAGGAGGTCAAGGGCAAGGCCGGGCAGAACCTCCGCGACCACCTGGAGGCCGTCAAGCTCAACCGCCGCCTCACCGAGATGGTGCGCACGGTCGAACTGCCCAAGGGGGTCGCCGACTTGGAGCGCGCCGCGTACGACCGCAAGGCCGTCGCGATGGTCCTGGACACTCTGGAGATCCGTAACCCCTCGCTGCGCGAGCGCCTGCTGGCCGTCGACCCGGGGGCCGAGGAGGCCGACGCCGGGCAGCCGACCGCCCCGGGCGTAGCGGTCGACGGTACGGTGCTGGGCTCCGGCGAGCTGGCCCCCTGGCTCACCGAGCACGGCACGGAGGTCCTCGGCGTCGCCACGGTCGACACCTGGGCGCTCGGCACGGGCTCGGTCGCCGAGATCGCGCTCGCCGCCGCCGGGGGAGCGGCCGCCTGGTTCGACCCGACGCAGCTGGACGAGACGGACGAGACCGCGTGGGCCTCCTGGCTGGCGGACACGGCGAAGCCGAAGGTGTTCCACAACGCCAAGGCCGCGATGCGGGTCTTCGCCGAGCACGGCTGGACCGTCGAGGGCGTCTCCATGGACACCGCGCTCGCCGCCTATCTGGTCAAGCCGGGCCGCCGCTCCTTCGACCTGGACGCGCTCTCCCTCGAGTACCTGGGCCGCGAGCTGGCCCCCGCCGCCACGGCCGACGGTCAGCTGGCCTTCGGCGCGGACGAGGGCGCCGAGGCCGACGCGCTGATGGTGCAGGCCCGCGCGATCCTCGACCTCGGCGTGGCCTTCGGGGAGCGCCTGGAGGAGGTCGGCGCGGCGGAGCTGCTGCGTGACGTGGAGCTGCCGACCTCCGCGCTCCTGGCCCGTATGGAACGCCATGGCATCGCGGCGGACCGGGCGCATCTGGAGGCCATGGAGCAGATGTTCGCGGGCGCCGTGCAGCAGGCGGTGAAGGAGGCGCACGCGGCGGCGGGGCACGAGTTCAACCTGGGCTCGCCCAAGCAGCTCCAGGAGGTCCTCTTCGGCGAGCTGGCCCTGCCCAAGACCAAGCGCACGAAGACCGGGTACACCACGGACGCCGACGCCCTGGCCTGGCTCGCCGGCCAGACGGACAACGAACTGCCGGTCATCATGCTCCGCCACCGCGAGCAGGCGAAGCTCCGCGTGACCGTCGAGGGCCTGATCAAGACGATCGCCGCCGACGGCCGTATCCACACCACGTTCAACCAGACGGTCGCCGCCACGGGCCGCCTGTCCTCGGTGGACCCGAACCTGCAGAACATCCCCGTCCGCACCGACGAGGGCCGGGCCATCCGCCGCGGCTTCGTCGTCGGCGAGGGCTTCGAGTCGCTGATGACGGCGGACTACAGCCAGATCGAGCTGCGTGTGATGGCCCACCTCTCCGAGGACGCGGGCCTGGTCGAGGCGTTCACCTCGGGCGAGGACCTGCACACCACGGCGGCCGCGCAGGTGTTCGGGGTCGAGCAGTCGGCGGTGGACGCGGAGATGCGCCGCAAGATCAAGGCGATGTCGTACGGCCTGGCCTACGGTCTGTCCGCGTTCGGTCTCTCCCAGCAGCTGAACATCGAGGCGGGTGAGGCGCGCGCCCTGATGGACGCGTACTTCGAGCGGTTCGGTGGTGTACGGGACTATCTGCGCCGGGTCGTGGACGAGGCGAGGGCGACGGGCTACACGGCGACGCTCTTCGGGCGCCGCCGCTACCTCCCCGACCTCAACAGCGACAACCGTCAGCGTCGTGAGGCCGCCGAGCGGATGGCTCTCAACGCGCCCATCCAGGGCACCGCCGCCGACATCGTCAAGATCGCCATGCTCAACGTCGGCCGCGCCCTGGACGAGGCCGGCCTCGCCTCCCGCATGCTCCTCCAGGTCCACGACGAAATCGTCCTCGAGATCGCCCCCGGCGAGCGCGAGCGCACCGAGCAACTCCTCCGCCACGAAATGGCCAACGCCGTACACCTGAGGGCCCCGTTGGACGTCTCCGTGGGCCACGGCCCGGACTGGGAGTCGGCGGCCCACTAGACCACGGGCAGACGGGGCCCGGCACGCAGCACTCCGGGCCCCTCAACGGGGTCGGCCATGGACCGGGGCCCTCGGGGGAAGGCCGACATTCCCCGAGCAGGCCCGCGGTGCTCTTCGGCGGTACCGAGCCCGCGGGCACCCCTCTCCTGGGGGCGCGGCGTGTCACCCGGCTGGCCCTCATCAAGGCGCACCCGGGGGAGCCGAGCCGTAAGGATGCCCGCATGGGCATACGCACGCTTAGCCGCCGTACTGCGACAGCTGCCACCCGCCTGTCAGTGCTGCGAACCCGGCTCAGCCGGGCGCACCCACGCCTCCCCTGGGCCCGCCCCCGCGTCCGGCGGCCGCACAGCCTCTACCCCTGGACGCTGACCCACCCCCTGGCGGCCCTCCTCGGCCACGTACCGCCGTACGCGGCCCACGCCGCCAGGCCCCGCACCCCCAGGCCGACGCTCACCCGGCGCCCCGTGCTCAGCGCGGGACCGAGCTGTCCGCCGCCGCGTCGACGCCGGGCGCCGGAGCGGGAGGGGCCGGGCGCCAGACCCTGACACCGACGCCGTACAGGACCACGCCCAGCACCAGCCCGGCGCCCGCCCCGAAGCACACGGTCGGGATCACCTCGTACGGCTTGGCGACCGACCCCCAGTACGCCCACCAGCGGGCCACCCGCTGCACCGCCGCGACCAGCGCGCAGCCCCCGATGACGAGTCCCGCCACCCACCGGTCGGCCGAGGAGAGCACCGGCACGCCCACGGGCTCGGCCACCGGCTGCCGGCGCAGGGCCAGCACGACGAAGACCGCGATCACCACCGCCGCGACCGCGGAGCCCCCGTACTGGAGGTACCAGTAGAGCGGCGAGCCCGCGATCTCCTCGCCGAGGACGGGGAACAGCCGCATCCCCCACCGGTCGAGATGTGTGAACGCGTCCCAGACGACATGGGTCAGCGACCCGAGGGCGGCGCAGACGTACCACCACAGCGCCACCGAGGGGCTGAACCGCCGTGCCCCCGACCCGCAGCGCACCAAGGAGGCCACCCGTCCCTGCCGCCCCCGTGGCAGCAACGCGACCAGCGGCTCCCGCAGTACCAGCCACAGCCCGACCAGCGCCCAGGTGATGAGGACGTCGACGGTGAAGACCCCGGCGAAGGAGTGCGTGACATCGCCGAACTCCATGGCCTCGGGCAGCACACTCGCCACGTAGTAGGTCAGGTCGGGCGCGAACGAACCGGCGACGAGCACCGACGGCACCAGTGGTCCGCGCCCGGTCCCGTCCCCCCGCAGGGCGGGCAGTACGGCGGCCGCGTGGCTGAGCGTGAAGGGCAAGTCGTCCCCCTGTGACGGACTTTGGCCGGACCCGCCGGCCCGGCGATGACCGGCCGCCAGTATGCGTGACTTGTGCGAGCGCATCCGAACGGTGCCTCAATGACACGTAACCGATAACGTCAATCGGCGAAAAACGGGCACGAACGGGTGCCCGGGCGACGGAAGTTGTCGTAGGGTCGCCTGGGTCGCGCGCCGGTGGGTATGGGGCCGAGGGAAATCCGGGAAGAGAATTCCGGAACCGGGCAACCAAAGCCGGCGCTCCGGAGTCGGTGTTCCAGAGCAGGGAAAACACCGGTCCGGCAAATGCGGACAAGTGGCTGAGACAGCAGTAAATCGGTAGAGCGCCAAGGCGATCGACCACCGAGGAGGGGTTCACTCAATGGCGGCGCAGTTCGGTTTGAGGCTCCGCAAGGGGGCGGCGACCACCGCCCTGGCCGCGGCCACGGTAGCGGCGTTGGCCGCCTCGCAGGCCCCGGGAGTGACCACCGACAGCGCAGGCAGACAGACGACCGGGGCGCCCGTGCCGGACGCGAGCCCCCAGGCCGAGGACACCGCCTCGGGCAACTCGCAGTACTACACGGACCTCCCGCCGCTCGACAGCCCCACCGTGACGCCCGGCACGGGCGACGGCTCGGGCGCGACCGCCGGTGAACGCGGTATACCCGCGACCGTCCTCGACGCCTACAAGAAGGCCGAGGCGTCCCTGCGCGAGTCCAAGCCCGGCTGCAACCTGCCCTGGGAACTCCTCGCCGCCATCGGCAAGGTGGAGTCCGGCCAGGCCCGCGGCGGCCGCGTCGACGCCGAGGGCACGACGACCAGCAAGATCCTCGGCCCGGTCCTCAACGGCAACGGGTTCGCGAACATCAGCGACACCGACAACGGCGTGCACGACGGCAACACCGTGTACGACCAGGCGGTCGGCCCCATGCAGTTCATCCCCTCCACCTGGCAGTGGGCGGGCCGCGACGGCAACGGCGACGGCGCCAAGGACCCCAACAACATCTACGACGCCGCCCTCGCCGCCGGCAACTACCTCTGCCGGTTCAACTGGGACCTGTCGAACAGCGGGAACCTCCGCAGCGCCATCCTCAGCTACAACAACTCCACCGAGTACTACAACCTCGTCATGACGTGGCTGGACCACTACCGCGAGGGCACCCACGAGATCCCGGACGGCACCGGTTCCCTGCCCGAGACGCCGAGCGGCAACAGCAACAACAACGGCGGCGGCAACGCCGGTGGCAGCAACAACGGCAGCAACAACGGCGGTGGCAACAGCAACGGCGGTGGCGACTCCGCGAGCCCCAACCCGACCCCGCCGAAGCCGGGGGAGCCCGACAAGCCGGGGAAGCCCGACAAGCCGGGGAAGCCGCCCACCGACGAGCCGGGCGACGGCGACACCACCACCCCGCCCGACAACCAGACCCCCACCGACACGGTGCACCACCTGGAGAACGCAGGCGCGTCGACCTTCACGGCCATGGCCGGCGACACCTTCACGGACAAGCTCGTCGCCCGCACCGAGACCAAGGCGGGCAAGGCCGTGGCGAAGGTCCGGGTCCGCTTCACCCTCGTCGGGGCCACGGACACCACCTTCGCCGGCGGCGAGAAGATCGCGACCATCATCACGGACAGCGCGGGCAAGGCCACCGCGCCCGCGCTCGTGGCCGGCGAGAAGACCGGCGCCGTCACGATCCGCGCGACCGTCATCGGCCGTTCCGTGGCCGCCCTCGACTACACGGCGACCGTCACCGCCCGCCAGGCCGACGCCCTCGCCCGGACCAGCACCACCGCGCTGACCTGCGTCCCGAACGGCGAGTTCGCCGAGCAGGTCGGGGTGAAGGCCACCTACCGGGGCGAGGTCGCGGACAAGGTCGCCGTCAAGGCCACCCTCATCAAGTCGCTCCTCGACGTCACCGAGAACGACAAGGGCCCCTACTTCAAGGGAGCGGACGAAAAGCCCGTGCGCACCCTGGCCCTGGAGACCGACGAGAACGGCCTGCTCACGCTGCCCAAGCTCTACTCGGACGACACCCCCGGCACGTTCCTGCTCCGCGTCGAGACCGAGGGCGGCGCGACGCTCACGGTCGAGCTGAAGGTGGAGGCGCCCCCGGCCGAGACGACCGAACCGGCGACGCCCAGCCCCAGCGAGTCCTAGCCGACACCTTCGTCCGTACGGCCATGGCGGCGCCCCTCTCCCGAGAGGGGCGCCGCTGCTGTGTGTGCGCGACGTGTTCTCATCTCGCCCACCCGTTGCTACGGTGCCGGATCTGACGAACTATCAGTTTCCGTCGGGAGGCCCGTATGCGTGCCTTGATCGCCGCCACCACCGGTCTCGCCCTCGCCTTCGCTCTCGCGTTCACGATCACGGCGCTGGGCTCACCGACGGGGGAGACCTCACCGAAGCCGTTGCTGACGACGGTCCCCGCACATCCATGAGCCGCAACCGCCCGGGAGGGAGGCCGAGATGCGCCGTAGGGCCGGTCTGATCCTGCTCGCGCTCGCCGTGTTCTTCACGGCGCTGTCCCCACTGCTGCGCTGGTACGTCTTCCCGAACGTGGCCAAGATCCCGGCGAACCAGTACCAGGACATGGTCCTGGAGGCGAAGAACGCGACCCTCCTCGACTACGGCACGATGACCGCGCGGACGGTCCCCGAGGTCACCATCGTGCAGACCCTCAAGGGCAACGTGGAGGCCTCCGAGGAGATCGAGAAGACGACCGACCGGGACGTCGTCGTCTGGGACGGTCTGTCGTACGTCCAGGGGCCGGACGGTGAGCTGGTCTCCCGTATCCCCGAGCGCTACATCTTCGACGCCCACACCCAGGAACCCGTGCACGCCAAGGGCGAGATGGTCGACGGCGACCCCGTGCGGCGGGAGGGCCTGGAATTCAAGTGGCCCTTCCTCACGGAGAAGAGGGACTACGAGTACTTCGACGCCCAGGCCCGGATCACGGCCCCCATCCACTACAAGGGCACCCAGGACTTCCGGGGCGTGGAGGTCTACTACTTCGAACAGACCATCCCCTGGACCAAGGTCCCCTTCCCCCGGGTGATGCCCGTCGAGGGCATCACCCGGGAGACGGTGGCCCAGACGGGCACGACCCGCTGGTACACCACCGTCCGCAAGTTCTGGGTGGAGCCCGTCACCGGCGCGCCCGTCTACGGCGAGGAGATCCACAAGGAGGAACTGCGTGGCGGCACGCTCCTGGGCGACCGCGAGAAGGTGACCGCCTTCGCCGGCCACGTGAAGATGCGCGAGGACTACACCGAACACACCATCGACCTGGTGAAGTCCCAGCGTCTCCTCGTCCTCCTCATGACCTCCTACCTGCCCTGGGGCTTCCTGGGCCTGGGGCTCCTGCTCCTGGCCCTCTCCCTCTACGTCGAGGCCCGCGGCCGCAGGCCCGGCGCGCCGGAGTCCAGCAAGCCCCCGGCGTCCGAGCCGGTCAGCGCCTGAGCCGCGCGTTCGTGTACCGGGTCGGCTCGGCGGTCGCCGGGTCCTCGGGCCACGGATGCCTGGGGTACCGACCGCGCAACTCCGCCCGTACGGCCCGGTATCCGTCCTTCCAGAAGGAGGCGAGGTCGGCGGTCACGGCGGCGGGCCGCCCGGCGGGGGAGAGCAGATGCACCAGCACGGGAACCCCGGCCAGCACGGGCGACTCCCGCAGCCCGAACATCTCCTGCAACTTCACCGCCAGCACCGGCTGCTCGGGCCGCGTGTAGTCCACCCGTATCCGGGAGCCGCTCGGCACCTCGATCCGCTCGGGCGCCAGCTCGTCCAGCCGTACGGCGTCCCCCGTGGACCACGGCAGCAACCGCTTCAACCCCTCTCCGGCGTCGATCCGCGCCAGATCTGCCCGCCGCCGGGCACGGCTCAGCTCCGGCTCCAACCACTCCTCCACGCGTGCGTGCAGCGCGTCGCCGGAAACGTCGGGCCAAGGCTCACCGAGCCGCGCACGCACAAAGGCCAGCCGCTCCCGCAGCCGCGTCGCGTCCTGGGACCACCGCAACAGGTCGAGCCCCTCGACCCGCAGCCCTTCGACGAGCGCCGCCCGTACGAGCGCCGGCGGGGCCTCCTTGAGCGGCCGCACCGTCAGCTCCACCGCCCCCAGCCGCTCGACCCGCCGCGCGACGACGTCCCCGTCCCGCCAGCCGACCTCCTCGCCCTGGCTGTGGAGGGCCCCGGCCGCCTCCCGAGCGACCCCCTCATCGATCACGACCGCGAGCCGCACGCGCGCGTGCCCGGCCCCCACTGCCCGATCGGCGACAGCCACGGCGATCCAAGGCGCCCCTTGCAACCCGGACCCCGCCCCGACCTCGGCCCGAGTCCCGGAAGCCATGAGATACGCCCCCTTGTCCCCCCGGGCCACCCTCTCCGGAAACGCGAGCGCGACCACGGCCCCCACCCCCCGATCGCCGTCATCACCTGCCCACTCGCCCGCCCCACTCCTGGCCGCAGCGTGAAGGGGCCGCGCCGAAGGCTCGGGCGGTGATGCGGCGCGCAGACGCCGGACCTCGGTGCGCCAGCGAGCGGCGTAGGCGTCACCCCCGCGCCGGGCGCGGCGCAGCGCGGCGGTGAGATCGTCGCCGTACTCCCGTGGCGGCTCCTCGCTCAGCAGCGCGACGACCTCAGCCGCCCGCTCGGCCCCCACCAGCGGCGTCGCGTCGAGGAGGGCCCGGGCCAAGCGGGGGTGCAGGCCCAGGCGGGACATGCGCACACCCCGTTCCGTGGCGTGCCCGGCGGAGCCGACCGCGCCGATCGCGGAGAGAACGTTCCGGGCCGCCGCCATCGCCCCGCTCGGCGGTGGGTCAAGGAGGGCGAGCCCCGAGGCGTCCGGGTCGCCCCAGCAGGACGTCTGGAGAGCGAACGCGGTCAGGTCGGCCACCTTGATCTCCGGCGAGGGGAAGCGCGGCAGACGGGTGTCCTCGGCCTCCGCCCAGCACCGGTAGACCGTGCCGGGGGCCTCGCGCCCGGCCCGCCCGGCCCGCTGCCGCCCGGCCGCCTGCGAGGCCCGTACGGTCGTCAGGGCGCTCAGCCCCCGCGCGTGGTCGACGCGTGGCTCCCGCGCGAGCCCGGAGTCGACCACGACCCGTACCCCGGGCACCGTCAGCGAGGACTCGGCCACCGAGGTCGCCAGCACCACCCGACGCCGCTCACCGCCCGCCAGCACGGCGTCCTGCACGGCGGCCGGCGCCCGCCCGTGCACCTGGAGCACCTCCACGTCACCGAGGTCGCCCAGCTGCCCGGCCACCCGTGCGATCTCGCCCACCCCGGGCAGGAAGCACAGGACGTCCCCGTGCCGCTCGGCCAGCGCCCGCCGCACCACCGACGCCACATGCGCCAACGCCGCCGGATCCACCCGCATCCCGTGCGGCGGCCGTACCGGACGGGCCGGCGGCGCCCACACCACCTCGACCGGGTACGACACCCCCTGCGCCGCGACCACCGGCGCACCGCCCAGCAGCCGCGCCCAGCCCTCCGCGTCCGTCGTCGCCGACGCCGCCACCAGCCGCAGCTCGGGCCGCAGCGCCGCCCGCACGTCGAGCAGGAACGCCGCCACCGTGTCCGCGTCCAGATGCCGCTCGTGGCACTCGTCGAGCACGACGACATCGGCCCCCTGCAACTCCTGGTCCCGCTGCAACCGTTGCAGCAGAACACCGGTCGTCACCACCTCCACGCGCGCGCGGGGGCCCACCACCCGTTCACCGCGCACGGTGTAGCCGACGCTCCGGCCGACGTCCTCGCCCAGCAGCCACGCCATCCGCCGCGCCGCCGCCCGCGCCGCGATCCGCCGGGGCTCGGCGACGACCACCCGCCGTACCGGCCCGCCGTCCAGCAGCCCCGCCAGGGCCAGCGGCACCAGCGTCGTCTTTCCGGTCCCGGGCGGCGCGACCAGCACGGCGGTGCCGTGGCCCTCCAGCGCCTCGTTCAGACCGGGCAGGGCAGCGCGCACGGGCAGCGCGTCCAGGGCGTCGTAACGGATCACGACTCCAGTGTGTCGTGCGCCCGCCTCAGTCCCGCTCGCACACGAAGATCGCCGTACCCGGGATCAGATTCCCGCGCAGCGGCGACCAGCCGCCCCACTCGGAGGTGTTCCAGGCGGGCCATTCCGGCTCGACCAGGTCGACCAGCCGGAGGTCCGCCGCCACGACGTCCCGGACGCGGTCGCCGATCGTCCGGTGGTGCTCCACGTAGACCGCCCGCCCATCGTCGTCCTGCTCGACATACGGCGTGCGGTCGAAGTAGGAGCCGGAGACGGACAGCCCCTCCGGGCCGGGCTCGTCGGGGAAGGCCCAGCGGATCGGATGCGTCACCGAGAAGACGAAACGGCCGCCTGGGCGCAGGACGCGGCGGACCTCCCGCAGCACCCGCACCGGGTCGGCGACGAAGGGCAGCGCCCCGTACGCCGAGCACGCCAGGTCGAAGGAGCCGTCCGCGAAGGGCAGGTCCCCGGCGTCGGCGCACACCAGCGGGAACGATCCCCCGATGCGCAGGGCGTGCTGGAGCTGACGGTGGGAGAGGTCCAGGGCGACCGGACGGGCCCCCTGGGCGGCCAGCCAGCGCGCGCACTGCGCGGCGCCGGCGCCGATCTCCAGGACGTCCTTGCCCTTCAGCTCCTCGGGCGGCCCCAGCAGCTCCGCCTCGACCTCGTCGAGCCCTTCCGGGCCCCACACGAAGCGGTCGTCGCCGAGGAATGTGCCGTGCTCGATCTGGTACTCGTCCGCGTTGCGGTCCCACCAGCCCCGGTTGGCCCGGGAACTCTCCGTCGTCCCGGCCTCGCGCCGGGTGGCCTCCGGTTCGGCGGCCTCGAGGGAACCAGGGGCCCCGTGGGCCTCGCCGGCTTCGTGGACATCGGGCTCTTGGATGATCGGCTCCCTCGTCGTACTCTTCCGTAACCTGCGTGACGCGACCCGTTCCGGTGGTGACACGAAAGGGGTCTCTCAGGCCTGCGTGGCCTCATGGGACAGGTTTTGTGCCGGGTATGCGGCGTTCCGCCCCGGGTGTGCGCCTTCGCGCATTGACCCTGCCTGGCTGCCCCCGTATGCTACAAGTTGCGCTGCGGGCCTGCGCACCTCAGACGTAGCAGGCTGCGCTCGCATCTGTCGTATGTCCCCTCGGTTTTCGAGGCGCCACCGGCTTTTCGCTGGTGTGGCGCTTCCTTGGCTGTCCGGCTTCTTCAGAGCGATACGGGCTCCCGGCGTAGCAGTACCTACGACTTCAATGTCCGCACCGGAGCCCTTTCCCACATGACGAGCAGCACCGAGACCACCGCCACCACCCCGCAGGTTGCGGTCAACGACATCGGTAACGAGGAAGCCTTCCTCGCCGCGATCGACGAGACGATCAAGTACTTCAACGACGGCGACATCGTCGACGGCGTCATCGTGAAGGTCGACCGGGACGAGGTCCTGCTCGACATCGGTTACAAGACCGAAGGTGTCATCCCGAGCCGTGAGCTCTCGATCAAGCACGACGTCGACCCCAACGAGGTCGTCGCCGTCGGTGACGAGATCGAAGCCCTTGTTCTCCAGAAGGAGGACAAGGAAGGCCGCCTGATCCTCTCGAAGAAGCGCGCCCAGTACGAGCGTGCCTGGGGCACGATCGAGAAGATCAAGGAAGAGGACGGCATCGTCACCGGTACCGTCATCGAGGTCGTCAAGGGTGGTCTCATCCTCGACATCGGCCTCCGTGGCTTCCTGCCGGCCTCCCTCGTCGAGATGCGCCGTGTCCGCGACCTCCAGCCCTACGTGGGCAAGGAGCTCGAGGCGAAGATCATCGAGCTGGACAAGAACCGCAACAACGTGGTCCTGTCCCGCCGCGCCTGGCTGGAGCAGACCCAGTCCGAGGTCCGCCAGACCTTCCTCACGACCCTCCAGAAGGGTCAGGTCCGCTCCGGCGTGGTCTCCTCGATCGTCAACTTCGGTGCCTTCGTGGACCTGGGTGGCGTCGACGGTCTGGTCCACGTCTCCGAGCTGTCCTGGAAGCACATCGACCACCCCTCCGAGGTTGTCGAGGTCGGCCAGGAAGTCACCGTCGAGGTCCTCGACGTCGACATGGACCGCGAGCGTGTCTCCCTGTCGCTGAAGGCGACCCAGGAAGACCCGTGGCAGCAGTTCGCCCGGACCCACCAGATCGGCCAGGTCGTGCCCGGCAAGGTCACGAAGCTGGTTCCGTTCGGTGCGTTCGTCCGCGTGGACGAGGGCATCGAGGGTCTGGTCCACATCTCCGAGCTGGCCGAGCGCCACGTGGAGATCCCGGAGCAGGTCGTCCAGGTCAACGACGAGATCTTCGTCAAGGTCATCGACATCGACCTCGAGCGCCGTCGCATCAGCCTCTCGCTGAAGCAGGCCAACGAGTCCTTCGGTTCGGACCCGGCCTCGGTCGAGTTCGACCCGACGCTGTACGGCATGGCCGCGTCGTACGACGACCAGGGCAACTACATCTACCCCGAGGGCTTCGACCCCGAGACCAACGACTGGCTCGAGGGGTACGAGAAGCAGCGCGAGGAGTGGGAGCGCCAGTACGCCGAGGCGCAGACCCGCTTCGAGCAGCACCAGCAGCAGGTCATCAAGTCCCGCGAGGCCGACGCCGCTGCCGCGGCCGAGGGCGGCGACACCGCGGGTGCGGCTCCGGCCGCGGGTGGTGGCTCGTACTCCTCCGAGGGTGCGGACACCTCCGGTGCCCTGGCCTCGGACGAGGCCCTGGCTGCCCTCCGCGAGAAGCTGGCCGGCGGCCAGAGCTGAACGCACACGGCTGACGTCTAGCCGATAACGCTTGAGGGCCCGCACCCTTCTGGGTGCGGGCCCTCAGTGCTGCCCAGGGGGGCGCGCGGTGGCGGCGTGGGGGCGCCCCCCACGGCTTCCACGGCCCGCGCGGCGTGATGGTCGGCTACTACAACTTCGGTGCTACAGCCGTCCGCCCGGGAAGGCCGTGACCGCGCTCCACGCGCGCGGGGAGCGGTCGTAGACGTGCGCCGGGACGCATGCCCTGGACGTATGCGCCGGCACGTGCGGAACGCCCTGCGGGAATGCCCGGCCCCCGTCCCGCGTTGGGAAGTACGGACACGAGGAGGAGCGGTCACAGTGCTTGATCCGCAGGGTTTGTACGCATGGGAGCCGAAGGGCCTGGCAGTCGTCGACATGGCGCTCGCCCAGGAGTCGGCGGGACTTGTCATGCTCTACCACTTCGACGGATACATCGACGCGGGTGAGACGGGCGAACAGATCGTCGAGCGGCTTCTCGGCTCACTGCCCCACCAGGTGGTGGCCCGCTTCGACCACGACCGGCTCGTGGACTACCGCGCGCGCCGCCCGCTGCTGACGTTCAAGCGCGACAGCTGGACCGACTACGAGGAGCCGACGCTGGACGTACGGCTCGTCCAGGACGCCACCGGCGCGCCCTTCCTGCTGCTGTCGGGCCCCGAGCCGGATGTGGAGTGGGAGCGCTTCGCGGCCGCCGTCCAGCAGATCGTGGAGCGGCTCGGCGTCCGCCTGTCGGTGAACTTCCACGGCATCCCCATGGGTGTACCGCACACCCGTCCGGTCGGCCTCACCCCGCACGGCAACCGGGCCGAGCTGGTGCCCGGCCACCGCAGCCCCTTCGAGGAGGCCCAGGTCCCCGGCAGCGCCGAGTCCCTGGTGGAGTACCGCCTCATGCAGGCCGGACACGACGTGCTGGGCGTCGCCGCGCACGTCCCGCACTACATCGCCCGCTCCCCCTACCCGGACGCCGCCCTGACCGTCCTGGAGGCCGTCACGGCCGCCACGGGCCTGGTCCTGCCCTCCGTCGCGCACGCCCTGCGCACGGAGGCGCACCGTACGCAGACCGAGATCGACCGGCAGATCAGGGAAGGCGACGAGGAACTCGTCGCCCTCGTCCAGGGTCTCGAGCACCAGTACGACGCGGCCGCGGGCGCCGAGACGCGGGGCAACATGCTCGCGGAGCCCGTCGACATCCCGTCCGCGGACGAGATCGGACGCGAGTTCGAGAAGTTCCTGGCGGAGCGGGAGGGCGAGGGCTGAGCCGTCTCAGGCCTGTGGGAGACCCGGAAACCAGGGTCTCCCACAGGGGTGTCAGTGGCAGGCCCTAAGCTGCCGGGCATGCTGAAAGTGGGTCTCACCGGCGGTATCGGCGCCGGCAAGAGCGAGGTGTCGCGGCTGCTCGTGGAGTGCGGCGCCGTGCTGATCGACGCGGACCGGATCGCACGCGAGGTCGTCGCCCCGGGCACGCCCGGGCTCGCGGCGGTCGTCGAGACCTTCGGCGAGGACGTCCTCGCGCCGGACGGCGGCCTGGACCGCCCCAAGCTGGGCTCCCTCGTCTTCGCGGACCCGGAGAAGCTCGCCGCGCTGAACGCGATCGTGCACCCCTTGGTGGGCGCCCGCTCCAGAGAGCTGGAGAACTCGGCCGCCGAGGACGCCGTCGTCGTCCACGACGTCCCCCTGCTCACCGAGAACGGCCTCGCCCCGCTGTACGACCTGGTCGTCGTCGTGGACGCCGCCCCCGAGACCCAGCTCGACCGTCTCGTACGCCTGCGCGGCATGACCGAGGAGGACGCACGCGCGCGTATGGCCGCCCAGGCCACCCGTGAGAAGCGTCTGGAAATCGCGGACATCGTCATCGACAACGACGTCCCCCTGGAGGACCTCCGGCGGCGGGTAAGGGAGGTATGGGCGGATCTCACGCGCCGGGCACACCCGTCCCGGGAGGGATCCGAACGCTCGTAGGAATAGCCGGGGCGCAGGGGGCGTTGAACCGTCCCAGCAAGGGAAGGACTCAGCCGTGCCCGAGACCAGCGGTTCCACCGGACGTACCCCGGAGACGCACGTCATCGACTTCCGCGCCGCCGAGCAGCTGCTCGCCGCGCGCGACCCGCGGGGCGCGGTGAAGCTGCTCGACCGGGTCATAGCCGAGCACCCCGAGAACACCGCCGCCCGGTTGCTGCGCGCCCGCGCCTTCTTCGCGGCCGCCCAACTGCGGCCCGCCGAGCTGGAGTTCACCATCGTCCTGGAGCGCGAGCCGGACAACGCGTTCGCGCACTTCGCCCTCGCCCGCACCTATCAGCGGCAGGCCCGCCCCGACCAGGCCAAGCGGCACTTTCGGCTCGCCGCCGCCCTGGACCCCAATCCGCAGTACCTGGAAGCGGCACGCTTCGACACCTGAGGGCTCGCATCGGCCTGTCCCGCGGTTCGCCGCGCCCAGGCGGGGCGCGGGATGTCCTAGTCCCTCACCGGTGGGTACGGGGGAATGTCTCGGCCCGGCTGGTAGTGCGGGCCCTGGCGGATGTGGCGCAGGATCATCGTCAGGTCGACGATGACGATCAGCCACAGCACCCCGCAGGCGGCGGCCCAGCCGGGGCGGCCGGCCAGAGCGAAGGCCACTGTTCCGGCGATCGCCCAGATCAGGCCCCACACGCTCAGCCAGAGACGCATCCGCAGGGGACTGCGCGCTGTCCTCGGTTCACTGCCGGTACGCATCGGATCGCCGCTCCTCCTCGTCCTACTCGGAAACGTACTCTCCGTCTCGTGCGTTCTCCAGAAGACCCGTGCGGTAGAAGACCGAGGCGGTGTGAGGGGGAGGCGACGGGTGCTGCTGGACGCGCTGCGGGCGGACGAGAAGCTCACCGACTGGCTGAAGGAACTGGAGGAGGGCGAGGGCGCCCCGGAAGCCCAGGCGCGGCTTCCGGACGCCGACGATCTGCTCGATGTGCTGGTGGACCTCGCCGTGCCGTACGAGGACATCAACGA
Organism: Streptomyces sp. NPDC002787; assembly: GCF_053592095.1. Classification (NCBI taxonomy): domain Bacteria; kingdom Bacillati; phylum Actinomycetota; class Actinomycetes; order Kitasatosporales; family Streptomycetaceae; genus Streptomyces; species Streptomyces sp. NPDC002787. The sequence goes on along the minus strand of NZ_JBSFVC010000004.1, from coordinate 310,457 downwards.
CATGGTCGCGCTGCGCCGCACGCTCGCGGACGACGAGGGGGCGACCTGGCTGTTCGAGCGGTGTGTCGCCGGGCTCGTGCGGGACATGGGGAAGATCGGCAAAGGGCTGAGGCTGCTGCCGCTTCCCCCGGAATCGGGCCCGCTGGGCCGCTACTTCCATGTGTACGTCTGCGCCGCGGCCCTGCCGTACGTGCGCGCGTACCACCGCGAGCGCGGCATCCCCGACGACATCTCCCGGCGTACCCTCGCGGATCTGGGCCGGGGGCTGGTGCTGCACCGCCGGCGGTACGGCGTGGGCGGGCTGGTGGCACCGACCTGGTTCTCGCTGCACTTCCACGGGGAGCTGTTCCAGCTCGGTCGGCTGCAGTACCAGCGGTCACGGCTGAGCGGGCGCGAGGGGGTCGCGCTGGCGGCGGCCGGTCTGACGCTACGGCCCGGAGACCCCTGCCTCGACCTGCACATACCCGACTACGCGGGACCCCTGACCCCGCAAGCGTGCGACCGTTCCCTGGCGCTGGCCCATGACTTCTTCCCCCGGCACTTCCCGGAGGAGCACTACACGGCGGGCTGCTGCCACTCCTGGCTCCTCGACCCACAGCTGAAGCGGTACCTGCCGGAGAACTCCAATATCGTCCGCTTCCAGGACCGGTTCAGGATCGCCTGCCGGACCGGCGAACCCGAGGACGACCTGCCGATCCGCTTCGTGTTCGGGGACCCGGACCTGCCCGTGGAGACGCTGCCGCGCCGGACGAGTCTGGAGCGGACCGTGGTCGATCATCTGCGGGCGGGCGGGCACTGGTACAGCGGGCATGGATGGTTCGCGTGGTGACGCATCGACGACACGTTCGGCTCGGGGTACACATGTTCACTCCATCGGGTGACAGGTGACAGGAACGGCCCCCGCCCGCCCGGCCGTTGGACGGATATGAGCATTCAGATGCGTGAGGGCTACAAGGGGACCGGACCCGGCGCGATCACCCCGGACGGCTGCGCGGTCGAGCTGTACTCGCGGCTGCCGGTGGGGAACGAGCCGGAGGTGATCGCGGGCGTCGCGCCCGCGGGTGCGCGCATCCTCGAACTGGGCAGTGGGGTGGGCCGTATGACCCATCCCCTGATCGAGCGGGGGTTCACCGTCACGGCCGTCGACGAGTCGGCGGAGATGCTGGAGCGGGTCCGAGGAGCCCGCACGATATGCGGCCGCATCGAGGAGCTCGACCTGGGCGAGAAGTACGACGTGGTGCTGCTCGCGTCGTTCCTCGTCCACGCCGGGGACTCCGAGGTGCGGCGCGCGTTGCTCGCGACGTGTCTGCGGCATGTCGCGGACGACGGCTTCGTGCTGATCCAGCGCGAGGGGGAGGACTACCACACGAACGTGCCCCGGGAGCGTGTCGACCCCCGGGGCCACACGGTCCGCATAGCCTCGACCGAACCGGTCGGGGACGGGGTCAACGAGGTGTTCGTGGAGTACGTCTTCCCGGACGGCGAGTGGACCCAGACGTTCCGGACACGGCCGCTGACCAAGCAGCAGTTCGAGGAGGCGCTGGGGGAGGCGGGGCTGAAGGTGGACCGGTATCTGACGGAGGACCGGATATGGGTGAAGGCGGTGCCGGCGCGGTGACGGGGAGCCGGGGAATCTCGGCGTGAGAATCGGGCGGGCAGCGATGAGTTCGGGGGAGCGCCCCGGTCTACCTCTGTGACAGCACGACGGAACCGCTTCACACAGGAGACCCCATGTCCGAGACCATCGCTCCCGTCACCCGCACCGCTTCCACCCCCGGCACGAAGGGCACCGCTCGCAGCAAGGGTGCGCGGATCTCGCTGCGTGCGCTGCAGATCGTGCTCGCCCTGTTCTACGCCTTCGCGAGCGCGCTGCCCAAGCTGATCGCTCATCCGTCGGCCGTCGAGTCCTTCGACACGCTCGGCTGGGGCAGCGCGGGGATGTACACCATCGGTGCGCTCGAACTGGCCGGTGCGATCGGGCTGTTGATCCCCGCGCTGGCCTCGGTCGCGGCGGCCTCGCTGGGCGCGCTGATGGTGGGTGCGTTCATCACGCAGATCACCGCCTTCGACGGGGAGTACGCGGCGACACCGATCATCCTGATCGTTCCCCTCGCCCTGATCGCCTGGGTGCGGCGCCAGGACATGGCCGGGCCGGCCGGGTGGACGCGCCGGGAGGCGTGAGCGTTGATGGGCCCGGGGAACCGCGTGACCGGCCACGATGGTGCCGCGCACGAGCGACGGCACCTCGCGGTACCTCCAGCGGAGCGCTCAGGCGGAGCGCTCAGGTGGGGCGGCGGTGGCGTTCGGCGTTCGCGGACTCGGCCAGGCCCCGGAGGCGCTCCAGGTCGCGGCGGTCGCGTTTCGTGGGGCGGCCGGTGCCCCGGTCGCGGATGCCGGCGGGGGCGGTGGCCTCGCGGGGCGGGGGCGGCGGGGAGTTGTCGACGTAGCACTCGGCGGCGACGGGCGCGCCGACCCGCTTGCGGATCAGACGCTTGACGACGACGATCCGCTCGTGGCCGCCGGCCTGCCGGAGCCGCACCTCGTCGCCGACACGCACCGCGTACGCGGGCTTGACCCGCTCGCCGTTGACGCGGACATGGCCGCCCCGGCAGGCGGTGGCGCCCATCGAGCGGGTCTTGACCAGGCGGACGGACCAGATCCAGCTGTCGATGCGGACGGTCTCGCCGCCCGTGGGGCGGGCGGCCTCGGCGGCTGCCGCTGCCGTGTCGGAGCCCCGGTCCGTGGTGCTCGGACCGCTCGCCCGCTCCTCCGTACCTTCAGAAGCCATGCTCCGACCTTAGCTCCCCGCTCGGCCCTCTCGGGGAGGCGATCACCGGACGTACCGTGGAGCCATGGGCAGCGGCGTAGACGGTGACGGGGGCAGCGGCTGGGGCGGTGGGGCGACCGGGCTGGCCGCGCTCGACGCGCGGATCACCGGGTGCCGGGCCTGTCCCCGGCTGGTCGAGTGGCGGGAAGAGGTGGCGCGTACCAAGCGGGCCGCGTTCGCCGACCAGGAGTACTGGGGACGTCCGGTGCCGGGCTTCGGGCCGCCCGACGCGGCGCTGCTGATCGTCGGGCTCGCGCCCGCCGCGCACGGGGGGAACCGGACGGGGCGGATGTTCACCGGCGACCGCTCGGGCGACGTACTCTACGCGGCGCTGCACGACGTGGGCCTGGCCTCGCGCGGCACGGTGGCCGGCATCGACGACGGGCTGGAGCTGTACGGCGTACGGATCACCTCGCCCGTGCACTGCGCGCCGCCCGCGAACAAGCCGACCTCCGAGGAACGGAACACCTGTCGGCCGTGGCTGGTCCGGGAGCTGGAGCTGTTGCGGCCCACGCTGCGGGCCGTGGTCGTGCTCGGGGCCTTCGGCTGGCAGGCCACGCTGCCCGCGCTCGCCGAGGCCGGCTGGGACATACCCCGGCCACGGCCCGTCTTCGGCCACGGCACCCACGTACCGCTCGACGGGCTCGACCTCTACGGCTGCTTCCACGTGAGCCAGCGCAACACCTTCACCGGTCGGCTGACCCCGGCGATGCTGCGCGAGGTCCTGGGCACGGCGGCGAAGGCCGCGGGGCTGCCGGTCACGTCGTAGGAGAGCCGGCCCGGAGGGCAAAAACCGGCTGCCGACGCAGTCGTGCGCCGGTTAGGGTCGCGCAATGCCCCTCTATCCGGAGATCGAACCGTACGACCACGGCATGCTCGACGTCGGGGACGGCAACCGCGTGTACTGGGAGGTCTGCGGGAATCCGCAGGGCAAACCCGCCGTCGTGCTGCACGGCGGGCCGGGATCCCGGGCCAACGGGTGGTTCCGGCGGCTCTTCGACCCCGAGGCGTACCGGATCGTGCTGCTCGACCAGCGCGGCTGCGGGCGTTCGACGCCGCCGGCGAGTGCGTACGAGACCGACATGAGCGTCAACACGACGGATCATCTGATCGCCGACCTGGAGCTGCTGCGGCGGCACCTCGGGATCGGGCGGTGGCTGGTGTGGGGCGTGTCATGGGGATCGGCGCTCGGGCTGCGATACGCGCAGACGCATCCGGAGGCCGTGACCGAGCTGGTCCTCACCGGGGTCGCCACGGGCTCCGACGCCGAAGTCGCCCTGCTGACCAGGGGACTCGGGCAGTTCTTCCCGGAGGCGTTCGAAAGGTTCCTGGCCGAACTGCCCGAGGACGAGCGGGACGGGAACCTGGCGGCCGCGTACAACCGGCTGATCGAGTCGCCCGACGAGGCGGTGCGGGCGCGGGCGGCGCGGGCCTGGACCGACTGGGAGACGGCCATCGCGGCGCAGCCGCCCCGCTCCGTGCCGCGCTATGAGGACCCGGTGTTCCGCTACGGCTTCGCTCGCACCGTCACCCACTACTGGGGCAACGGTCACTTCCTCGGAGAGGGTGCGGGAGAGGGCGCGGGCGACGACGCCGACGGTGTCGTCCTGCGCGACGCGCCCCGGCTCAAAGGCGTTCCGGGCACCCTCGTCCAGGGCAGCCTCGACCCCGGGAACCTCCTCGGCATCGTCTGGCGCCTCCACCACGCCTGGCCCGGCAGCGAGTTGGTCCTCGTCGACGACGTGGGACACAATGCGGGCGCACCGGACATGGCGGAGGCGCTGGTGGCGGCGACGGACGCGTACGCCAAGAGCGGCTGAGCGTCAGACGACGCGGGCCGCCGAGATGGGCCGGGCGGCGACGACGTAGTCCGGCGACGCGCCGTAGGAACTCCAGCGGTAGCGGGTGAAATAGCCCGTGGCGTTCGAGGCGTAGAACATCATGTGGCCGATGCCCACCCCTTGGAAGTCCTCGCCGTCGACACTGCCGACCATGCGCGTGTCGGGGTGTGTGGTGGCGCTGGGCTGCCCGTACACGCCGTGCGGGGAGGAGGTCATGTCGATGACCTCGATCGCGTACTGGGTCTCGCCGTCCCTCGCACCGGTCCCGGTGTAGACGCCCTTGACCTCGCGGACCATCACGATGTGCCCGGTGGCGTCGGTGACCTCGGGGCCGTACTCGACCGCGATCAGGTCGCCCGGCAGCAGGTCGGCGACCTTGCGGACGGGCTGGAAGTGCGGGCCGCCGCTGCCCTCGGTGAAGGCCTTGCGGTACTCGGCGGCCTCGGGGATGCCGTCGTCGAAGTACTGCCGGAAGTAGTCCGCGGTGGCCCAGCCGTAGGTGTGTCTGAGCACCCAGGTGATGAAGGACGAACAGCGGGCCTGCGCGACCCAACTGGTCAGGTCGTCGGGTGTGCCCCAGGTGACCGTCGACGAGGCGCCGACAAGGTACTGGTTGTTCTCGGCGGCGGTACGGCCGCTGATGAGGGACGCCTCGTCGGCGCTGAGGGCGCGCCCGTACGCCCGTACGTCGTCCACCGAGCCCTTGAAGCGGTTCACATGGGTGCCGTCCCACTTGGCGCGGCCTATGTTGAAGCCCTGCGGCGAGGCCCAGGACAGGGTGGTGGCGGTGCTGCCATGCCGTTCGCCGTTCACGTACAGGTGGATCTGTGTGCCGTCCCACACTCCGGTCAGGTGGGTCCAGACTCCGCGCTCGGCGGCGGTGTTGGCGAAGGCCGAGACCTTGGTGCTCTGGTCCTCGCTGCGGACCTTGAACGCCCAGGTCTTGAACTCCGGGTCGTACTGGAGGAGGAAACGGCTGGCGCTCGTGCCGTCCTGGCTGACCGCCGTGTACATGTTCGCCAGGTCGGCGGGTGCGTCGCCGTTCGCGAGGCGCACCCAGGCCGAGACCGTGAACGGGGCCGTGGTGTCGAGGACGGAGGCCGTGGCGGCGTACGCGGTGGAGGTGCCGTTGAAGGTGAGTTCGCCGCCGGAGCGCAGGGTCGACCAGCCGGCGCCGGAGCCGAGGGTGACGGGCCGGTCGCGGCCGGAGCGGTCGGCGCCGGTGCCGTCCAGCGGCCAGTGCCCGACGAGGCCGGCCGGCAGATAGCCGGACGCCAGGAGACGCTGGTAGTGCACCATCCGCTCGGCCTCCGCCAGATGCGGGGTTGTGACGGGGGTGAACGGAGTGGTGAGCGGGGCGTCGGCCGCGGCGGTGCCCGCGCTCCCCGCCACCCCGGTGAGCGCCCCCACGCCCACGAACGCCGCTCCGCTCAACAGTCCACGTCTGCTGACCATGCCCCACTCCCCAACTGACTTGGCGACCGCCTGAGTTGACGGACCGGCAGAGTGTAGGCGGACTGGTGCTCGCGGTTCACCAGGGTTTACGGCCCGCCGTCGGCACCGTCCGCACCGTCCGCACCGTCCCTGCTCTCCTCGCTGTTCTCGCCGAACAGGTGCCGCACCGTCGAGCGGTAGTTGGTCCGGACGTGGGTGAGCGCGTGGGCGCGGGCGCGGTCCGGGTCGCCGGAGGCGATGGACTCGTACAACTCGCGGTGTTCGCTGAGGAGTTGGGGCCACTCGGTGTTCTGGCGGGTCAGCCAGCGCAGCCGTCCGTCGACCGGCTCCATGACGGAGATGAGCAGGCTGTTGCCGGCCATGGCGAGGACGCGGTCGTGGAAACGGGTGTTGATGTCGGTGATCGTCTCGGCGTCCCCGGCGCGGGTCGCCTCCGCCGCCCGGTCGAGCAGGGCCGACAGCTCGGCCAGGGACTCCGGGGTGGCGCGGGAGGCGGCGAGCCCGGCGGCGTACACCTCCAGCGCCTCACGCAGTTCGAAGAGTTCCGCCACGTCGGCCGGGGTGAGGCGGCGGACGACCGTGCGGCGCGGGGTCTCGAAGTGGACGAAGCCCTCCGCGACCAGGGCGCGGATCGCCTCGCGGACCGGGACGCGGGAGACCCCGAAGCGGTCGGCCAACTCGCGCTCCACGAGCCGGTCGCCCGGGCGGAGCCGCCCCGCGATGATGTCCTGCCGAAGGGTCCCCAGGACACGCTCGCGCACCGCACCGAGGGGTTCGATCTTCGCTCCTTCCGGAGCCACGGAGCTCATGGGGCAATCTTCGCCGACGCGAGGCGTGTTTTACGTGGCGTTAACAACAGCGACATCGGTCAGAACGGTTGACGGGAGGACTATGAGCGCAGTTTGGTATACCAAACGTCGCGCGGTGCTCCCCTGGTCCCCCACGCCGGTGCCGCACCCGTCCCCACCACCTACCCTCGTCTCCTCTCGCTCCTGGAGGCCCCGTGTCCCTCGCCGACAGTGCCGAAGCCACCGGCACCACAGCGTTCGTCCCCGACCCCCGCCTCACCAACGAAGACCTCGCGCCCGCCGAGAAGCGGAACTGGAAGGTCTTCGACCTCTTCGCCCTGTGGATGTCCGACGTCCACAACCTCGGCAACTACACGTTCGCCGCGGGCCTGCTCGTCCTCGGCATGAACGTCTGGCAGGTGTTCACGTCGCTGCTCGTCGGCTTCGTGATCATCTACATCGGGATGAACTGGATGGGGAAGATCGGACAGCGCCACGGCGTGCCCTTCCCCGTGGTCAGCCGCATCAGCTTCGGCGTCTGGGGGGCCAACATCCCGGCCCTCATCCGGGCCGTGATCGCCATCATGTGGTACGGCATCCAGACCTATCTCGCGTCCGTCGCGGTCAACATCATGCTGCTGGCCGCCTGGCCGGGCCTGGAGTCCTGGACCCACGACTCCTTCCTCGGCCTGCACCACCTCGGCTGGATCACCTTCGTCGCCCTCTGGCTGATCCAGGCGCTGATCATCAGCCAGGGCATGGAGTCGGTCCGCAAGTTCCAGGACTTCTGCGGCCCCGCGATCTGGATCGTCATGATCGCGCTGGCCGTCTGGATCCTCGCCAAGGCCGGCTGGACCATCTCCCTGACCTCGACCCCGAACCCGGTCTCCGTCGGCGAGCAGTGGCGGCAGTGGTTCGGCGCGATCGGGCTGGTGCTCGCCACCTACGGCACGCTGATGCTCAACTTCTGCGACTTCTCCCGCTTCGCGCCCGACTACAGGACCGTCAAACGGGGCAACTTCTGGGGCCTGCCGATCAACTCGACCGCCTTCGTGGTCGTGTCGGTCATCGTCACGGCCGGCTCGCTGGAGGTGTTCGGCGAGGCCATCACCGACCCGGCGGAACTCGTCGCCAAGGTCGGCAACACCTGGGTGCTCGTGCTGGGTGCCCTGACCTTCGCCATCGCCACCATGGGCGTCAACATCGTCGCCAACTTCGTCTCACCGGCGTACGACCTCGCCAACGTCTGGCCGCAGAAGATCACCTTCAAGGTCGGCGGCCTGATCAGTACGGTCGCGGCGCTGGTCGTGACCCCGTGGAACCTCTTCTCCAACCCCACCGTCGTGCAGTACTTCCTCGGCGGCCTGGGTGCCTTCCTCGGCCCGCTGTTCGGCGTGATCATGCTCGACTACTTCTGGGTCAAGCGCGGCCGTATCGACGTCGACGAACTCTTCAACGCCGAGCCCGGCTCCCGCTACTACTACCGCAAGGGCGTCAACCCCAAGGCCCTGTGGGCGTTCCTGCCGGCCGCGGCGGTCTCGGCGGTCCTCGCCCTGGTGACCACCTTCAGCGCGGTCGCCCCCTACTCGTGGTTCATCGGTACGGCGCTGGCCGCCGGGCTGTACGCGGTGCTGTGCCGGGACGAGCGGGCCGCGACGGAGCCTGCCGGGGCCGACCTCGCGGGCGGTACCACCAAGCCGGCAGCCGTGGAGAGCTGAGCGTGCGCATCGTCGTCACCAACTGCAACACGACGCAGGAGATGACCGAGGAGATCGTGCGAGGTGCCCGGGCCGCCGCAGGCCCGGGCACCACCGTGACCGGGCTGACCCCCGCGTGGGGGCCCGAGTCGGCGGAGGGCTGGCTCGACAGCTACCTCTCGGCCGCCGCCGTCCTCGACACCCTGCGGACCTATGAGGAGCCGTACGACGCCGTCGTCATGGCCGGGTTCGGGGAGCACGGGCGCGAGGGCGCGCGCGAACTGGTGGACGTGCCCGTCGTCGACATCACCGAGGCCGCCGCCCACCTCGCCTGCCTGCTCGGGCGGCGCTACGGCGTCGTCACCACGCTGGAGCGCTCCTGCGGGCAGATCGAGGACAGCCTCGACGCCGCCGGGGTGGGCCGCAACTGCGCGGCGATCGTCGGCACCGGGCTCGGCGTCCTCGACCTCGCCGACTCCGACCGCACCACCCGTGCGTTCCTCACCGCCGCGCAGCGGGCCCGGGACGCCGGGGCCGAGGTGCTGGTGCTGGGGTGTGCCGGGATGACCGGGCTGCAGCGGACGGTGAGCGAGAAGCTGGGGGTACCGGTCGTCGACGGGGTGGGGGCGGCCGTCAAGCTCGCCGAGTCACTGGTGTCGCTGGGGCTGACGACGAGCCGGGTGGGCGGGTACGCGAAGCCGCTGCCCAAGCGGAGGAGTTGGGGGCCGGGGGGCTCGGGTGACTCGCGCGGTTGACCATGCTCCTGACGGGGACGGGGACGGGGACGGGGACGGGGACGGGGACGGGGACGAGGACGAGGACGCGAGGGAGGGGGACGGGGGACGGGACGGGGTTCAGGGCTCCGGGATCACCGCTGTCGCTGTGATCTCGACGAGCTGGCCCGTATAGCCGAGACAGGCCACGCCGAGGAGGGTGGAGGAGTGGGGGCCGGTGCTGAGGCCGGAGGTCTCGACGACGTCCCAGACCGCGGAGAGGACCGCGGGCTCGCCGCTCACGACGTACACATCGGTCGACACGACGTGCGCGAAGTCGCTGCCCACCGCCCGCAACTGTTCCCCGAGGTTGGCCAGCACCTGCCGGGCCTGCCGTATCGGGTCCCCCTCGCCGACCAGCTTCCCGTCAGCGTCCAGCGGAACCGAACCGGCGAGGAAGGCGAGTCTCGTCCCTGCCTCGACGACGGACGCGTGCGAGTAGACGGGCGGCGGAAAGAGGCTGGGGACGGTGACACGCTGGATCATGACTGCTCCCGATGGACGACAACCTGTCGATCATGCGCATTCCGTGCGGGTGCGCGCATCCGGATTTCGAGCCGACACCCCCGGAAGCACCGCCTTCCCGGGCCGGGCCCGCCACCCCGCCGTCGCCCCGCCGCTACCTCACCGCAGACCCGGGCGTCGTATCACCGTACGGACTGTCCACGCGCCAGCCCTCCTCCCGTGCCAGCCGATGCCCGCGTAGGAAGTCGGTCCCGCGAGCGAGGAGATGTTCACGATCACCCCGCCGCCGGCCCGGCGCAGCGAGGGCGCCACCGCGCGCATGCCCAGCCACGGGCCCTGCAGATTGACGTCGAGGACCCGGCGGAACGATTCGAGGGACTGTTCCTCCATCGAGCCCCACTCGGCGATCCCCGCGTTGTGACCAGCACCGACACCGGGCCCAGGTCCCGCTCCACCTCGGCCACCGCCCGCTGCCAGCCCTCCTCACCGCTGACGTCCAGGTTCAGGTAGCGCGACCGGCCGCCGAGTTCCGCCGCCGGTTCGGCCCCCTCCGCCCTTCCCGCGCCGAGCCCGGTCAGGCGCCGCCTGCCGGAGCACCAGGGGGGCGGCGTCCTTGTCGCAGGGCACCCGCTCCGTACACGGTGTGACGGTACGGTGGGAGGCCGGTACGGCGATGACGACCAAGGGGGCGCGGTGGACGCGGAGTTGACCACACTGGCGGCGGCGGGAGCCACGGCGCTGGTTCAGGAGATGGTGGGCGACGGCTGGGCGTCGCTGCGCGATCGGATGGTCGCCCTCTTCTCGCGGGGAAGAGACGCGGACGGCGTCCAGGAGGATCTGGAGGAGTCGCGGGCCGACCTGGTCGCCGCGCAGGACGCCGGTGACGAGGAGGCCGTGGCCGACGTACAGGCGGAGTGGCGCAACCGTCTCCGCCGCACTCTCCGGGCGGATCCGAACGCCGCCGCCGAACTCCGGGAGCTGCTGGACGAGTTGGCGCCCGAGTCGGGCTACCGGGGTGCGGGATCGGTCTACAACTACAACACCATCAACGGAGGCGTGCACCACGCCCCCGTGATCCAGGTCGGCCAGATCAGCCGTGAACCCCGGCGATGACCACGAGCGGCCGCGCGGGGCTTTCGCCCGGCCGAGGGTTCTCCCACCCCGCCTTCCTCGATCACGTGGCGGACCGCCTCGCCGTTCTCCCCACCGTCCGCGCCGTCGCCCTCGGTGGTTCACGGGCGGAGGGCACGGACGGTCGGGACAGTGACTGGGACCTGGCGGTCTACTACCGAGGCCCGTTCGACCCGGCCGATCTCCGAGCCGTCGGCTGGGAGGGCGAGGTCTCCGAGATCGGCGGCTGGGGCGGCGGTGTCTTCAACGGTGGTGCCTGGCTGACCGTCGACGGCCGCCGGGTCGACGTGCACTACCGCGATCTCGACGTCGTCGAAGGGGAGTTGGCGAAGGCCGAGGAGGGGCGCTTCCACGTGGAGCCCCTTCTCTTCCACCTCGCCGGCATCCCCAGCTACCTCCTCGTCGCCGAGCTGGCCGTCAACCGCGTCCTGCGCGGGGACCTGCCCCGCCCGGCCGCGTACCCGGAGAAGCTCCGCGCGTCCGCCGCCGAACGCTGGCACGGCACCGCCCGCGCGACCCTCGCGTACGCGAAGGCGAACCACGCCCCGAATGGCCGCCTCACCGAGGTCGCCGGCGCCGTCGCCACGGCCGCGGCCCAGGCGGCGCACGGGATGCTGGCGGCGCGGGGCGAGTGGGTGACGAACGAGAAGCGGCTGCTGGAGCGAGCGGGGTTGCGGGCGGTCGACGGGATCGTCGGGGGTCTGCGCGCGGAACCGGCGGCGCTCGTGCGGGCGGTCTCCGAGGCTGAAATCCTCTTCGAGGACTCCGAGCAGGGCGCCAAGCAGGACTCCGAGTAGGGCGACGGGACGGACTGCCGTGTGAATCCGCTCGGCAGACCGGGGCTCACGCCCTTTCCGAATAATCCTTCGAAGAGAGCGCACTTCCGCTGTTACCGTCTCCCACGTGGCGAAACTCAATCAGATCATCGCAGTCGAGAAGGGCGTCAAGGCCAAGTCCCACCAGGACCTGACCGCCGCTCACCACGGGCTGCAGAAGCCGGCGTTGCTGGCCGGTATCGCGCGTACGTACCAGCCGAAGGACGAGGAGGGCGAGCAGTTGCCGCCCGAGTCGACTCGGGTGCAGGTGCGGGCGGAGGACGTGCTGCGGGAGACCGCGGGGATCCTCACGCGGCTGTTCGACGTGACCGCCACCAAGGACTGGGCCAACTGCACGGCGCGGGCGGATGTGAAGGTGGAGGGCCGGGTGCTCGTCGCCGATGCCCCCGTCTCCTATCTGCTCTTCCTGGAGAAGCAGTTGGGGGAGATCAACACGCTGGTGCGGAAGCTGCCGGTGCTCGACGCGTCCGAGGCGTGGGCGCAGGATCCGTCCACCGACGCCTGGAAGACCGAGGCCGTGCGGACGGTGCGGACGAAGAAGGTGCCGCGCAACCATGTGAAGGCCGAGGCGACCGACAAGCACCCCGCCCAGGTGGAGGTGTACTACGAGGACATCCCGGTCGGTTACTGGACCACCGTGAAGTTCTCGGGGGCCCTGCCCGCCCGGCGCGTGAACGAGATCCTCGACCGCCTCGAGAAGTTGCAGCAGGCCGTGAAGTTCGCGCGGGAGGAAGCGAACGGCGTGGACGTCGTCGACCAGCGGGTCGGTGACGCGGTGTTCGGCTACCTGTTCGGGTAGTCTCACAGACTCCCCGGCCGGCCTGTGCGCCGGACGGGGTGCGCGAGGAGCGCAAGCTGAAGCTGAGGCTTGTCGTGACGGAGCGGTCCGTACCCGCCGAAGAGTTCAGGGACGGACCGTCATCAATCTCAGACTATTGCTCCAGACTCAGTATTCGCCGCCGATCGTCGCAACGACCGGGCCCAGGCCCCGGACGCCGAAGTGCTGGTTCAAGTCCAGCTCGCGCAGCTCGATGCGCGATGGTCCAAAGGCAGGACGCGGCGACATGATGACTGACCTGGGCTCTCAACCGTTGCGGCGTGCCCGATGGGCGGCATCTCAGGGCCCGGGGGCCGGCTACGCCCTCGGGCCCACCTGTTTCCGCCCTGACCCGCCCGCGCGGCCCTGCCTTGCCCGCGCGGCCCTGTTGCGTTCATAAAGAACATGGCCTATCCACGCATCGTCACATCGCGGTAATACGAGCGTTCCACTCCCTCCAGGTCCGGGACCTACGGTGGAGACCACAAGCAGCCGACGCCATGAACCGGCGTCACTGACACCACCCACCCACGCCCACGCCCCGGCCGCCGTCGCCCGAAGGCACACCCCGCCCTCATCCGACGACAGGAGCCCTGTGACCCGCCCCGCTGTCCTCGTCCTGCCGCCCTGGCTCGCCCATGCTCTGCGTACGCAAAGGGGGCCGGTGCCCTGGAACGCGGTGGTGCGAGGGGCGCTGGCCGGTGGGCCGCTGCTGCTGGTGGCCGTGCTGCTGGACCGGCCCTCCGCCGGGGTCCTCGCCGCGCTCGGCGCCATGCTCGCCGGGATCAACGACCGGCCCGGCAGCCGTCGCGTCGCGGTGCAGCGGCTCGGTGCGCCCGCGCTCGCGGGAGCCGTGGGCCTGCTCGTCGGGACGTACGCCGGACAGTACGCCGGGGCCGTCGTCCTCACCCTGCTGCTCACCGCGCTCGGCCTGCTCGCCGGCGGTATGAGCGCGGTCGGGCCCGTGGCGTCCGGGGCCGGCACGCAACTGCTCGTGGCCGCAGCCATCGGCGCCGGGATGCCGTTGCCGGAGACGGGATGGCAGCGGGCGCTCGCCTATCTCGCCGGAGCCGGATGGCTGCTCGTCCTACGCCTCGCCCTGCCCACGCCCGCCGTCCTCACCGCCGGTGACTACCGGTTCGACGGGGAGCGGGACGCCGTCGCCGCCGTGTACGACGCGATCGCGGGCCTGCTGGACGCCGTGGGCACCCCGGACGCGACCGCCCGGCGGGCCGCGCTGACCGCCGCTCTCGACCATGCCCAGGACGCACTCGCCGGGCCCCGGCTGCGGCGGTACGCCAGTTCGTCGGCGGAGCGGCGCCTGCACGCCCAGTTCGCCGCCGCGCTGCCGCTCGCCGAGGCGGCGACCGCGCTGGCCTGGGCCGGGGACGCCGTCATCGGCCGCGCCTCCGAAGGGCCCCGCCGGCTGGCCGCCGCCGTACGCGGCAACACCGCCACCGGGCCGCTGCCCGCGCCCTCACGCTCCGCGCCCGCACTGCGCGCACTCGACGACGCGCTCCTGCGCGCCGCCGACGCCTTCGACCGGGGCGGCGACGCACACGACCTGCACACCCGCCGCCGTACCCTCGGGTCGCTCATGCGTCTCGGCCTCGGGTCCGGCGGACGCGAGTACGGGCTGCGGGTCGCCCTGTCGTTCGGGGCCGGCGCGGCCGTGGCGCAGGTGCTGCACCACGAGCACTGGTACTGGCTGCCCGCGACCGCCGTCTTCCTGGTCAAGCCCGACCTCGGGCCGCTCGTGTCACGGGTGCTGTGCCGGGCCGCGGGGACCGTACTCGGTGCCGTGCTCTTCGCCGGGTTCGCCGCCGTGCTGCCCCGGCCGGAAGGGCTCATCGCGCTGGTCGCGGTCAGCGGGGCGCTCATACCCGTCGCCACGCGGCACTTCGCCGCCCAGACCGCCGTCGTCACCGTGCTCGTCCTCGCCCTCGTCATGGTGGGCGGCGAACCCCAGGCCTCCTGGAGCCGTATCGCCGAGACGCTGCTGGCCTGCGCCATCGTGCTGATCGTCGGCCATCTGCCCATGCCGAAGGGGCAGCGTGGCGGGGGCGTACGCGCCCGGCTCACCGTCGCGGGGACGGCGGCGCACGCTTACCTCGCGCACGTCCTGAACGAGTCGCGCATGCCGGGCGGGGACGCCGAGCCGGGCGGGGCCGCCGAGAGGGCGGCGAGCGGGCTGTCCCCCTCGACCTGGCCGTCCGGGCCCGACGGGGCTTCGGTGTCGAGCCGCGGAACCATGCCGAACGGTGTGTCCATGCCGAACGGTGTGTCCGTGTCCGTAGGGGCCGCCCTGCCCGGTGAGTCCGACGACCGCGCCGCCCGCTGGACCCTGCGCCGTGAGGCCTACCGCGCCCTCGCCCAGGCCCGCGCTGCGATCGCCCTCTCCGGGGCCGAACTGCCCGCCCTGGCCCGCCACACCGAGGGCACCGACGAGGTGGCCGCCGCCCTCGAGCGACTTGTCGACACCACGACCGCCTGCGCCGTGCACCTCGACGACACCGGACGGCTCGCCCGCCGGCACACCGAGCGCCTCACCGCACTGCTCGACGAACTCGCACGGCACCAGAGGCACGCGGGCATCAGCCTCCCCGACGCACCGGACGTGGCCGACGTCCTGCCGAGGACGGACCTCACGGCCTGAGCCACGCCCCAGTCCGTCCCGGCGCGAGCGCGACCCGATTCCACGCCCCACCCAGACGCGGCCTGCTCCACGCCCCACCCGCCGGATGCCCGATTCACCCCCCTCCCGAGCACGTCGTCGTCGTACCGTGACGGCATGACGCCCTCTCCGTCTCCCGCCGATCTCGTCATCACCGGCTGCACGGCCCTCGTCCACGACGAGCACGAGGGGATCGACTTCGTCGAGGACGCCGCCATCGTCGTACGGGAGGGGGTGATCGAGAGCATCGGGCCGGCGGAGGAGACGGCTCCGGTGCCCACGGCGGAACGGATCGACGCGCGCGGCCAGGTCGCGCTGCCGGGGCTGATCAACTGCCACACGCACGCGCCGATGGTGGCCCTGCGCGGCCTCGCCGAGGACATGCCGGCGGAGGAGTGGTTCAACGACGTCATCTGGCCCGTCGAGTCCAATCTGACGGCCAGGGACGTGGAGTTGGGGGCCCGGCTGGCCTGTGCGGAGATGATCCGGGGCGGGGTGACGTGCTTCGCCGACCACTACTTCTCGATGGACACGGTCGCCGCCGTGGTCGAGGAGACCGGGGTGCGGGCGCATCTGGGGGAGGCCTTCTTCTCCTCGCAGGGGGCCGAAGGCCGGGAGCGGTCCCTGGAGTTCGCGCTACGGCACCGGGACGCAACCGGTGGCCGTATCACCACCGCGCTCGCGCCGCACGCCCCCTACACCGTCGAGGACGCCGACCTCGCCGCGACCGCCGAACTCGCCCGCGAACACGGCCTGCCCGTCCATCTGCACGCCTCGGAGAGCCGCGACCAGACCGACAACAGCCTCGCCCGGCACGGGGTCACACCCATCGAGGTCCTGGAGCGCACCGGCCTGCTGGGCGTCGACGCGGGCGTGCTCATCGCGCACGGCACCGGGATCGTCGAGCGCGACCTGCCGGTGCTGGAGCGGGCGACCGGGCCGGTGGCCGTGGCGACCGCGCCCCGCGGCTACCTCAAGTTCGCCTGGCCCACGACACCGGTGCGGGCCCTGTGCCGTATCGGCGTCCCCGTCGGGCTGGCCACGGACGGCGCCGCCTCCAACAACTCCCTCGACGTGTGGGAGGCCATGGCGCTCACCGCGCTCGTGCAGAAGTCCACCGAGGGCGACCCGCGCTGGCTGACCTCCCGCCAGGCCCTGCACCACGCCACCCTCCAGAGCGCCCGGGCCGTCGGGCTGGGGGAGCGGATCGGCAGCCTCGCCCCCGGCCGGCGCGCCGACATCGTCCTCGTCGACCTCACCGGCCCCCACACCCAGCCCGTCCACGACCTCGCCGCCACCCTCGTGCACAGCGCCCGCTCCGCCGACGTACGCACCACGATCGTCGACGGCCGTGTCCTCATGCGCGACCGCCGACTGCTCACCGTCGACGTGCCGGCGACCGTGCGGGAGCTGGAGGAACGCCTGACCGCGCTCACTGACCGCAGTCACGGCGGCCGCATCCAGGACTACGACAAGCCGCCCGCATGAACACGAAGAGTGCCAGTATGAGTACGCAAAGTAACCGGAATGTGTGAATTCTGAGAGGTATCTCACGATCCGTCGTTGACCGCGTGTCAACTACGTCTCAGTAATGTCACTTGGCGAGCCGTTCACCCCATGGTTGGCGTTTAAATCTACGAACCAACGAACCAACGACCCAACAAACCAACGAACCATGAACCACGAGTTACGAGTGCGGCGCGACATGGAGGTGCAGGGTGAACGGGCGAATGGTGCTGGGGCGCTTTCCCGCCGGTGGGCCACGCGGCTCGTGGCCGGCGGAGGAGTTCGCGCACGCGGCGCGTCTGGAGGGCCAGCAGGCCGAGGTCGTGATGGACATCGCGACGGACATGTTCCTGGTCATCGTGCGCGGCGCCGACAGCGCGGCGGGGGCCGCGGCCTGAGGTCAGCCCGTCTTCGGAGCGGGCACCTTCGTGGCGGGAGCCCGCCCGTTCGGCACCTTCGCCGCGAACTGCTCCGCCTGAAGTGAGTACAGCTCCGCGTACACCCCGCCCGTGGCCAGCAGCTCGTCCGGGGTGCCGGACTCCACGAGACGGCCCTGGTCGAGGACGTGCACCAGATCGGCGTGGCGGACCGACGCCAGCCGGTGGGTGATCAGGACGACCGTCTGACCGGTGCCCGCCAGGGCGCGGATCTTCTCGAAGACCTCGAGCTCGGCGCGGGCGTCCAGGGCCGCCGTCGGCTCGTCCACGATCAGGATGCGCCCCCGCCGGTACGCGGCCCGCGCGATCCCCAGCCGCTGCCACTGGCCGCCCGACAGCTCGTGTCCGCCGCTGAAACCGCGGGCCAGGAGCGTGTCCATGCCGCGCGGCAGATCCTCGATGACGTCCTGTGCCCCGGCCTCGGCGACGGAGGAGGCGAGCCGCTCGTCGGTCAGCGGCGCCGAGGGACGGCCGATCGCCATGTTCACGCGGGCGGTGAAGGGCCACCGCTTGAAGTCCTGCGCGACCATCGCGATGCGCTCGGCGAGCTGCCGCCGGTCCGCGGTCGCCGCGTCCACACCGTCCCACATGATCTTGCCCTGGTCGGGGGTGTACAGCCCGGCGAGCAGTTTGACCAGGGTCGTCTTGCCCGAGCCGTTCTCGCCGACGAGGGCCACGATCTTGCCCAGAGGCACGGTCAGGGTGACATCGCTCAGCGCGGGACGGCCGGCCTTCCCCGGATACCTGAAGGTCACGTTCTCCAGGCGGATCTCGCTCGGATCCTCGGGCAGCGGGTCGCCGCCCTCCGGGATGGCGCGCTTGGCGGCCTCCACGTGCAGGCGCTGCATGTCGCCCACGAAGAGGGCCTCCTCGTGGAGGGAGTTCACCTCCAGGACCAGCGTGTCCAGGCTGGCCGAGCCGGTGCGGATCGCGATGACCGCCGTACCGGCCACGGACAGGGCCATGGCCCCGGCGAGCAGCAGACCGCCAAGCGTCGCGTACGTCGCCACGGTGGCCAGCCCGGTCCACACGGCCGCGTACAGGCCCGTACGGGCCGCCAGCCGGGCCAGGCGCGCCTGCTCCGTCTCCGCCGTCTCCGACATGCAGCGGAAGTGGCGCAGCAGGAACGGGCCGACGCCGTGCACCCGGATCTCCGGGGCCGCCTCCGGCTCGATCAGCAGGGAGCTGAGCAGATATCCGGCGCGCACGTGCTGCACCCAGGCGTGGAAGGACTCGTAGCGGCGGCGGGCGATCGTCAGGGCGCTCCAGGCGCTCGGCAGCGTCATCGTGACGAGCAGCGGCAGCAGGGCCGGGTGCAGCACGGTCAGCACACCGGCCGCCGCGATCAGCGAGATCAGCGCGTTCACCACACGCGCCGAGTAGGTGATCATCCGGCGTGCCGACTGGGCGCCGTACTTCGCGGTGTCCAGCAGCTTGTGGAAGCCGTCGTCCTCGATCGCGGACAACTCCACGGCCGCCGCCCGCTCCAGATAGCGCTCGGTGGCCACGCGCTCCACCTTGGGCTCCAGGCGTCCCGTGGCATACGTCGACGCCGCCCGGAGCAGGGTGGCCACCAGCATCACGGCGGCGATGGTGACGAGTGCGGGGGCGGCTCCCCGTAACCGCTCCTCGACGGGTCCGTCCGCCATCAGCCGGGCCAGGACGGCGTTCACCGCGAACAGGCTCACCGCCTGGGCGAGGCCGCGACCCGTCTCGGCGGCCAGTACGGCCCGGGCCGCCCGCCGGTCGGCCTGCCAGGCCAGCCGGAAACTCGACGCGAGCAGCGAGGGAAGCCGCCGTACCATCGCCCGGAAGTTCAGCTCCAGAAACGCGTTGGCATGTTGCGACCAGCCCATGTCGTACCGCAGCGGGCCCCCGAACAGCAGCAGCTCCGACTCCGACGTCTCCGGTTTGCCCCTGTCACGCGCCTTCGCCACCCGTGGCCTCCCGTGTCATCACAGACGGCCACTATCCCGGCACCCTCCGCTCCCGGCCAGGGCGCACGGCAGTGTCACCACCGCCCGCCCGGAGCACACGGGGCGCTCGGAGGCAAAGGAAGTGCGCCCCAAGAGGGGCGCGGCAAGCCGCGAAGGGGGCGCGGTCCGCTGCCGAGCGGCCCCATCGGCGGAGCGCGAGGCGGAGCCCTACGCCGTCATCGTCCGCGACCACGCCGGCGTGGTCCCCGTCACCCGGCACAACGCCAGGTACAGCGGTATCGGCGGCGTATAGGGAATCGTCCCCTCCGGCCTGAGGATCAGCCCCGGCATGTCCGCACCGTCGGAGACCAGCGCTCCGGTGGTGTAGCGGACCGGCGCCGGCCATTCCAACGCGTAGTCGGAGTCGGTCGGCACGATCCACCACCAGTGCGCCCGGTCGGCGTAGACACAGCCCACGCGGGGCAGCCGGGGCAGGACCAGCGGTCCGAAGCGGGCCGGAACGGCCACCGCGTCGCACCCCATGGGCGCGGTCATGCCCTCGGGCAGGGGCAGCGGGCGGGGCGTCGCCGCGGCCCGCTGGGCGCGGCGGAGTCGGGTCAGGGTGTCGAGGCTCACCACGCGGGCCACTCTGCCCCCACCAGGGGGCCGAGAGGGACCGATCGACGTGCTCACACCCATTCGGCCCCCGTCCGACGCCCGACTTCGGGCCGAACCTCGACTTCCGTACGACACTCGCCGCCGCCACTGCCGGGGCGCCCGGCGGGCTTACGGCTCTGAACGCCCGGACGGCTCTCGGCAGCCGCGCGGCGGAACGCCTCCGCCTCGCCGTCCCGGTCTTCCGTGGGCGGCTTCTTCGCGCCCCAGCCCAGATCGGCTCTGACCGCCGTGTCCGGGGTCGTATCCGTGGTCGGTCCTGTGGCCGGTTCCGCGCCCGGTTCCGTGGCCGCGCTCGCGCCCGCCTCGGCGTACACGGCTCCGGCGACCAGCGCACGAGGTACGTCGGCCCACACCAGAAGCCCCAGGCCGACCGGTTGCGCCCCCCAGGAACGGCAGAGGGACTCTATGAGGAGCAGCCCCCTGCCGTGTTCCTCCTCGGGCCGCTGCGGCGACGGATGCGGCTCACCCGGGGCGCAGCCCTCGTCCCGTACCGCTATGCGCACCAGATCGTCGCCGTCATGCAGCTCGCAGACGATCTGGGTGCTCGCGGTGTGCACGATCGCGTTGGTCACCAGCTCGGACACGACCAGGGCCGCCGTGTCGCAGGTGTCCTCGCAGAGGGCCCAGCCGGTGAGCTGGGTACGGGTCACACGCCGGGCTTGGGCCACGGCACCCGGGTGCGCGGCCAGCTCGAATCGAAACCGGCGCTCGGCGATTGTCTCGGGGCGCGCCCCGGCGGCCGGACCGGGACCGACACGGTCTCCGGCGGCGTCTGTTCCTAACGGCGCAGGGGGCGGAATCACGCTTGCCACTATCGCCTCGCCGTGAACACTTGGCAAGTGTCACTCTGAAAATTGCAGAGTGCCGTGTGACTCTCTGAACGGCCATGGCACACTGCACGCAACAGCACGTGTAGCGGCGCCAGTTGGAAATCCCTCGCACAACGTTCGTAAGTACGCACAGTGTTCGTTTGGGTACACGGACCTGGACGGCAAGCGGGGCTCCGAACGGCGCCGCCTGTCTGTCGGGGCTCGCCGGCCCGGGCATCGACGCAGGTCAGTACAAGGGTCAGAGGAGAGAAGGGCGAGATGAGCGAGCCGCGATCCGCGCCGACGGTCGGCCAGGTCGTCCTCGGCCGGCGGCTGCTGGACCTGCGTGAGCGCGCGGGCATCAGGCGTGAGGACGCCGCACGCATCCTGCATGTCACGGCGGCCACGGTCCGCCGTATGGAGACCGCGGAGGTCGCCCTCAAGATTCCCTACCTCCAGCTGCTGCTGAAGGCGTACGGGGTCGGTGACGAGGAGGCCGAGACCTTCGTCCGGCTCGCCGAGGAGGCCAACAAACCCGGCTGGTGGCAGCGCTACCACGACATCCTGCCGGGCTGGTTCTCCATGTACGTCAGCCTGGAGGGCGCGGCCTCCCTGATCCGCGGCTACGACCCCCACTTCGTCCCCGGACTGCTGCAGTCCGAGGACTATGCGCGTGGCGTCATGACCTCGGGCGCCATCGGCCAGACCAAGCCCGATGACATCGAGCGCCATGTGGCCCTGCGCATGCAACGGCAGGAACTGCTCACCCGTGAGGACGCGCCCCGGCTGTGGTTCGTGATGGACGAGACCGCCCTGCGCCGCCCCATCGGCGGCCCGGCGGTCATGCGCGCCCAGATCGACAAGCTGCTGGAGACCATGGAGCTGTCCCGTGTGACGCTCCAGGTCGCCACCTTCGACACAGGACCGCACCCCGGCACGTACGGGCCGTTCGTCCTGTTCCGTTTCGCCATGCCGGAGCTTCCGGACATGGTCTACAGCGAGTACCTGACCGGCGCCGTCTACCTGGACGACCGCTCCGAGGTGGCGACCCACCTCGAGGTCATGGACCGCATGGCGGCGCAGGCCGCCACGGCACAACGCACGAAGGAGATCCTCCGGGATCTCCGCAAGGAGCTCTGAAGACACCGAATGGAATTCATCAAGTCGCAGCCGCAGTCGCAGCCGCGCACGCACACACATTCGCGCATACGCGTCTACAACGGCATGCCCGCCCGGGAACTGGGCAGCGAGGGCTGGCACAAGCCCTGGAGCGGCGGCAACGGAGGCAACTGCCTGGAGGCCATGAAACTCGCCGACGGCCGTATCGCCGTACGGCAGTCCACCGACCCCGACGGACCGGCGCTCATCTACACACCGGACGAGATGAACGCCTTCATCCAGGGCGCGAAGGCGGGGGTGGCCGACTTCCTGCTGTCCTGAGGCTCACCGAGGCTTGTTGCGCCCTTCCTGTTGTTCAGCCCATCTCCCTATCTTTGGCCCTGAGTTGATCACCTACTGCTGCGGAACCTTACGGAGTGCGTCATGACCGGGCGTCCCCCCGCCGAGATCGACACGAGCAGACCCCATCCCGCGCGCATGTACGACTGGTACCTCGGCGGCAAGGACAACTTCCCCGTCGACGAGGCGATGGGGAAGCAGATGCTGGCCCTCGACCCCCGGGTGCCGGTGATGGCACGGGTCAACCGTGCCTTCATGCACCGGTCCACGCGCTGGCTCGCGGAGAACGGCGTACGGCAGTTCCTCGACGTCGGCACCGGCATACCGACCGAGCCGAACCTGCACCAGATCGCCCAGCGCGTCGCCCCCGACGCGAGCGTCGTCTACTGCGACAACGACCCCATCGTGCTGGCCCACGCGGCGGCCCTGCTGCGCGGTACGCCGGAGGGGCGGACCGAGTATCTGCAGGCCGACGCGCGCAGTCCGGAGTCCGTCATCGAGGGCGCCAAGCAGGTCCTCGACTTCGGCCGGCCCGTGGCGCTCTCCCTGATCGCGCTGCTGCACTTCGTCTCCGACGCGGACGGCGCCCACGCCCTGGTCCAGCGGCTGATGTCCGAGCTGCCTTCCGGCAGCTACCTGGTCGTCACCCACGCCACCGCCGACTTCACCCCGGAGGAGTCGAAGGCGGCGACGGAGAAGCTCAAGGCCGCGGGCGTCACGCTGGCGCTGCGCTCCCGCGAGGAGTTCACCCGCTTCTTCGACGGCCTCGAACTGGTCGACCCCGGCGTCGAGGTGCCCCACCACTGGCACCCCGAGCTCGGCGACCCCGTCCCCGGCCAGGACGACGGGGTCGTCCCGGGGTACGGGGCGGTGGCGCGCAAGCCGTAGGGCTTCCGACGGCTGGATGAACCGCATGAGGACGCGGCGCGGGCCTCCTGGCCCGCGCCGCGTCCTCATGCGCCGTGGTGTTCGCCGGCGTTCGTGCGCCGTGGTGCGCGCCGGCGACTACACGTACGACCAGTGGTGCGCGCGGGCGCCTACACGTGCGACCAGATGCGGCGAGGTGCGTCGACCAGGCGGCTCACCGCGACCGCCGGGAGCGGCGGCTGCGCGGTCTCCCGCTCCCGCTCCCGCATCAGCCCGTAGTAGATCTGCTCGATCGACGGCGGCCCGACCGACAGGTTGCGCCAGACCGCTCCGGGCGAGTCCTCCTGCCCGGTCCGCACGAGATAGGCCGCGGCCATCGTCCTCGTACGGCCCACGCCGGCGCCGCAGTGCACGAACACCGGCCCGGAGCTCGGGTCCCCGGGGCCCGGGAGCGCCTCGCCGCACGGCCGCTCACCTGGGCGGCAGCACCCCGCACAGCGCCTCCAGCGCCGCCCCGTACGCGTGCTCCGGTGGCGTCGCGTACCCCACGACGAGCCCGTCCGACGCGGTCCCCGTCGCCTCGGGATGCCGGAAGGCGGCCAGCCCGTCGAGCGCGACGCCCCGCCACGCCGCCGCCTTCACCACGGACCGCTCGGTGCCGGGCGGCAGCCGCAGCACGGCGTGCAGCCCGGCCGCGATCCCGGTGACCTCGATGTGGGGCGCGTGCGCGGCGAGGGTGGCGACCAGACGGTCACGCCGCGCACGGTACCGCTGCCGCATACGCCGCACATGACGGTCGTACGCCCCGGAGACGACGAAGTCCGCGAGCGCCAGCTGATCCGGCACGCTCGCCCACGCCTCCCGCTCGCCCTTCGCCTCCAGCACGGCGCCGACGTACCGCTCCGGCAGGACCATCCACCCCAGCCGCAGCGCCGGCGACAGGCTCTTGCTGACCGAGCCGATGAAGACGACCCGTTCCGGATCCAGGCCCTGCACGGCTCCCACGGGCTTGCGGTCGTAGCGGAACTCCCCGTCGTAGTCGTCCTCCAGGATCATCCCGCCACGCGCGCGTGCCCAGTCGACGACGGCGGCACGCCGGGCGGGATGGAGCGGCCCGCCGGTGGGGAACTGGTGCGCGGGCGTGAGCAGCACGGCCCGCTCCCGGCCCAGCCCGTCCACCTGGGCACCGTCCTCGTCGAGCGGCAGCGGAACGGTCCGCACGGCGGCCTCCGCCAGCAGCTCACGGTGGAAGCCCAGACCGTACGACTCCACGGCCAGCGGGCCCCGCAGCACCCGGCCGTGGAACAGCAGCCGCAGCGCGTGCGCGAAACCGGAGCAGATCACGATCCGCGACGGCTCGGTGCGCACACCACGCGCGCGTGCCAGGTACTCGGCGAGCGCCTCGCGCAGTTCGTCCCGGCCCGCCGGATCACCCGGCCCGAAGGCCTCGTTGGGCGCTCGCGTGAGCGCCCTGCGGTACGACGCCGCCCAGGCCGCACGCGGGAACGCCGACGCGTCCGGCGTGCCCTGCCGCAGGTCGTGCCGTGGCCCACGCGCGCGTGGAGGCGCCTTCCGGGGTACGCGCGCGGGGGCGTCCAACGGATCGGCCCGCGCGGCGACCCGCGTACCCGAGCCCTGCCGGGCCGTCAGCCAGCCCTCCGCGACCAGCTCCGCGTACGCGTCGGCGACGGTGTTGCGTGCGACGCCCAGGTCCGCGGCGAGCGAGCGGTACGGCGGCAACCGGGTCCCGGGGGTCAGCCGGCCACCCCGCACCGCGTCCCGCAACGCCCGGATCAGCGCCGCCCGCCGACCACCGCCACCGGACAGCTCCAGATGCAGATCGGCCCCGATCCGCTCCGCCGAATTGACCCACGAATCCTCCATGGAAATGCACCCTACGGCAGGTCTTTCGGCCCTCTAGATTCATGGTCATGACGACGAACGCGACAGCGCCGAACGTGACGACGACGAACGGGACGACGACGAACGTGGCAACGACGAACGCGACAGCGACGAAGGCGACCACCGGCAGCGCGGAGGCCCCGGCTGCGGCGGCCACCGCCCCCCGCCTCGACTTCGCGAAGTCCGCGCGGAACGTCTTCCGCGCCCTCATCGGCTTCGACGCGGCGGCCCGCGAGGGCATCGACCCGGCCCTGGTCGAACTGATCCAGATCCGCGCCTCCCACCTCAACCACTGCGCGTACTGCCTCCACATGCACACCAACGACGCCCGCAAGGCCGGCGAGAGCGAGGACCGGCTCCACATGGTCCCGGTCTGGCGCGAGGCCCGGCACTTCTTCACCGCCCGCGAACAAGCCGCCCTCGCCCTCACCGAAGCGGTCACCCTCGTCGCCGACGCCGGCGTCCCCGACGACGTCTACACCGAAGCCTCCGCCCACTTCGACGACACCGAACTGGCCCACGTCATCGCCTTGATCCTCACCATCAACACCTGGAACCGCATTGCCCTCACCACCGCCAAACAGGCCGGCACGGACGACCGGTGATCATCCCGAACGGTGCGGCGGGCGGGCGTGCCGAACCGAACCGCGGCCCAAGGCCGGCGGCCGACCTCGCGCTCGGCGGCTACGCCGTCATGGGCCGGTCGTACGGTCCGATCGGGGCGGGCAGCCGGTCCGTTCCGGTCAGGCGGTGGTCGACCGCGGCGGCCACCGACCGCCCCTCGGCGATCGCCCACACGATGAGGGACTGCCCACGGGCGGCGTCCCCGGCGGCGTACACACCGGGGACGTTGGTCGAGAAGTCCGGCCCCCGCGTGATGGTTCCGCGCGGATCGAGAGCCAACCCGAGCTGGTCGACGAGGCCGTCCCGGCGATTCGGCCCGGAGAACCCCAGGGCGAGCAGGACCAGGTCGGCGGGCAGCGTCCGCTCGGTTCCGGGCCGGGGCCGCCGCCGCTCGTCCACCTCGACCAGGTGCAAGGCCCGTACCCGCCCCGCCTCGTCCCCGGTGAAGCGGAGCGTGGACGCCGCGAAGAGCCGCGCGTCCGCGTCCGCCGCCGGCGCCGTCTCCAGGTCGCGCGCCTCCTCGTGCGCCGCCGAGAGCCGGTACACCTTCGGATACGTCGGCCAGGGATCGACATCCTCGTCACGCTCCCCCTCCGGCAGCGGATAGATGTCCAACTGCGTCACGGACGCGGCCCCTTCCCGCACCGCCGTGCCCAGACAGTCCGCCCCCGTGTCACCACCCCCGACGATCACGACATGTCTCCCGGCCGCCGACAGCGGCGACACCTCCAGATCCCCCTCACACACCCGGTCGGCTAGCGGCAGATACTCCATCGCCTGATGGATGCCGTCCAACTCCCGCCCGGGAACGTCCAGTTCCCGCCAGGCCGTGGCTCCCGTGGCGATCACCACCGCGTCGTACCGGGCCCGCAGCTCAACCGCTCCGATGTCCCTCCCGACGGCGGTCGACGTACGGAACTTCGTGCCCTCCGCCCGCATCTGCTCCAACCGCCGGTCCAGATGCCGCTTCTCCATCTTGAACGCCGGGATCCCGTACCGCAGCAGGCCCCCGATCCGGTCGGCCCGTTCGTACACGGCCACCGTGTGCCCGGCCCGCGTCAACTGCTGCGCCGCGGCCAGCCCGGTGGGCCCCGAGCCGATGACGGCGACCGTCTTGCCCGTCAGCCGGTCGGGCGGGCGCGGCGGCGTGAGACCGTCCTCCCAGGCCCGGTCCGCGATGGCCACCTCCACGTTCTTGATGGTCACCGCGGGCTGGTTGATCGCCAGCACACACCCCGCCTCGCAGGGCGCGGGACACAACCGCCCCGTGAACTCGGGAAAGTTGTTCGTGGCGTGCAGCCGCTCGCTCGCCGCCCGCCAGTCCTCCCGCGACACCAGGTCGTTCCACTCGGGGATCAGGTTCCCCAGCGGACAGGCCTCGTGGCAGAACGGAATGCCGCAGTCCATACAACGGTCGGCCTGTTTGCTGATGATCGGCAGCAGCGCCCCCGGAACGTACACCTCGTTCCAGTCCCGCACCCGCTCCTCGACGGGCCGGCGGGGCCACTCCTCGCGTGGCGTGGTCATGAAACCCTTGGGATCGGCCATCGCCGTCTCCCTCACGTATGGCGTACGCGTACGGGCACGGCCGTACACCGGTGGACTCGGACCGACAGCGAGGCGTGGGGCGCGAAGCGCGAGGCTGTACGCCCACGGGCGGCCTCCCTTCCCGCCACGATACGACGCGCCCGCCGGGCCCGCCTCAGGCGAGCGCGAGCAAATACGCCAGGGCCGCAGCGGCCGAGGCGACCATCCGGACGTGGTTCCACGTCGTCCACCGGCTCACGTAC
This sequence comes from Streptomyces sp. NPDC002787, assembly GCF_053592095.1. Classification (NCBI taxonomy): domain Bacteria; kingdom Bacillati; phylum Actinomycetota; class Actinomycetes; order Kitasatosporales; family Streptomycetaceae; genus Streptomyces; species Streptomyces sp. NPDC002787. Next base: position 283,166 of record NZ_JBSFVC010000004.1, on the reverse strand, counting down.
TCCCGCCAGTACGCGGCGGCCTCCGGCGTGCCCGCGTCCAGCTTGGCGAGCGTCTCGTTGCGCGGCACGTTCGCCACCATCGTGACCCCGAAGCAGCCGAACAGATACAGCGCGCTGCCCAACAGCAGCTCCACCCTGCCCTCGTCCGGCCACAGCACGAACGTCACGACGGCCAGTACGGCGCACAGCACCGCCGTACCGGTGAACACGAGCATGAACGCCGGCGTCAGGGCACTCACATTGATCGCCTGCATCGCCGCCACGCCCTGCGCCGGCGGCAACGACGCCAGCCCCTTCATCACGAACGTCGAGAAGCCGCAGAACACACCCGCCACGACCCCCGTCCCGAGCACCCCCAGCACCGTCAGCACGAAGTACGGCCCATCGATCATGTCCGCTCCCACCTCGATCCCCCGAACCCGAAGATCCTGCCCCTCACCAACCGTCACCAAAAGTGAACACCCGACCAACGACGGTCACCAGGACCGAGGCGCTGCGCCCCTTCACCCGGCCGCCCGCCACTCCCGCAGGGTCGTCTCCACCACCCCCGCGATCCGTCGCCGAGCCTGATGGCGGGGTACACCGCTCATGAGGAGCTGGTCGTACGGCGTGTCCACGTGCCGTACGGAGGCGATGACCGCCGAGGTGACCGCCATCTCCGACAGGGCGCGGCCCGCCGCGCTCCGGCCGACGCGGCCGCTGCCGCGTACGGAGGCGTGGGCGGCGATCTCCCGGGCCCGCTCGTCCGGGCACCCCGGGAAGAGCCGTCGTATCTCCGTGGCGAACGCGTCCGTGAAGCGCACGTCCTCCGCCGCCCGCCGTCGCGCGTCCCGCACCCTGCGGCGCCTCCGTGCCTCCGCGTCCGCCAGGCAACGCTCCTCGGCCCGGGCGAGCGCGGTCTCCTCGACCAGGACGCCCTGCCGCTCGTGGCGGCTCCGGCGCCGGTTGAACCGTACGACCACGGCCGACAGCGAACTCTCCTCCCTGGCTCTCCGCGTGAGCGCGGTGTCCCCCCGGGGCAGGAACACCAGGTGTCCGAGGTCCGCGCAGTCGAGACAGCGCGGCGCCCCCTCCTCCAGCACCAGCAGCGCCACCGGGCCGCTGCGGCACTCGGCGCAGTGCTTCTTCCTGAGTGCCTGCACGACCACAAGTCCGGTACGAGGCGGGGGAGTAGCGAGCGCTGCCATACGCGGTTCATTCCCCCTGGTGGCCGCATGGTCACCCGGCCCTCGCACCGGCCTGCCGACCGGCTCGGGCACGGTTCGCCGCGCGCGGCATCATGGGCCGTGTGCGATTCGAAGCGATCACCTGGGAACGGCTCGGCGACCTCCTCGCCGACCGCCTCCTCGACCTGAAACCGGACGACGGCTCCCCCTGGCCCCGCATCGCCTTCGACGGCGCCCCGGCCGCCCGCCCGGGCGACCTCGCCGCGCTCGTGTCCGAGGCGCTGCGCATACGCGGCCGGTCCTCGCTCGTCGTGGGCACCGAGGGCTTCCTCCGGCCCGCGTCGCTCCGGTTCGAGTACGGCCACGAGGACGTGGAGGCGTACTACGACGGCTGGTTCGACATCGCCGCCCTGTGGCGCGAGGTCTTCGGCCCACTCGACCCCGGCGGCACGGGCCGGGTCCTGCCCGACCTCTGGGATCCTGCCACCGACCGAGCGACCCGCAGCCCCTACGTCGAACTCCCGCCCGGTGCAACCCTGTTGGCGCACGGTCCCTTCCTACTGAAGCACTGGTTCCCCTTCGATCTGACCGTCCACGTCCTCCTCTCCCCGGCCGCCCTGCGCCGCCGCACCCCCGAGACCGAGCACTGGACCCTCCCCGCCTTCGAGCGCTATGAGGCCGAGACCGATCCCGCCACCACCGCCGACGTCCTGGTGCGCGCCGACGACCCCCGACATCCGGCCTGGAACGGATGAGTCGGCAGGCGGCGAACGGCACGGTCGGGTGGGTCCTCCGCCCGACCCGCCGTTGCCGGTGGGCTCGACCCGCCGTTGCCGGTGGCGCGCTTCAGTCGGTCCTCGCCGACTCGTCGAAGAACCGGACGATCCGGGGCAGGGCCTGCCGCACCGATCCGTTGTGGTCGTGGTCGCCGACGTCGGTCAGCCGGTGTGCGGCGCCGTTCCTCGTCAACTGGTCGGCACAGTACGCCGCGTGACTGAAGTCGACGTCCTTGTCGCCCCGGCCGTGGAAGATCTCCACCGGTACGTTCGGCCGCCAGTCGCACGTGTTGTCCATCGGGCGCAGCCTGTCCTTCAGGACACCGTCGGGCTTGCGGATCTTGTTCAGGAAGTCCTCGGTGAACAGGTCCTTGGAGGCCGCCGGGAGTTCGCTGACGATCTGCCCGGCGGTGTGATGGCCGTCGAAGAGACCCTCCACCTTGCTGTCGTAGGGGGAGCGGAAGACGTCGCCGGGTGACGTGTAGAGGCCGTACATCCTGTTCCAGGCGGTGACGAAGTAGGCGAGGTAGATGCCGGATTTGGCGATCTTGTCGTCGGCCGCGGCGGCCTCGAAGGCCGAGAGGTTGTAGGGGCCGCCGACCGGGGCGAGTGCCCCCAGCCGGAAGTAGCGGTCGGCGCCCTTCTGCTGAAGCGCCCGGCCTACCAGCATGGTGGCGGGACCGCCCTGCGAGAACCCGCTGACCTGCACCCTCCGCTTCAGCTCCCGGCCGCTCCGGTGGGTGAACGTCCGGGCCGCGCGCAGGCCGTCCACCGAGGCCGCGACGGTGGCCCGAGGGTCACCGTAGGGGTGGAAGCCTTCGCCCGAGCCGAGGCCCACGTAGTCGGGCGCCGACACGGCCCGCCCGGTCGAGGCGAACAGCAGGGCGGCGAGCCGGTCGTTCGACTGCGGGTTCTCCGAGGCGACGTCCTTGCGGTAGACGGTGGTGCCGTGCAGCCAGGAGACGGTGGACAGGTGGCGCGCCCCGTTCTTGGGCAGGACGACGAGCTGGCTCGCGGTCGTCGGGGCGCCCGCGCTGTCAGTGGTGCGGTAGGCGACCCGATAGGCGGTCACGCCGAAGCGGACCTGGGACGAGTCGATCTTTCCCCGGAGTACCCCGGCCACTTCCTCCGCTGTGAGGTCGGCCGCCTCCTCGACGGAGACGACGGCCCCGCCCAGTGCCCGCTCACTGTGGGAGGCGGCCGCCGCCGAGACCGGAGCCAGCAGGCCGGACACACTGCCGAGGACCGCCGCACCAGCCAGAATCCGGACGCTTGTTCGCCGTGAAGTCATGGATGGATCATGGCCGCTGCCCCTCCGGCGGGACATGGAGCGACCCTCCGGGCCGCAAAGGGGGAAAGCCCCCTCGGGGTCCCGTAGGGGATGCCGGATGCCCCACCCCCTACGGGGCAGGCCGGATGGCGAACGGTACGGGTGAGCGGAGCGTTCCGCTCGGCAGCGGGTCTCTCCGGCGGCGCCGTGTCATCGACCGCGGCCGAGGGGAAGGGGGCTTCGTGCCGCGGCGGGCGGGTCCGGTTGTGGGCCTCCGCATGCGCTTCATCCCGGGCGCGGCAAGAATGTAGGTCGCCGGGACTAGCGGTGCGTCCTGCGCCGCGCCGGCCGTCCGGCATCGGGAGGTACTACATGACCACCGCCGGAGACATCATGCACCGCGGCGCCCAGTGGATCCCCGCCCACGAGACCCTGGACCGCGCCGCCCAGCTGATGCGTCAGCTGAACGTCGGAGCGCTCCCCATCAGCGACGAGAACGAACGGCTCTGCGGCATTCTCACCGACCGCGACATCGTCGTCGGCTGTGTCGCCCTGGGCCACGACCCGTCGCAGATCACGGCGGGCGAGCTGGCCAAGGGCACACCGCGCTGGATCGACGCGAACGCCGACATCAGCGAGGTGCTCGAGGAGATGAAGGGGCACCAGATCCGCCGGCTCCCGGTGATCGAGAACAAGCGCCTCGTCGGCATGATCAGCGAGGCCGACCTGGCCCACCATCTGTCGGACGAACAGATCGCCTCCTGGGTCGAGAGCGTCTACGCGAAGAGCGCGACGCACTGACCCGATCGATCCCTCCGTTCCCCCTTCCCGGCCTCGGCCCCCGCCGGTCGCCTCGCCGTCACCGGCCCGACCTGCGGAGTGCTCAGGCAGGCCCCGGTCCTGGAGTCACAGCCAGCCGCTGCGCTTGAAGGCTCGATAGAGGGTGATGCAGGCGGCGGCTATGACTCCCAGGACCAGCGGGTAGCCGAACTTCCAGTGCAGCTCGGGCATGTGCTCGAAGTTCATGCCGTAGACCCCGCACACCATGGTCGGAACGGCGATGAGGGCCGCCCACGCCGTGATCTTCCGCATGTCCTCGTTCTGCGCGACGCTGACCTGCGCGAGATGGGCCTGCAGGATCGAGTTCAGCAGTTCGTCGAACGCCGCGATCTGCTCGGTGGCCCGCAGCAAGTGGTCGGAGACGTCCCGGAAGTAGGCCTGTATCTCCGGGTCGACCACCCGGATGGGGCGTGCGGTCAGTTCCAGGAGCGGGCGGGCGAGCGGGGCCACCGCCCGCTTCAGTTCGAGCAGTTCACGCTTGAGCTGGTAGATGCGGCCGGGGTCGACGCGCGCGCCGTTCGCGGCGAACACATCGGTCTCGACCTGGTCGATGTCCGTCTGCACCGAGTCCGTGACGCTCAGGTAGTCGTCCACCACGTGGTCCGCGATCGCGTGCAGCACCGCGGCCGGTCCCTTGGCCAACTGCTCCGGATTCGCCTCCAGTTCCTCGCGCAGCGGGCCGAGTGAGCCGTGCCGCCCGTGTCGTACCGTGATCACGAAGTCGGTACCGACGAAAACCATGATCTCGCCGGTGTGCACCACCTCGCTGGTGGCGGTCAGTTCGGTGTGCTCGACGTAGCAGACCGTCTTGAACACCGCGAAGAGTGTGTCGCCGTATCGCTCCAGCTTCGGGCGCTGGTGGGCCTCGACCGCGTCCTCGACCGCCAGCGGGTGCAGATCGAAGAGTTCGGCGATGCCGGCGAACTCCCGCTGTGTCGGCTCGTGCAGTCCCAGCCAGACGAAGCCGTGGTCGTGCCTGCGGATCTGCTTGACGGCCTCGATGACATCGCGGCCGCCGGGGATGCGGACGCCCTTGTGGTACGTCACGCAGTTCACCACCGAGGTGCCCAGCGGGGAGCGGGCCGGATGGCTGAGGTCGACGCGGGGGCGACGTCGGGCCAGCCGTGCCATCCTGCGGAGGCCGCCGACCTTGTCGAGGCCGGTGACCTTCCGCAGATTCCCTGCCATGGACATCTGGCTCTCCTTGCGTGGATCTCCTCGCACCGCACTTCGTGCCTTGTCGCGCCAGTTTGCCAGGGCCGAATGAGTGCCGGGTAAGCCTGTGGGAACGGAGCATTCCGTTTCACTTGTGGATGATCCAACTGATGCGGCCGGACATGGCGCGCTGCGGGAGAGTCGCTATTAGTGATAAGTCGGTTAAATGGGATGATCTCTGCATGATGCGAACCGATGGGTATCTCCTCGATCACCGGCAGGGCGAGACCGAACAGCGCTCCGACCCGTTCGCCACGCTCTTCGACCTCACGACGTTCCGGCACATGGAGGATTTCGGCCTGGGTTCCGGCTGGCGCTGCTGGGAGGTCGGCGCGGGCGGCACCTCCGTGGTGTCCTGGCTGGCCAAGAAGGTCGGACCGACAGGCAAGGTCATGGCGACCGACACCGACATCTCGTGGGCCGTCCCCTCGGTCACCCGCCCTCCCGTCGAGGCCCTGGTGCACCATGTGGGCGTCGACCAGCCGCCGGGGGAGGGCTTCGACCTCGTCCACGCCCGGCTCGCCCTGGTCCACGCACCGGACCGGGAGCGGGCGTTGCTGTCGATGGTCGAGGCTCTGCGCCCCGGCGGACGACTCCTGATCGAGGACGCCGACCCCGTCCTCCAACCGTTGGCCTGCCTTGAGGAATCCGGCCCCGAGCACCAGGTGGCCAACCGACTGCGCCAGGCGATCCGCGCGCTGCTCACCGAACGGGGAATCGACCCGGCGTACGGCCGCAGACTTCCACGCCTGCTGCGCGCGGCGGGCCTGCGCGGTGTGGAGGCCCACGCGTACTTCCCCGTCTCCTCACCGGGCTGCGCCGCCCTGGAGTCGGCGACCGTCGAGCGGCTCCGTGGGGATCTCGTCGCGGCGAATCTCGCCACGGACGAGGAGATCGACCGGCATCTGTCCTACGTGGCCACCGGCACGATGGACATCGCCGCCCCGCCGCTGATCTCGGCATGGGGACGCAAGGCGTAGTGGCGTGCCACGCTCCAGACGTGGCATGCCACGCCCCAGGGAGGGACCGTTTCGCCGGAGCCTCAGGGCGGACCGTTCCGTCACAACTCCAAGGTCAGCCCCAGGGCGGACCGTTCCGTCGCCGTTCCGGGGCGGGCCGCTGCGTCGCACGGTTGATGCCATGGGACAGCGCCGTCGACGCCGCAGGACTCAGTCGGCAGCCGGCGGCCTCCCGCCCACTTTCCCCACCGCTAGCGCCCCCGCCCGGCACCCCTCCGTCGCCGCCTCCTCGGCCTCCGCGCCCGCGAGCAGCGCGGCCAGGAAGGCCCCGGTGAAGGCGTCACCCGCGCCCGTTGTGTCGCGGGGCGTGGCGGGGGCCGCCGGAATCCGGGACGCGACCCTGCCGCCGCACGCGACCAGAGCACCGTCGGCCCCCTGCTTGGACACGACCAGGGGAACGAGACGGCTCAACTTGGCCGCCGCGTCGGCCGGATCGGGCAGTCCTGTCAGCAGACACGCCTCGTCGCGGCTGGGCAACAGCACATCGACCCCCTCGGCCAGCGCGAGGAAACGGTCCACACCGAACTGGGTGAGGAACCCGGCCGACGCGGGATCCACGCTCACCGGCACCCCACGCGCGCGTGCCGACTCCAGGGCCACGGCGACCAGCGCCCGACTCGGCTCCGAGAAGAACAGATAGCCCGACAGATGCAACCGCGCGACCCCGTCGAGGAGGGACGGCGACCAGTCGTCCCGGTCCAGCCGCAGCGCGGCGCCGCTGTCCGTGAGGAACGTGCGTTCGGCCGCATGGCCCGTGTCCACCAGGCAGATCACCGTCCCCGTCGGTGCCTCGGGATCGACGACCAGATGGGGCCGTACGCCCGAAGCCCGCAACTCCCGCTCGTGCCACGCGGCCCCGTCCGTGCCCACGCGCCCGAGCAGCCGCACGTCGGCGCAGCCCCGATGGGCCGCCCAGCAGGCCACGTTGGCGCCCGCACCGCCCGGCAGCGTCCGGATCGCGGAAGCCGTGTCGGTACCCGGCGCGAGCGGCCCGCGGTGCCGGGCCACGACATCCGTCACGACGTCCCCCACGACGAGCAGCGCCCCGCTCACGTCACGCCCCTGCCCAGGCCGCCGCGATCCGCGACGCGAGGCGCACGTTGCCCCGTACCGCCGCCAGGTTGGCGCTCAGGGAGGCGCCGTCGGTGTGCCGTACCAGATAGCTCAGCAGGAACGGTGTGACCGCCTGCCCCGTCACCCCCTCCGCCTCGCACGCCCGCAGCGCCTCGGCGAGTACACGCGCGTGCAACTCGGGATCGAGCTGTTCCTCCTCGGGCACGGGATTGGCGACGATCAACGCCGACTCGGAACCGTCGAGCGCGTCCTGCGCCCGCATGACGTCCGCGACCTCGCCGGGCGACCGGAGCGTCCACTCCACCGGGTGCCCCGAGTCGGACAGATAGAAGCCGGGGAAGCGCTCCGTGCCGTACCCGGCGACCGCGACACCCAGCGTCTCCAGGCGCTGCAGAGTCGCCGGCACGTCCAGGATCGACTTCACTCCCGCGCACACCACGGTGATCCGGGTGCGTGCCAGGAGCCCCAGGTCGGCGGACTCGTCCTGGGTCACCGTCCACTCCCGGTGCACACCCCCGAGCCCGCCCGTCGCGAACACCCGTACGCCCGCCAAGGCCGCCAGCTGGGCCGTCGCCGACACGGTCGTCGCGCCGCTCACCCCGGAGGCCACCGCGAGCGGCAGATCACGGTGCCCGAGCTTGCGGATGCCGTCCTCGTTCGCGACCCGCTCCACCTGCTCCTTGTCGAGGCCGACATGAGGGCGCCCGTCCAGCACGGCGATCGTCGCCGGTACGGCGCCCTCCTGCCGTACGACGTCCTCCAGCTGCAGTGCCACCTGCAGATTGCGCGGGCGGGGCAGCCCGTGCGCGATGATCGTGGACTCCAGCGCCACCACCGGTCGACGCGCGTCGACCGCTTCCCGCACCTCTTCGGACACCACCAGCACGCGCTTGCCTCCTGTCTGTCGTTCTTCTCTCATCCCTGGCGGACGGCGCGCCCGGCCAAACCCTTGCGCGTTGTGGTGCGGGACACCAGCCTGAAGTGCATGACGGACAACACGACTCGTCTCGACCATGTCGTTCTCTGGGTCCAGGAGCCGATCGCCGCGGCCGACTTCTACGAGAAGGCCGTCGGCCTGGAACCCGTGAGGGTCACCGAATACGCCGCGGGACAGGCGCCCTTCCCCTCCGTACGCCTCAACGACGAGACCATCCTCGACCTCATGTCGCTCGCCGTGGCCGAGAAGATGCAGATGGTGCCCGGCGCCGCCGACAGCGCCGGTCACCCCGTCAACCACGTCTGCCTCGCCATGCCCGGCGACGCCTTCGACGAACTGCGCACCCGCCTCGAGGAGCGGGCGGTTCCCGTCTCGGACCTCTCGTACGACTCCTTCGGCGCACGTGGAATGGCCCGACGCAGCTTCTACTTCCGCGATCCGGACGGAAACGTGTTCGAGGCACGGCACTACGAGTAACTGGTTCTCGGCCGACCTCCGCCTTCCGGAACGACGACCGATGACCGATTCGCGGCACAGAGCCTGCTGCCGGCACCGCCCAGACAAAGGCCACGCACCGGCGCGCAAAGTCCGCCCATGGCCGCCTCAGAACAAGGGCTCGGGAAGCACCCCTTCCAGGGCCAGCAGCTTCCGCTTGGTCTCCAGCCCGCCGCCGAACCCTCCGATGCCGCCATCACTCTCGACCACCCGATGGCACGGCACCACCACCGGCAGGGGATTCGACCCCATCGCGACGCCGACCGCCTGGGCGGCGCCCGGCTGGCCCACCCGCCGGGCGAGGTCGCCGTAGCCCACGACCGAGCCGTACGGGACGCCGGAGGCCAGTTCGCGCAGCACCTGGCGGTTGAAGCCGGAGATCAGCGACCAGTCCAGCGGCAGGTCGAAGTCGTGACGCCGGCCGGCGAAGTACGCCTCCACCTGGCGTATCGCCTCGGCCAGCTGAGGGGCGCGGGGGGCTTCGACGGGCGCGGTGCCGAGGCGGGAGGCGAGCCGGTCGACCGCCTTGTCGCGCACCGCGTCCGTGGCGTGGAACACGACGTTCACCAGGCCGTCGTCCGTCGCGGCCAGCAGCAGCGGGCCGATGTCCGTGCCGACGACGGCCCACACGACCTGCTGCTCGTCCTGCGCATGGCTGTTCATGCCACCACCGTACGGCCCGCCACCGACAACGCCGGTGGCGTGCGCTCCGCCTCGGAACGCACGCCACGGACGAGGGCCCGTTCCGTCAGCCCTGCGTGGCCTCTCTGACCACGTCCGGCTTGTTGGTGATGATGCCGTCCACGCCGTAGCCCGCCACCCGGCGGGCGTTGTCCGCGTCGTTCACGGTCCAGGTGAGCATCTCCAGAGGCTTCCCGTGCGGACCCTCCAGCGCGTGGATCACGGCCACATAGGACGCGGAGATGGTCGTGTAGGAGGAGTTGATCTGGTCGCTGAACGTCGCGTACTCGGGGAGGTCGGCGACGTCCGGGGTGCCGAGGAAGCCGGTCTTCACCGCCGGGCTCAGCTCGTGGACCAGCCGTACGGTGTCGGTGCTGAAGCTCTGGATCACCAGCCTGTCGAGGTGCGCCGGGCCGAGCCAGCCCTCGTTGCTGAGCACCTTCAGGGTCTGCTGTTCGATGCCGGGGTAGAGCTGCGGGTTCTTGATCTCCAGGACGAGCTTCTGATGGTTGCGTGTGACCCGCCTCATGTACTGCTCCAGGGTCGGCACGCGCGCGCCCGCGTAGCCGCTGCCGAACCAGCTGCCCGCGTCCAGGCGCGCGATCTCCGCGGCGGTGAAGTCCCGTACGTTCCAGGGCGCCCGGTCCGGATAGAGCTCCTCGACGTTGGTCGTCCGCGCCAGGGTCGCGTCGTGGAGGATGACGAGTTCGCCGTCCTTGGTGCGCTGGACGTCGTTCTCGACCCAGCTGAAGCCCATCTCGTCGGCCTTGTCGACGGCGGCCAGGGTGTTCTCGGGCGCGTAGGCGGAAGCTCCGCGATGCGCGACGACCAGCGGATTCTCGGCGTCGGCGGCCGCGTGTGCGGCGGAAGTCGGGAGCAGGAGGACGGCGGCCCCCATGAACGCTGTGGTCGCGGCGGCAACTGCGCGCACGTGCATGCGTACTCCTCGCGTCGATCGGTCACGGTCAGCTCAAGCGTGACAGCAGAGGGTCAACAGCAGGAGGGTGCAGGATGGCCACGAATTGAATGGAGTTGCCCAAGTCCGCTCACGGGCACCGCACAAGTGGGGCAAGGCCGTGTTTCTTTGCCGGAAAATCGTTCGACCATTCCGGTGGGGGTCATACTCTCTGCGACAACCCTCGCCGCTGTGGCGGTCCTGGGGGCGGGGGCGGTGCAGGGAAATCCAGGGACGCGACAGGGCGGGAAAGGCAGCCGCGAATGCAGGGCACGGTCGACGGCTTCAGCTACGGACTCGTCACACCGGTGGTGGCCTATCTCATGGCCTGCCTCGGTGGTGCGCTCGGCCTGCGCTGCACGACCAGATCGATGCTGGTCGACGGCCGCTGGCGGGTCGGCTGGCTCGCGCTGGGCTCGGCGGCCATCGGCTCAGGCATCTGGACCATGCACTTCGTCGCGATGATGGGGTTCAAGGTTCTTCAGACCCCGATCCAATACGACCCGCTGACCACCTTCGCGAGCCTCGCCGTCGCGGTCGTCATGGTCGGCATCGGGATCTTCATGGTGGCCTCCAAGGGAGCGACCGGGGCCGCGCTCTTCACCGGCGGCACCATCACCGGCCTCGGCATAGCCTCCATGCACTACCTGGGCATGGCCGGAATGCGCCTCAACGGCACGCTGCAGTACAACACCCTGACCGTGGCCGCCTCGGTCGTCATCGCCGTGGTGGCGGCGATCGCCGCCCTGTGGGCCGCCGGACAGGTCCGCGGCTTCCTGTGGAGCGTGGGCGCCAGTCTCGTCATGGGGATCGCGGTCAGCGGCATGCACTACACGGGCATGGCCGCGCTCAGCGTCCACCTGCACAGCGCCGCCGCCCCCGACCCGGCCGGCGGCTCCTCGTCCGCCGCCCTGCTCGCCCCGCTGATGATCGGCCCGCTGGTCTTCCTGCTCCTCGCGGGCGTCGTCGTGATGTTCGACCCCTTCATGATCATGGGCAGGTTCCACGGAAACCCCGTCGAGCGGCGGCCCGGCATCCCGGCCCAGGCCACCGCGCACACCTGTCGGCACCAGGAGTCCCGCACCGGCCAGGAGCACCGCGAGCGGAGTTACCGCGCACCGCAGAACCGCTGATCGGAGCCCGTTGTCAGTGCGGGGTCGTACGGTGGATTGCATGCGGCCCGTTTCCAAGATCGAACGCACGGTGGCGCCCTTCGAGGTCGTCAGCCCCTACCAGCCGAGCGGTGACCAGCCCACGGCCATCGCCGAGCTCGCCCAGCGCATCGGAGCAGGTGAGAAGGACGTCGTCCTGCTCGGCGCGACCGGCACCGGCAAGTCCGCCACCACCGCGTGGATGATCGAGAAGCTCCAACGCCCCACCCTGGTGATGGCGCCCAACAAGACGTTGGCCGCCCAGCTGGCCAACGAGTTCCGCGAGCTGCTGCCGAACAACGCGGTCGAGTACTTCGTCTCGTACTACGACTACTACCAGCCCGAGGCCTACGTCCCGCAGTCGGACACCTACATCGAGAAGGACTCCTCGATCAACGAGGAGGTGGAGCGGCTGCGCCACTCCGCGACCAACTCGCTGCTGACCCGCCGCGACGTCGTCGTGGTCGCCTCGGTCTCCTGCATCTACGGCCTCGGCACGCCCCAGGAGTACGTGGACCGCATGGTCCCCCTCAGGGTCGGCGACGAGTTCGACCGGGACGAGCTCCTGCGCCGCTTCGTGGACATCCAGTACACGCGCAACGACCTGGCCTTCGCCCGCGGCACCTTCCGCGTCCGCGGCGACACCATCGAGATCTTCCCGGTCTACGAGGAGCTCGCCGTCCGCATCGAGATGTTCGGCGACGAGATCGAGGCCCTCTCCACCCTCCACCCGCTCACCGGCGAGATCATCAGCGACGACCAGCAGCTGTACGTCTTCCCCGCCTCCCACTACGTCGCCGGTCCCGAGCGCCTGGAGCGCGCCGCCAACGACATCGAGAAGGAGCTGGGGGAGCGCCTGTCGGAGCTGGAGAAGCAGGGCAAGCTCCTGGAGGCCCAGCGGCTGCGCATGCGCACGACGTACGACCTGGAGATGCTCCGCCAGATCGGCTCCTGCTCCGGCGTGGAGAACTACTCGATGCACTTCGACGGCCGCGAGCCCGGCTCCCCGCCGAACACGCTGCTGGACTACTTCCCGGACGACTTCCTCCTCGTCATCGACGAGTCCCACGTCACCGTGCCCCAGATCGGCGCGATGTACGAGGGCGACGCCTCCCGCAAGCGCACCCTCGTCGACCACGGCTTCCGGCTGCCGTCCGCCCTGGACAACCGGCCCCTGAAGTGGGAGGAGTTCCAGGAGCGCGTCGGGCAGACGGTCTACCTCTCGGCGACCCCCGGGCAGTACGAGCTGTCCCGCTCCGACGGCTACGTCGAGCAGATCATCCGCCCCACCGGCCTGGTCGACCCCGAGGTCGTCGTCAAGCCCACCGAGGGCCAGATCGACGACCTGGTGCACGAGATCCGGGGGCGCACCGAGAAGGACGAGCGCGTCCTGGTCACCACGCTCACCAAGAAGATGGCCGAGGACCTCACCGACTACTTCCTGGAACTCGGCATCCAGGTCCGCTACCTCCACAGCGACGTCGACACCCTCCGCCGCGTCGAACTGCTGCGTGAGCTGCGAGCCGGTGAGTACGACGTCCTGGTCGGCATCAACCTCCTCAGGGAGGGCCTGGACCTCCCCGAGGTCTCCCTGGTGGCGATCCTCGACGCCGACAAGGAGGGCTTCCTGCGCTCCGGGACGTCGCTCATCCAGACCATCGGCCGCGCGGCGCGCAACGTGTCCGGCCAGGTCCACATGTACGCCGACAAGATCACCCCGGCGATGGAGAAGGCCATCGACGAGACCAACCGCCGCCGGGAGAAGCAGGTCGCGTACAACAAGGCGAACGGCATCGACCCCCAGCCGCTCCGCAAGAAGATCAACGACATCGTCGCGCGGATCGCCCGCGAGGAGGTCGACACCGAGCAGCTGCTCGGCACGGGTTACCGCCAGGGGAAGGACGGCAAGGGAGCCAAGGCCCCCGTGCCCTCCCTCGGTGGCAAGGCGGCCAAGGCGGCGAAGTCCGCCAAGGGCAAGGCCACGGAGACCGTCCCGACCGACCGCCCCGCGGCCGACCTCGCCCAGCAGATCGAGGAGATGACCGAGCGCATGCGCGCGGCCGCCGCCGACCTGCAGTTCGAGATCGCCGCCCGGCTGCGCGACGAGGTCTCCGAGATGAAGAAGGAACTGCGGCAGATGAAGGAGGCGGGTCTGGCCTGACGGCCCCGGCAGGCGCTGGGGGAGGGGGCGTGCTCCGGGCACGGGCGCGCTGTGTTGCAAGACCGACACAAAGTGCGACACAGGCTGCGGCAATGTCAGTGCCGCTGCGTAAGGTGCTGCACATCCGTGGACGCCGCGGAAACAGGGGACAGTTCGAGAGGGGAATCAGCGCGTGACCGTCAACATGACCAAGGGTCAGGCCATCAGTCTGCAGAAGAACGACGGAGGCAGTCTGACCGCGGTGCGCATGGGTCTCGGCTGGCAGGCTGCCCCTCGGCGCGGCCTGTTCGGATCCCGCACCCGTGAGATCGACCTGGACGCGTCCGCGGTGCTGTTCGCGGACAAGCAGCCCGTCGACGTCGTCTTCTTCCGCCACCTCGTGAGCGACGACGGCTCGGTCCGCCACACCGGTGACAACCTGGTGGGCGGTGTCGGCGGGGGCGGCGACGACGAGGCGATCCTCGTCGACCTGGCCCGGGTCCCGGTCCACATCGACCAGATCGTCTTCACCGTGAACTCCTTCACGGGCCAGACCTTCCAGGAGGTACAGAACGCGTTCTGCCGCCTGGTCGACGAGACCAACGGCGAGGAGCTCGCGCGCTACACCCTCGCGGGCGGCGGCCAGTACACGGCCCAGATCATGGCCAAGGTGCACCGCGCGGGTACGGGCTGGCAGATGACCGCCATCGGCTCGCCCGCCAATGGCCGCACCTTCCAGGACCTGATGCCGGCGATCCTGCCGGTCCTGTAGGCAGCACGACGCACCGCGCAGCAAGCGACACAGGGGGACGAAGTCGATGACGGCCGAGCTGGTCCGGGGGCAGAACCATCCGCTGCCCGAGGTCCGACTGGAGATCCGCGTCTCGGCCGGCACGCCGCTCGTCGCCGGGGCCACCCTCGGCGACGACCACGGCCGGGTGCACGGCGTGGAGTGGGTCGCCCACCCGGGCGCGCCCACCCTGCCGGGCATCGAGGTCTCCCAACAGGCGGCGGCCGACCACCGGCTCGCCGTGGACCTCGACGCCCTGACGCCGTCCGTGCACCGGGTGACGGTGCTGCTCGCCCTGCCGTCCGGGCACGGCGGCCCGGCACGGTTCGGCGCCGTCGCCGCCCCCTTCGTCGCGGTCACCGGCCTCGACGGCACCGAGGTCGCCAGCTACACCCTGACGGACCTGGAGGCGGAGTCCGCCGTCATCGCCCTCGAGCTGTACCGCAGGCAGGGCGCCTGGAAGGTCCGCGCGGTCGGCCAGGGGTACGCGGGCGGCCTCGCGGAGCTGCTCACCGACCAGGGCCTGTCCCAGGCTCAGCAGCTCGCCGACAGCATCCACGACGCCGTGGCCCAGGGCCTCGCCCGCTCCGTGGCCGCGCCCCCGCCCCGCCTGCCGGACACGGAACGCCCCCACCAGACGGCCGCACCCACGCCGGGCCCCGACCAGACACACAGCGGTACGACACCCCAGGGCCTGGCCGGGAACACAGCGCCGCAGCAGGGACAGTCCCCCTTGCCGTACGGCGCCTCATCCCCGTACGGCTCTCACGACGCCACGCTGCCCGACCACGCCTCGCCGCAGCACGGTGGCTCAGCCCCGGCCGACCCCTCCGCCGGTACCCATCCCACGGCGCCCACGGCCGGTGGCCCCGTCAACTACACCCACCCCGGACGGCAGACCACCGCGCCGCCCCCGCCCCCGCCGACCGCGCCTCCGGCCCAGCCCGGGCAGCCCGCGCGGCCCGTCGCCGGGGACGCGACCGGCTGGTCCATGGAGGAGCGGCTCTACAACCAGGTGTGGGGCATGTTCGAGGACCTCGCCCGCACCACCGCCGCGTACCGCAGCGCCGTCGACTTCGCCGAGTCACGCATGGAGCAGGAGCTGGACAAGGTCCTGTCCGACCCGCGCAGCCGCATCGGCGGGCAGGGCGACGCCGCGCGTGAGGCCGCCCGCGCCAAGCACGCCCAGCTCGTCGACCAGGCGAAGGCCGCCCTCGACCGAGACCTCGCCCAGCTCCGGGCCGAGGCCGACGTCGTCGAACCCGCGCTGCCCCCGGCCTACGCGAGCTGGGACAACCCGGTCTGGCACGGCTACCGGGTGCCGATGGAGATACCGATGGCACTGCGCCTGGGGAACCTCCATCTGCCGGAGAGCGAGGACGTGCGCATCCCGATGCTGGTCCGGCTGCCGCTGGAGCGCGGGCTGTGGATCGACAGTGGCCGCTCCGGCTCCCGCGACGCGTTCGCCGACTCCGACGAGCTGCGCCGCCTCGCGCTGGACACGGCGGTGTCCCTCGCCGCACGCCTGCTCGCGGTCTACCCACCCGGAGAGTTCGCGGTGCACGTCATCGACGCGGCCGGGGCCGGTGCGACCGCGCTGGCACCGTTGGCACAGGCCGGTGTGCTCGCCGGGCCGCCCGCCGCCGGGGCCGCCGGCGTCGCGGAGGTTCTGGGGCAGCTCACCCAGCGGGTGGACCTCGTGCAGATGGCGGTGCGCGGCGGCGCGGCGGACGCACTGCCCCCGGGCTTCGACACGGCCGAGCACCTGCTGATCGTCAACGACTTCCCGCACGGCTTCGACGACCGCGCCGTGACCCAGCTCCGCTACCTCGCGGACGAGGGGCCGGCCGTCGGCGTCCACCTGATGATGGTCGCCGACCGGCAGGAGGCCGCCGCCTACGGGCCGTTGCTCGACCCGCTGTGGCGTTCGCTGATGCGACTGACACCCATCCCGGACGACCACCTCGCCGACCCCTGGGTCGGGCACGCGTGGACGTACGAGCCGTCGAGCATCCCGCCCGGCAGCCGCGTCCTGCACGACGTGCTCGCCCGGGTCGCGGAAGCCCGTCGCTCCTGGAACCGGTGAGGACCACCCCGTACCAAGCTCTCGTAAAGCCGCCTGACCAGCTGTTTTGATGCTTTCTTTGCTTTGCCCTTTACCTACTCTTGGTGATTGGGTACTCTTTCCGTGCGGAGGGGAGTACTCCCTACTTGCTGCGGCGTACCCGTCAATACGGATCAATCCTGATCCCGGGGCGTCGGCCCGGCGGCACCAGGCGTTGTGGAACGCCCTGGAGGACCGGGTGGAAGAGACCTCCGGTAGCGACGACGCTGAAATTTGCCGTTACGTACTGCCGGAGGCGCAGTGGATGTTTCCACGACCCTGTGGGTCACGACTGTCCTGGGCCTTGCCGCCCTCATCGCGGTCGACTTCTTCATCGGCCGCAAACCCCATGACGTGTCCATCAAGGAAGCCGGAATCTGGACGGTCGTCTGGATCGTTCTGGCCGCCCTCTTCGGACTGGGACTGCTCGTCTTCGCCGGCGGCCAGCCGGCCGGAGAGTTCTTCGCGGGCTTCATCACCGAGAAGTCGCTGAGCGTCGACAACCTCTTCGTCTTCGTCCTGATCATGGCGAAGTTCTCGGTGCCCTCGCAGTATCAGCAGCGGGTGCTGCTGATCGGTGTGCTGATCGCCCTGGTGCTCCGCGCGATATTCATCGCCGCGGGCGCGGCGATCCTCTCCAGCTTCGCCTGGGTCTTCTACATCTTCGGCGCGTTCCTCATCTACACCGCCTGGAAGCTGATCCAGGAGGCCAGGGCCGAGGAGTCGGACGAGGAGTGGGAGGAGAACAAGCTCCTCAAGGCCGCCGAGAAGCGCTTCGGCGTCGCCGACCGCTACCACGGCACCAAGCTGTGGATCGAGCAGAACGGCAAGCGCGTCATGACGCCGATGCTGGTCGTCATGCTCGCCATCGGCACCACCGACGTCCTCTTCGCGCTGGACTCGATCCCGGCGATCTTCGGCCTGACCCAGGACCCGTACATCGTGTTCACGGCCAACGCGTTCGCGCTCATGGGCCTGCGACAGCTGTACTTCCTCATCGGCGGACTGCTGAAGAAGCTGGTCCACCTGTCCTACGGTCTGTCGGTCATCCTCGGCTTCATCGGCGTGAAGCTGGTGCTGCATGCACTGCACGAGTCCGGGGTACACGTCCCCGAGATCTCCATCCCGGTGTCGCTCGGCGTGATCTGTGCGGTCCTGATCGTCACCACGATCACCAGCCTGATCGCCTCCAAGAAGCAGGAGCAGGCCGAGGCCGAGCAGGGGAAGGCCGAGCAGAAAAAGGCCGAAGGCGCCGAGAAGGACAGCGTCGAGGCCTGACGGAGGCCGACACCGCACAGCAAGTAAGCGATGGGGCCCCGCACGACGGAGACGCAGTTCCACGGCGTCGACCGGAGTGCGGGGCCCTTGCACGTCTGAAAGGATCACCGCATGCTCGCTCGGCTCCGGTCGCTCACGACGCGATGGACTGTTGTCGTCCCGGTGGCCGCGGTCGTCCTGCTCGCTCTCACCTGGGGACGTGATCTGCCCGCCGCGGCCGTCGCCCTCGTGACACTGGTGCTGGCGGGAGCCGTACTGGCCGCCGTCCACCACGCCGAGGTCGTCGCGCACCGGGTCGGCGAACCGTTCGGCTCCCTCGTCCTCGCCGTCGCCGTCACGATCATCGAGGTCGCGCTGATCGTCACGTTGATGGCCGACGGCGGGGACAAGAGTTCGACCCTCGCCCGTGACACTGTTTTTGCTGCGGTGATGATCACCTGCAACGGCATAGTCGGCCTGTGCCTGCTCGTCGCCTCACTGCGCCACGGGCTGGCCGTCTTCAACCCCGAGGGCACCGGCGCCGCCCTCGCCACGGTCGCGACCCTGGCCACGCTCAGCCTGGTCCTCCCCACCTTCACCACCAGCAAGCCGGGCCCCGAGTTCTCCACGGCCCAACTCACCTTCGCCGCACTGTCCTCACTGGCCCTGTACGGCCTGTTCGTGGCCACCCAGACCGTGCGCCACCGGGACTACTTCCTCCCGATCACCCGGCTGGGCGAGGTGATCACCGAGGACGACCACGCCGAGGCACCGTCGGCCCGCACCGCCCGGATCAGCCTCGGCCTGCTCGGCCTGGCGCTCGTCGGAGTGGTGGGTCTCGCCAAGGGCGTCTCACCCACCATCGAGTCCGGCGTCGAGGCGGCCGGACTGCCGCACGCCGTCGTCGGTGTGATCATCGCGCTGCTCGTGCTGCTGCCCGAGACCATCGCCGCCCTGCGCGCGGCCCGCCGTGACCGCGTCCAGACCAGCCTCAACCTCGCCCTGGGCTCCGCGATGGCCAGTATCGGCCTGACCATCCCGGCCGTCGCCCTGGCCTCCGTCTGGCTCTCCGGCCCCCTCGTCCTTGGTCTCGGCGCCACCCACATGGTGCTGCTCGCCCTGACCGTCGTCGTGGCCTCGCTGACCGTGGTCCCGGGACGTGCGACACCGCTGCAGGGCGGGGTCCACCTGGTGCTGTTCGCGGCGTATCTGGAGCTGGCGGTGAATCCGTAGGAGACGCTCGTGCGCTGGTCAGGGGGCCTCCGAGGCCCGCCCGTCTCTCACCCCGCCGTCGCCTCCGCTTCCCTCGCCGTCGCCAGGGGCACCGGCCGGGTCTCCGGGAGCAGCGCGAAGCAGCCCAGGCTCAGCAGGGCGATCCCGGTCAGGTAGGCGCCCACGCCCCAGGGCACGCGTCCACCCTGGGCCACGGCGGTGGCCACGATCGGGGTCAGGGCGCCGCCGAGCACCCCGCCGAGGTTGTAGCCGACCGCGGCACCCGTGCAGCGCACCCGGGGTTCGTACAGCTCCGGCAGATACGCCGCGATGACCGCGAACATCGTGACGAACGCGAGCATCGCCACCAGGAAGCCGAAGAAGATCAGCAGGGGCTCGCCGGTCGACAGCAACGCGACCATGGGGAACATCCACAGCACGGTGACACCACAGCCGATCAGGCACATCGGGCGCCTCCCGTACCGGTCGCCGAGCACGGCGGCCAGCGGTGTCAGGGCGCCCTTCACCACCACGGCGCCCATGATGCAGGTGAGCATGACGGTACGGCTCACCCCGAGGCGCTCCGTCCCGTACGCGAGGGACCAGGTCGTCACCGAGTAGAACACCGCGTACCCGACCGCGAGTGCCCCGGCCGTCAGCAGGACGAGGCGCCAGTGGCCGCGCACCACCTCGGCGAGCGGCACGCGCGCGGGCTCGTCGATCCGGAGGAACTGCGGGCTCTCCGTGAGCGACGAGCGCAGCCACAGCCCCGCGACGGCCAGCACACCCGCCGCCCAGAACGGCACCCGCCAGCCCCAGGCGGCGAACTGGGCCTCCGTCAGGCTCGCGGAAAGCGCCAGCATCACCCCGTTGGCCAGCAGGAACCCCACGGCCGGCCCGACCTGGGGGAAGCTGGACCACAGTCCGCGCCGCTCGGGCGGTGCGTGCTCCGCCGTCAGCAGCACCGCCCCGCCCCACTCCCCACCCAGCCCGAGCCCTTGCAGGAAGCGCAGCACGAGGAGGAGGAAGGGGGCGGTCACGCCGATCGAGTCGAACGTGGGAACGCAGCCGACGGCCACGGTCGCGCCCCCGGTCAGCAGCAGCGAGGCGACGAGGACCGGCCGCCGCCCATGCCGGTCCCCGATGTGCCCGAACAGCACCGAGCCCAAGGGTCTCGCCACGAACCCGACCCCGAACGTCGCGAAGGCCGCGAGCGTCCCGGCCAGAGGTGAGAACGTCGGGAAGAACAGCGGCCCCAGGACGAGGGCCGCCGCCGTCCCGTAGACGAAGAAGTCATAGAACTCGATGGCCGTCCCGGCGAGCGAGGCGGTCGCGAGTCGCAGCATGGAGGGCGGTTTCACGGTGCGTGCAGGTTGCATGCCGCGTCAACTACCCACGGTGACGGGCGGTTACGGGGGGCGTGTGGAGGTGCGTTCGACGTCACTGTGTGCCAGGAGGCGTCAACGCGTCTCAGTAGTGCACGGTGATGCGCCGGGCGGGACCGTCCACGCGGATCACACCCCCGTAGGGGATCACGACCTGGGGATCGGTGTGTCCGAGGTCGACGTCGAACACGATCGTGGTGTCGGGGGCGTATGTCCGCATGGCGCGCAGCACCGCCTCCCGCTGTCCGGCCGCATAACGGGCAGCCTCCTCCGGGGTGTTGGGCCGGTCGAAGGACCACGTCTTGGGGCCGCCCATCAGGAGCGCGGAGAAGCGCCGGAGCAGACCGCGCTCGCCCATGTTCCGCAGGGTGCGGAAGACCTCCTCGCCGCTCGGCAGTTCCTCCGAGGTCTCCAGGATGAGCACACCGCCGTCGAACACGGACAGATCCCGCGGCACCTCGCGGTCGGCCATCAGCAGCCAGCCGATGATCTCCAGACAACCGCCCCAGCTCCGGCCCTCCACCACGCGGTCGGGGTTCACCCAGGTCCATCCGGTGCCCGGTACGGTCGGCGGCTCCGCGTCGAAGGTCGCCGGGTCGGCCCAGTCGCGGTCGATGTCGTTGAAGCGTTCGGCGGGCCGCAGTTCGTACGGCCCCGATGTGAACAGGGCCGCGCGCAGGGAGTCCGCGGTCATCGGGTGCATGGCGCCGGACCTGCCGAGCGTGGTCATCACGGTCCCGCCGTGGTAGCCGACGACACCGGAGTTGTACAGGAACGCCAACACGTTGCTGTTGTCGCTCATGCCGAAGAACGGCTTGGGGTTGGCGCGCAGCAACTCCCGGTCGAGCAGCGGCAGCACGGTGATCTGGTCGTCACCGCCGATCGACGTGAAGACCGCCTTGACGTCCGGGTCGGCGAAGGCCGCGTGGAGGTCGTCGGCCCGCTCGCGCGGCGTCGTGCCCATCTTCCGGGTCGTCGGATACTCGACCGGTTCGAGGCCGTACTCCTCGCGCAGCCGTTCCAGGCCCAGTTCGTAGGGGCGTGGGAAGAGCTCGGGCAGACCGGCGCCGGGCGAGACGACGGCCACGCGGTCGCCGGGGGAGGGCTTGGGAGGATACGAGGGCGTGGTCATGCGGGGAGGGTACGGCCTCCTGTGCCGCGGTTTCATCGTGATAAACCGGGGGCGAGCAGCGGTCCCGAGGGGCCGCCCACCCCGACGGACCGGAGGAACCGTGCCCCGCACCCTGGCCAACGCCCCGATCATGATCCTCAACGGCCCCAACCTGAACCTCCTGGGGCAGCGGCAGCCGGAGATCTACGGCTCCGACACGCTCGCCGACGTCGAGGCCATGTGCGCCAAGGCGGCCGCCGCGCACGGTGGCACGGTGGACTTCCGGCAGTCCAACCACGAGGGCGAACTGGTCGACTGGATCCACGAGGCGCGGCTCCACCACAGCGGGATCGTCATCAACCCGGGCGCCTACTCGCACACGTCCGTGGCCATCCTGGACGCGCTCAACACCTGCGACGGGCTGCCCGTGCTGGAGGTCCACATCACCAACATCCACCAGCGGGAGACGTTCCGGCACCACTCGTACGTCTCCCTGCGCGCCGACGGGGTCATCGCCGGCTGCGGTGTGCAGGGCTATGTGTTCGGCGTGGAGCGGGTCGCCGCGCTGGCGGGGACGGGGAAGGCCGAGGCGTAAGCCCCGGCCTCCAGGAGCACGCTCCTTACAGGCGGCCCGCCTCCACGATCCGGCGCAGGAACCGCCGCGTGCGTTCCTGCCGCGGGTCGCCGAAGACCTGCTCCGCGGTGCCACGCTCCAGCACCACCCCTCCGTCCAGAAAGCAGACCTGGTCGGCGACGTCGCGGGCGAAGCCCATCTCGTGCGTGGCCAGCACCATCGTCATGCCGTCCGCCTTCAGGTCGCGGACGACGTTCAGGACTTCGCCCACCAGCTCAGGGTCGAGGGCCGCGGTGATCTCGTCGAGGAGCAGCAGCCGGGGGCGTACGGCCAGGGCGCGCACGATCGCCACGCGCTGCTGCTGACCGCCGCTGAGCCGGTCGGGATACGCGCCCGCCTTCCCGCTCAGCCCGAGCCGGTCCAGGAGCTCACGGGCCCGTTCCTCGGCCTCCGCGCGGGGAACGCCGTGCACCCGGCGCGGGGCGAGGGTGATGTTGTCCAGGACCGTCATGTGCGGGAACAGGTTGTACGACTGGAAGACCACGCCGATACGGCGCCGGACCGCGTCCTGGTCGACGCGCGGGTCGGTGATCTCCTCGCCGTCCAGCCAGATCGCCCCGTCGTCGATGTCCTCCAGGAGGTTGGCGCAGCGCAGCAGCGTGGACTTGCCGGACCCGGAGGCACCGATCAGCGCGGTCACGGTGTGCGGGGCGACCTCCAGATCGACGTCCCGCAGCACGACCGAACCGCCGAAGGTCTTCCGGACGGACTCCATCCGCAGTACGGGGGCGCCCTCAGGGCCGCCCACGGTCTCCTTGGGGTCGCCCACGGTCTCCTCGGGGTCGCTCATGTCGTGCCTCCCTGCGCCCGCTGCCGGTCCATACGGGCCGTGACCCAGTCGGTGAAGCGGGTCATCGGGATGGTCAGGGCGACGAAGACCAGTCCCGCGACGATGTAGGGCGTGTAGTTGAGGCTGCGGCCCACGATGATGTCGGCGGCGCGTACGGCGTCGATGGCGCCGCCGATCGAGACCAGGCCGGTGTCCTTCTGCAGCGACACGAGGTCGTTGAGGAGCGGCGGCACCTGACGGCGTACCGCCTGGGGGAGCACGACGTGCCGCAGCGCCTGCCGGTTGCTGAGGCCCAGCGAGCGTGCCGCGGCGCGCTGCGACGGGTGCACGGACTCGATGCCGGCGCGGAACACCTCGGCGACGTACGCCGAGTACGTGAGCGTCAGCGCGGTGCCGCCGAGCAGGACCGGGTCGACGGTCACGCCCTGGAGCCTGAGTGCCGGAACGCCCAGGACCACGATCATCAGGTTGATGATCAGCGGCAGGCCGCGGAAGAAGTCGGTGTATGCGGCGGCGAGCGCCCGCAGTGGGAAGAACACCGGGCCGCGCAGGGTCCGCGCGACGGCGATGAGCATGCCGAGGACGAGCACGGCGACACCGCACACCAGGAGCAACCGGACGTTGAGCCAGAGCCCTTCGAGGACCTTGGGGAACGCCTCGCGCGCGTACTCCGCGCTGAAGAACGTCTCCTTGGTACGCGGCCAGCCGGGCGCGTTGACGACGACGAGATAGAGGACGACACCCGTGACCAGCGTCGACAGGGCGGCGATGCCCGTGGCGCGGCGGGCCCGGAGGCGCTTGTAGCGCTCCCGGTCGAGCCTTCGCCGCGAGGGGACGTAGCCGTCGTCCGCCCCGGGCATGTCGCCGTTGTCGTCCGCGTCCCCCTGGCCGGACTCCTCCTTCACGACCGTCACTTGAGCACCGGGGCGTCGACGGCGTCGGAGAGCCACTCCTGCTCGATCTTCGCCAGCGTGCCGTCCTCGCGCAGGGCGTCCACGGCGTCCGTCACGCAGGACGTGAGGGCGCTGCCCTTGTCGAGGACGAGCCCAAACTGCTCGGGCGTGCCACCCTGGTTCTCGAACTGCCCGACGATCTTCGCGTCCGTCACCTCGGCCGAGGTGATGTAGAACGCGGTCGGCAGGTCCACCACGATCGCGTCGATCTGGCCGTTCTTCAGCGCGGACTTGGCCTGGTCGTTCTTCGCGTAGGCGGCGGGCTCCTGGGCCGGCTTCACCACGTCGTCGATGTAGTTCAGGCTGGTGGTGCCGACCTGGGCACCGAGGTGCAGCTTCTTGAGGTCCGCGATGCTCGTCGCCTTGGCGGCCTCGGAGTCCTTCAGCGCGATGACGGCCTGGCGGACGTCGTAGTAGCCCGACGAGAAGTCCACGGCCTTCTTGCGCTCGTCGCTGATCGACACCTGGTTGATGTCGAAGTCGAAGGTCTTCGCACCCGGCGCGAAGGCCTTGTTGAAGGGCACGCTCTGCCAGACGACGTCCGCCTTGCCGTAGCCGAGCCGCTCGGCCACGGCGTACGCGACCGCCGACTCGAAGCCCTCGCCGTTCTTCGGGTCGTCGTCCTTGAACCAGGGCTCGTACGCCGGGGAGTCGGTGGCGATCGTCAGCCTGCCGGAGGTCTGCGTGCTCAACTCGCCCTTGGCGCAGGTCGCTCCGGACGCCGAGGTGGAGGCCGAGCCGGAGGCGTCCTCCTCCGGCTGAGGGGCGCAGCCCACCGCGACGGCGGCGAGCAGGGCGGCTATGGCGGCTGATGTGGCACGGCGCGGGGAGCGCGGGGCACGCAGGACAGGACGCATGGCGTGAGATTGACAGCGCGACATCCTGTTTGTCGAGGTCACATGCGTAATTGTCCGCATTCTGGGAACGTGTGTTGCATTTTCGTGAACGCTCGGCGGGGCCGCCGGCCGAGGGCGGGGATTGGAAGGCCGGCGGCCCATCCGCACAGGAGCCGTCATCCTGTGCGGACCTGCCTCCAGTGGACTACGCCACGGCGTGCGCCGGGAGCGCGTGCGGGGCACTGGCGCGTGCGTTCGATTCACACGGGGTGCGCGAGGGGGCGTCCGTGAAGCCTGCCGAGTGCCTCAGCGACTGCCTTGTGGCACCGGGGAGTTCACCAGCCCCGTGCGCGCCACTCCGGCAGGTGCGGACGCTCCGCGCCGAGCGTCGTGTCGTTGCCATGGCCCGGGTAGACCCATGTCTCGTCGGGCAGCGCGTCGAAGATCTTCGTCTCCACGTCGTGGATCAGACGGGCGAACGCCTCCGGGTCCTTACGGGTGTTGCCCACTCCGCCCGGGAAGAGGCAGTCCCCGGTGAACACATGCGGATGTCCGTGCGGATCGTCGTAGACCAGGGCGATCGAACCGGGCGTGTGCCCCACGAGATGGCGCGCGGTGAGCTCCACACGCCCCACACGGATGGTGTCCCCGTCGTCGACGGGCACGTCGGTCGCCACCGGGATGCCCTCGGCGTCGTCCCGGCCCGCGTAGGTACGGGCGCCCGTGGCGGCCACGACCTCGGCGAGCGCCTGCCAGTGGTCGCCGTGCTGGTGCGTGGTGACGACGGACGCGATGCCGTCGTCACCGATCAGCGTGAGCAGCGTGCCGGCGTCGTTCGCGGCGTCGATCAGCAACTGCTCGTCGGTGGCCCGGCAGCGCAGCAGATAGGCGTTGTTGTCCATCGGGCCGACCGCGACCTTGGAGATCATCAGGTCCGGCAGCTCGTGCACATCCGCAGGACCGCCGACCTTGACCGCTCCGCTGTACGTCATGGTCGTCAGTCTAGGACGCCAGGGGGCACACGACCGCTACAGCGGGGGAAGGGCCGGGAGGGGGCCGCCCTCGACATGCAGCGCGGCGCCGTCGCGCCGTCCGGCCAGCCAGCCGAGGAGGTCGGCCTGGCTGCCGCTGACCGTGAGAGCGGGAAGCGGCGGCCGGTAGCCGCTGTCGAGCTGCTCCTCGGTGACGCCCTCGACGGCTCCCGTGGGGATCAGGCGCCCGTCGTCCTGCTTGATCGTCAGCGCGGGGACCCCTGGGTGGTCGCGGAACCGCTCGGTCAGAAAGTTGATCTCGAGCTGCGTGAACTCCTTCGACAGGTCCTCCAGCTCGTACCCGATCCCCAGGTCGACATGATGGAGCTCCACCTCGATCCAGCGCCGGAAGGGAATCCGGGACGCGGAGTCCGTGACGCCGTTGCGCAGCTCGACCGTGCGCGACCAGTCCGCGGAGACGGAGGCGGCGTCCTGGAAACGGTTCGCGCTGCGGCGCACGTCGGCGAGCTGCACGTCCAGGGGGCGTGGCGCGTCCCGCTCGATGTCGGCGTCCCGGGCCTCCCCGGAGACGTACATGGGGCGCCCTTCGAGGACGTTCACGAGCGCGTCCGCGTTGCGGGCGAGGTGGGCGAGGACATGGCCACGGGTCCAGCCGGGCAGCCGTGACGGCTGCGTCACAGCGGCGTTGTCCAGTTCGGCGACCGCGTTGAGTAGCCGGTCGGTCGCTTCGCATACAGATGCCAGGTCACGGGCGTGATCCATCATGACGCCGACCCTAGCCCGGCCACACCTTCGGGTGAAGGTGGCCGACCACGGCCGTAAATCGAATGCGCGTGCTATATGGTCGGTGGCGGCGTCGGGCATGCTGGAAGGCCCGGGATTGTTGTGGAACGGGGAAACAGGACCGGCGCTGTCAGTGGCTCCCCCTAGTCTGTGGAAGACGGGGGCTCCGGCCCCTGCTCACCTCACTCAAGAAAGGTGCGGACCGGCGTGGCCGACCGTCTCATCGTCCGTGGCGCGCGCGAGCACAACCTGAAGAACGTCTCGCTCGACCTGCCACGCGACTCGCTCATCGTCTTCACGGGCCTGTCGGGGTCGGGCAAGTCCTCGCTGGCCTTCGACACGATCTTCGCCGAGGGGCAGCGCCGGTACGTCGAATCGCTCTCCTCCTACGCCCGCCAGTTCCTCGGGCAGATGGACAAGCCGGACGTCGACTTCATCGAGGGTCTGTCCCCGGCGGTCTCCATCGACCAGAAGTCGACCTCGCGCAACCCGCGCTCGACGGTCGGCACGATCACCGAGGTCTACGACTACCTGCGGCTGCTCTTCGCGCGCATCGGCAAGCCGCACTGCCCCCAGTGCCGCCGGCCGATCTCGCGCCAGTCGCCGCAGGCCATCGTCGACCGGGTGCTGGAGCTGCCGGAGGGGAGCCGCTTCCAGGTCCTGTCGCCGCTGGTGCGTGAGCGCAAGGGCGAGTTCGTCGACCTCTTCGCGGATCTCCAGACCAAGGGTTACAGCCGCGCGCGGGTGGACGGCGAGACCGTCCAGCTCTCCAACCCGCCCACCCTGAAGAAGCAGGAGAAGCACACCATCGAGGTGGTCGTCGACCGTCTCACGGTGAAGGACTCCGCCAAGCGCCGGCTCACCGACTCCGTGGAGACCGCCCTCGGCCTCTCCGGCGGCATGGTCGTGCTCGACTTCGTCGACCTCCCCGAGGACGACCCCGAGCGCGAGCGCATGTTCTCGGAGCACCTGTACTGCCCGTACGACGACCTGTCCTTCGAGGAGCTGGAGCCCCGCTCCTTCTCCTTCAACTCGCCCTTCGGCGCCTGCCCCGAGTGCACCGGCATCGGTACGCGCATGGAGGTCGACCCCGAGCTGATCGTCCCGGACGAGGACAAGTCCCTCGACGAGGGCGCCATCCACCCCTGGTCGCACGGACACACCAAGGACTACTTCGGCCGCCTCATCGGAGCCCTCGCCGACGCGTTGGGATTCCGGACCGACATCCCCTTCGCCGGTCTCCCGCAGCGCGCGAAGAAGGCCCTGCTGTACGGCCACAAGACCCAGATCGAGGTCCGCTACCGCAACCGGTACGGCCGCGAGCGCGTGTACACCACGGCCTTCGAGGGCGCCGTCCCCTTCGTGAAGCGGCGGCACAGCGAGGCCGAGAGCGACGCCAGCCGGGAGCGCTTCGAGGGCTATATGCGCGAGGTGCCCTGCCCCACCTGCGAGGGCACCCGCCTGAAGCCGATCGTCCTCGCGGTCACGATCATGGAGAAGTCGATCGCCGAGGTCTCCGCCATGTCCATCAGCGACTGCGCGGACTTCCTGGGTGAGCTGAAGCTCAACGCCCGTGACAAGAAGATCGCCGAGCGGGTCCTGAAGGAGGTCAACGAACGGCTGCGGTTCCTGGTCGACGTGGGCCTGGACTACCTCTCGCTGAACCGCGCGGCCGGCACACTCTCCGGCGGCGAGGCCCAGCGCATCCGCCTGGCCACCCAGATCGGCTCCGGCCTCGTCGGTGTCCTGTACGTCCTGGACGAGCCCTCCATCGGTCTGCACCAGCGCGACAACCACCGGCTCATCGAGACCCTGGTCCGGCTGCGCGACATGGGCAACACGCTCATCGTCGTCGAGCACGACGAGGACACCATCAAGATGGCCGACTGGATCGTCGACATCGGCCCCGGCGCCGGCGAGCACGGCGGCAAGGTCGTGCACAGCGGCTCCCTGAAGGAGCTGCTCGACAACGCAGAGTCGCAGACCGGGCAGTACCTCTCGGGCAAGAAGGCCATCCCGCTGCCCGACATCCGCCGCCCGCTCGACCCGACCCGGCAGCTCACCGTGCACGGCGCCCGGGAGAACAACCTCCAGGACATCGACGTGTCCTTCCCGCTGGGCGTCTTCACCGCCGTCACCGGCGTGTCCGGCTCCGGCAAGTCCACGCTGGTCAACGACATTCTGTACACGCACCTGGCCCGCGAGCTGAACGGCGCGAGGAACGTACCGGGGCGGCACACGCGCGTGGACGGCGACGACCTCGTCGACAAGGTCGTGCACGTCGACCAGTCGCCCATCGGCCGCACCCCCCGGTCCAACCCGGCGACGTACACCGGTGTCTTCGACCACGTCCGCAAGCTGTTCGCCGAGACCACCGAGGCGAAGGTCCGCGGCTATCTGCCCGGCCGCTTCTCCTTCAACGTCAAGGGCGGCCGCTGCGAGAACTGCGCGGGCGACGGCACCATCAAGATCGAGATGAACTTCCTCCCGGACGTCTACGTCCCGTGCGAGGTCTGCCACGGCGCCCGGTACAACCGGGAGACCCTGGAGGTCCACTACAAGGGCAAGTCCATCGCCGACGTCCTGAACATGCCGATCGAGGAGGCGACGGACTTCTTCGAGGCCGTCCCCGCGATCGCCCGCCACCTCAACACCCTCAAGGACGTCGGCCTCGGCTACGTCCGCCTGGGCCAGGCCGCGACCACCCTGTCCGGCGGCGAGGCGCAGCGCGTGAAGCTCGCCAGCGAACTGCAGAAGCGCTCCACCGGCCGCACGGTCTACGTCCTGGACGAGCCGACCACCGGTCTGCACTTCGAGGACATCAGCAAGCTGCTGAAGGTCCTGTCCGGCCTGGTCGACAAGGGCAACACGGTCATCGTCATCGAGCACAACCTCGACGTCATCAAGACCGCCGACTGGGTCGTCGACATGGGACCCGAGGGCGGCGCCGGCGGTGGCCTCGTCATCGCCGAGGGCACGCCCGAGCAGGTGGCCGGGGTCCCGGCCAGCCACACGGGCAAATTCCTGAGGGAGATCCTCGGCGCCGACCGGATCAGTGACGCCGCATCGGTGTCGGTGAAGGCGCCGCGCAAGGCCGTGGCGAAGAAGACGGTCGCCGCGAAGTCGCCGACGAAGAAGACGGCGACGGCCCGGACGGCCACGGCCGCCGAGACCACGGCGACGGCCAAGAAGGCGGCCGCGACCACGAAGAAGGCGACAGCGACACCAGCGAAGAAGACCACGCGCGCACGCAAGGCCTGAGCGCCGATGGGAAAGACCTGAGCGCCGATAGAGGCAAGGCCTGAGCGCCGATAAGCAAGGCCTGAGGCGTCTGAGCGACAGGTCGTGGCAGGTTTAGAAGAATGCGGCGGCCCGCGGGAACTTCCCGCGGGCCGCCGCTCGTTCTCCCATCAGCCGGCCTGGCCCCGCAACTCGCGCTCCCGGGAGGGAGACCGGGCCGAGGGGGGAGTACGAGGGCCACCCCAGGCGGCGACACACCCTGTACGTTCGACCCGTGAGCGACAACGAGTTGGCCGCCTTCCTGCGCGGCCGCCGCGAGGCCATCACTCCCGCAGAGGTGGGACTGCCCACAGGTCCCCGCCGCGCCCCCGGCCTGCGCCGCGCCGAGTTGGCCACCCTCGCCGGGATCACCGTCGAGCACCTCACCCGGCTGGAACAGGGCCGCGACCGCGACCCCTCGCCCCAGGTGCTCGGCGCCCTCGGGGACGCGCTGCGCCTGCCGGTGCCGGACCGCATCCTGCTGCGCCGACTGGCCAAGGACAGCGGCGACGACAAGACGACCGGTGCGGCGTCCACCCCGCCGGTCCGCACCGTGCGCCCCACCGTGCGGGCCCTCCTGGACCGTCTGGAGCCCACCCCGGCCGTGCTGCTCAACTGGCTCGGCGACATCGTGGCCCACACCTCGGGGTACGAGCGGTTCGCCCGCCCGCTCGGTCTGCTCGACGGCGACCCGCCCAACGTCGTGCGGTACCTGTTCACCGACGAGCGGGCCCGCACGGTGTACCCGGACTGGGAGCGGCTCGCCGACGAGCAGGTCGCCCACCTGCGCCACGAGGCCTCCCAGCACGATCCGTATGTCGCCGCCCTGGCCGACGAGTTGACGGTCATCGCGGGAGCCCGGTTCACCCTGCGGCTGAGAGCGGTACCGGCCATGCCGCTGCGGCACGGCACGGATCTCGTCGAGCACCCCGAGGCGGGACGGCTGCGCCTGTCGTACGAGACCCTGGCCCTGCCGGACGACGGCCAGCGACTCACCGTCCACCTCCCGGCCGACGAGGCCACGGCCACCGCACTCGACCGACTCAACGGCCGCATCCCGGGTGCCCTGCGCGCGGTCTGCGGCTGACGGGGCCCGAGCGGGATGCCGTCCAGCGTGGGGGACGCCTTCGCCACCCCGCAGGGCAGCTCGTACCGCCTAAACCTCGCCCACCTCCGCCGCGTACGGAGGCTCCGCGCCCGCGCGGGAGCAGGTGATCGCCGCCGCGCGGGCGGCGAAGCGCAGCAGGCGGGTCCAGTCGTCGGCGCCCAGGGCCGCGAGCGCTGCGGCGGAGAGGGCGTCCCAGGTCGACAGGGCGTGGAGGAGGGCCGCGTTGACGGTGTCGCCGGCGCCGATGGTGTCGACGACATCGATCTTCTCGCCGGGTACGGAGTGCTCGGCGCCGGCACGGGTATGGACGGTCAGGCCGTCGCCGCCGTGGGTGATCACGACCGCCGACGGG
Source organism: Streptomyces sp. NPDC002787 (assembly GCF_053592095.1). Taxonomy (NCBI): domain Bacteria; kingdom Bacillati; phylum Actinomycetota; class Actinomycetes; order Kitasatosporales; family Streptomycetaceae; genus Streptomyces; species Streptomyces sp. NPDC002787. The sequence continues at coordinate 251,861 of NZ_JBSFVC010000004.1, read as the reverse complement.
CCCGAGTCCAGCCACAGGAGAGGGGTGCCGCCCAGCCACTCCGCGTCCTCCTCGGAGAGCTTGAGCAGCGACACCGAGGGCAGCCAGCTTCTGAAGCGGGCCCGGTAGGCGTCCGCGTCGGGGATCAGCCCAGGCCGGATGTTCGGGTCGAGGGTGGTGAACACCCCTTGGGCGGCAATGGAGTGCATCAGCTTCTCGTACGCGCTCGCACCGGGCTCCAGGACGAGTGAGCAGGTGCCGAAGGAGACGGCCCGGGTGCTGTCGGGGAGCCGGCCGGGGGTCTCGAACAGGCGGTCGGCGCTGCCCTCGACGTAGAAGGAGTAGCGGGCCGAGCCGTCCTCGCCGATCGAGGCCACGGCGAGCGTCGTCGGCTCGGAGCCGCGCTGTACGGCGGCCACGTCCACGCCCGCGTCACGCAGGCCGCCCAGCAGGGCTTCGCCGTAGGCGTCGTACGACACCCGGGAGCAGAAGGCGGTGGGAGAACCGAGGCGGCCGAGAGCCACGGCCGTGTTGTAGGGGCCGCCACCGCGTGCCGGCCGCAGATCGACGAGCGCGCCCGCGCCTCGCGGGACCAGGTCGATCAGGGCTTCACCGGCGACGACGATCACGAGGCGGGTCCTTTCTCGGGGCTCTCGGCCGGAAAGTATCGCAAACGCTTGCGCACCGCGACGGGCAGCGACCGGGATGCCGGCCCGCCCTTCCGTCGGCCCGACACCGGGCCGGCGGCGCGATGGTCGCCGCCCCGCCCGCAGGCCGCGGCCGCAGCAGTGTCCTCGGCCGTTGTCACGCCCTGCCGTTGTGGCCTCCCCGGCCGTCACCGTCTCCCTGGCCGTCCGTTTCCCTGGCCGTCACCGCCCCTGCCCGTCACCGTGTCCCCAGCCGCCACCGGGCCTCTGGTCCTCGCTGGGTCTCTGGCCTTCGCCGGGCCGCTGGCCTCCACCGTGCCCGCGGCCCTCACCGTGCCCCTGGCCCCCACCGAGCCCCTGGCCCCCACCGTGCCCCCGGGCTGGCCACCACGCCCCCAGGTCCCCAGGCCCTCACTCCCAGTCCCACCCGATTCCCACGATTCCCGTCCGTACCCGTGGTTCGACGAGATGGACCGAGCGGTGGAGGCCGCTGAGTGGGAGGGGCTGTCGGCCGCCGCGGGGGGCCGCGGCGGAGTGCTGGCTGAAGCGGTGGCACCGGCGCGGCAGGGCGCGTTCGTCGAAGCGGATCTGGAGGGCGTACTGACCGCCCGCCGTGCGGAAGCCGCGAACGTACTCGGTGCAGACCCCGGCCGTGCCGTCGTCGAAGCCGTACCGGAAGAGGAACGTGTCGCCGCTGCGCAGCCGGGTGTCGAAGAGGAGCTCGGCGACGAGGACACCGGTGTCGTGGTCCCACCGCACCCGCCCCCTGCGGCAGTTCTCCAGCGCGCGGACGGCTATCCGCTCCGGGGCGCAGCCCGGGTCGCCGTGGTGCACGGCCACATAGCGGTCCACCCCGTCCTTGTGGGCGCGCACGATGTGCTGCGACTCGCGGCCCAGCAGCTCCCGGTACGCGCCGACGCGGACCCGCTCATGATGGCCGACGGTGTGCACACCGCCGTCGACCGGCACTTCCAGCTCGGCGAGGAGCCGCTCCAGGACGCCGGACGCCTCCACCACGGAGCGGTACGAGCGGCCGGCGGGCCGTTCCGGGCCGAGGTGCTCGTCGGCCTGGGCGAGCAGCCGGATCAGCGACTCGTCCGGGAGCTGGAGGATCTCCTCCAGGGCCCGCACGGCCCGTAGCGACTCGGGGCGCTGCGGACGCCGGGCGCCCTGCTGCCAGTAACTGAGGCTGGTGACACCGACCTTGACCCCGTAGCGCGACAGATGGTGCTGCACGCGCTGCAGCGGCAGTCCGCGGGCGGCGATCGCGGCGCGCAGCGCGACATGGAAGGGACCGCCCCGCAGGACCGACTCCAGCTCCGCCGTGCCGACGTCCGTGACCGGCGCGATGTCCGCGTGCTCTGTGGCGTGCCGCATGCAGGGGGCCTTTCTGTAGAGAGTGCGCGACAGGTGCTCGGACCGCGCGGGCCGATGGAGGAGCCCGGTGGACACTCGGGGGTCTCGGCGGCCGTCCGTCTTCACATCCGTACGGCGGCGTTCCTCGTCCCGAGCTCCTCCGCATTGAAGCGTGTCGACCAAGTCCCGACAACACCTGGTGCGTGACATGGCCGGAGACCACCGTCAAGATCCTCAATGTGCCGGGGACCCGTCGTCCGGCCCCAGCAGGTCCCGCAGCGCCTGGCCCGAGAGCTTCGACTTGTGAAGAAATCCCCGGGCGGGACTGGCGGCGACGAGTTCCTGGATGTCGTCCAGCGGGTGCGTGGAGGTGAGGATGATGACGGACGAGGCGGTGCGCGCGAGTTCCGGCGCGAGGTCCAGTCCGCTCTCGCCGTTGAGGTCGATGTCCAACAGGACGAGATCCGGGGCCAGTTCCACGGCCCGTGCCAGCGCCTCCGTGCCCGTGGAGGCCACGCCGACGACGCGAATTCCGTCGCGCTCCAGCAGCGTGCGGGCGGTCTCCAGGAACCGGGCACTGTCATCGACGATGAGACAGCGCATGGACATGGTCACAGCCTCCCAAGGGGGTCATGGGCCCACATTCCGGCTAGCCGTAAAGTGTCGGCGCCACCGGGTACCCGATAGCCGGAATGTGCTGAAGTCCTTTGCCGAATCGATGGGTTCACTCTCACCCAGGGAATCGAACGCAACACGACGAGTAGCATGTCGCTGCCCTGGGGGCCGTGTCGTCCGGTCGAGTGGGGGTGTGCGATGAGAAAGCCGCGCCGGGACCTCAAAAGAAGTCGTGTCCGCCGTGCCCTGATGTCGGGCACGGCGGCGACCGCACTGCTGTTGGCCGGATGCAGTGTGGGTGACGTGGACGGCCGCGCTGGTGAGGGGGACAAGTCGGCGGGCGACACGACCTGCGACGGGAAGATCGAGGGCACCGCCCACATCACGATGTGGTTCCACGCGGGGCAGAGCGGTGAGCAGACCACGCTCAAGAGCCAGGTCAGGGAATTCAACAGGTCCCAGCGGCAGGTGCGGGTCGAACTGGTCACCCTGCCCGAGCAGCGCCCGTACACCGAACTCGTCCTGTCCGCCGCGGCCAGCGGCGACCTGCCGGACCTGCTCGACTTCGACGGCCCGAACCTCTACAGCTACGCCTGGTCCGGCACGCTCAGGCCGATCGACTCCTGCGTGCCGGCGGGGGTCCGCGACGACCTGCTCCCCTCCATCCGCGAACAGGGCACCTACGACAAGCGGTTGTGGGGGGTGGGCACCTTCGACTCCGGACTCGGCCTGTACATACGGCCGTCGGTGCTGAAGAAGGCGGGGGTCCGCGTCCCGAAGGGCGTCGACGACGCCTGGACCGCCGACGAGCTGACAGAGATCCTGCGCAAGCTGCGCGCGGTGGGCTACGAGGCGCCCCTGGACCTGAACGTCATCGACTCGAAGACCGCCGACGAGTGGAACACCTACGCCTTCGCGCCGGCCGTGTGGTCCGCGGGCGGCGACCTCATCGATCCGAAGGAGTTCCGCACGGCCGACGGGTTCCTCAACAGCCCGGCATCCGTCAGGGCGCTCACCACCCTGCAGAACTGGGTGAAGGAGGGATATGTCGACAAGGACGAGAAGAAGGACAAGAGCGCCTTCGTGAAGGGCCGCACCCCCATCTCCTGGATGGGGCACTGGAAGTACGGCGAGTTCAGCGAGGCCCACCCCGGGGACGTGGCCATCGTGCCGCTGCCCGACTTCGGTACGGGTACCGTCACCGGCATGGGTTCCTGGCAGTGGGGCATCCCCTCCGGGGACGCCGACGGCGACGCGGTGTGGCGATTCCTTCAGTACCTGCTGCGGCCGGAACAGGTGGTCAGGATGAGCGAGGCCAACGGCGCGATCCCGGCGACGGAGCGAGCCGTGAAGCGCTCCCCGCTGTACGACGAGGACGGCGCGGAGCGGCTGTTCATCGAGCAGCTGCGCAGCGGCGTCGCCCGGCCCAGGCCGCAGACACCGGCGTATCCCGCGGTCACCGTCGCCTTCTCGCGCGCGGTCGCCGACATCGTCTTCGCGGGAGCGCCCGCCGAGAAGACGCTGGACGAGGCGGTCGAGGCCATCGACCAGGATCTCGCCGCCCACGACGGTTACCCCAAGAGCGGGCCGTGATCCGCGCCGCCGGGCCCCGGCGAAGCACTCCGGGGCCGGCCGGCCGGCCCAGCGCCCGGAGGAGACCCCGCCTCCGTTCCCTGGCGGCGTCCGCGCTGTGCCTGGCGCTGTTGCTCGCGGGCTGCGACGCGAGCGGGGACCGCACCGAGCCCCGGCGGGGCGACGACGTGACCTGCGACGGCCGGATCGACGCCCCCGCGGAGATCACGATGTGGTTCCACGAGCCGGCGGCGCCCCCCGAAGTGGAGGCCGTGCGCGCCCAGGTACGCGCCTTCAACACCTCCCAGGACGAGGTGAAGGTCCGTCTCGTCCGCCTCCCCGAAGGCGACTACGACGACCTGGTCCGCACCGCGGCGGCCGACGGCGAACTGCCCGACCTGCTCGACTTCGACGCCCCGAAGCTGTTCAGCCACGCCTGGGCGGGCGACCTCCGGCCGATCGACTCCTGCGTCCCCGAGGCCCTGCGCGCGGACCTGCTGCCCTCCGTCCTCGAACAGGGCACCTACCAGGACAGGCTGTGGGGCCTCGGCACCTTCGACTCCGGACTCGGCCTGTACGTACGGCCGTCGGTGCTGAAGAAGGCGGGCGTGCGCGTCCCGAAGGGCATCGGTGACGCCTGGACCGCCGAGGAGTTCACCGGCATCCTGAAGAAGCTGCGCACCCTGGGCTACGAGAGGCCGCTGGACCTCCAGATGCCGTGGGCCGACTCCGAATGGGGAACGTACGGGTTCGCCCCGGCCGTGTGGTCGGCGGGCGGCGACCTGATCGAACGCTCCACCCACCGCACGGCCGACGGAGTGCTCGACGGGCCGCAGTCGGTCAGGGCGCTGACGACGCTGCAGGGCTGGGCGAAGGCGGGATACGTGGACGCGAACAAGGACTCCGGGGCGTTCCAGAAGGGCAGGAGCCCCGTGTCCTGGACCGGCCACTGGTGGTACCGGCAGTACACCGAGGCCCACCCGGGCGATGTGGCGATCGTGCCGCTGCCCGACTTCGGTACGGGCTCCGCCACCGGGATGGGCTCCTGGCAGTGGGGCATCCCCGCGGGCCCCACCGACGGCGACGCCGTCTGGCGTTTCCTGGCCTTCCTGCTGCGCCCCGACGAGATCCTGCGCATGACGGACGCCAACGGCGGGATACCCGCCACCGCCACCGCGGTCGAACGCACCGAGGCGTTCGCCGAGGGCGGCCCCGCGCGGCTCTACATAGAGCAACTGCGCAACGGGACCGCACGCCCCCGACCGCGGACGCCCGCCTACCCGGCGATCACCGAGGCCTTCTCCCGGGCGTTCGTGAAGATCATGCGCGGAGCGGCCGTCGAGCCGGCCCTGGACGAGGCGGCGCGTGCCGTCGACAAGGACCTCGCGGACCACAGCCACTACCCGCCGACCGGATCCTGAGGACCGGCCGTGCTCCGCCCACCGTCCCGCCGACGCTTCCCCGCCTTCCGCCCCACCGCGACACGATTCCGCCGCGCCGCGAACGTGGACACGGTGCCGTTCCTGGCGCGGTTGCGCGTTGGACCCAAGCTGATGCTGCTCGTGCTGCTGCCGGTCACCGTCCTGCTGGCCTTCACGGCCTTCGCCGCCGTGACCCAGTGGGAGGAGGCGCGGACCCTGGGCGACTTCGACACCGCGATCGAGGTGTCGTTCGCGACCAGCGAGGTCTCCGAGGGCGTCGCACGCGAGCGGATCGCCGCGGTCGAGGCCCGGCTGAGCGCCGAACCGGACACCCTGCGGGGGCGGTCCGAGGCCCAGCGGAGCACCGACGGCGCGCTGCGGCGGGCCTTCCGGGCAGCCGTCGGCCGGCCCGAGTCCGACGTCGCCGGGGTTCTCGACGCCGTACGCCGCCAACTGCACGCGCTCCGGGTCCAGACGGGCACCGGATCACTGGACGCGCGGGCCGTGGCCCGGCGCTACGAGGCCATCGAGTACCGACTGCTCGACATCGTCGCCGCCCTCGAATCCGGGCGCCCCACCAGGGCCTCCGGCCGCGCGGCCGACGCCCATATCGCGATGCTGCGGGCCGTCGCCGCCGCCGAGAGCGAACGGGCGGAACTCGCCATCCTGTTCCACGCCCCCGGCGAGGGACATGCCACCGCCGCCGCGGGTCGCTGGACCGAACTCGAGAAGGCCCAGCTCAGGGCGTTCCAGCAGACCGCCTCGGACGAGCTGACGGCCGAACTGCACACCGCGATCTTCCAAAAGCCCGGACGCGAGGTCCGCAAGGCCCGCGACCTGCTCTCCGACACCGACCCCCGGCCCGCCGACTGGCCCTCGTACGAGGACTGGCTCAGCGACTCCGCGCGGTACGCCGACGCCCTGCGCGGCATCCAGGACCGGGCCGCCGACGAACTGGCCGTGACCGCCGACCACGACCTGCGCGCCACCCGGGCCCAGGCCTTCACCGAACTGGCCGTCTCCCTCGCCGTCCTGTGCCTCGTCACCCTCCTCGCACTGGCCCTGCGCCGCTCGATCACCCGCCCCCTCGGCCAGGTCTCCGAGGGCGCCCGAGCCCTGTCGGACGGCGACCTCTCGTACGACATCCGCTACGCGGGACGCGACGAACTCGGCGATGTCGCCGACACCTTCCGCGAACTGCGGGTCACCAGCGGGCGGCTGGCCGACGAGATCCGGGCCATGAACACGGCCATCGACGCGGGCCGGCTGGAACACCGCGCCGACGTCGACTCCTTCGAAGGCACCTGGGCCCAGCTGCTGGGCGGCATGAACGGCACCATGGCCTCGTTCGCCGCCGCCCACGGCCGCCGCAGACGGGCCGAACGGGAGCTGGAGGGCATCTTCAACCTCTCCCTGGATTTGCTGTGCATCAGCGGCGTCGACGGCTACTTCAAGCGCGTCAACCCGGCTTTCGAACGGACCCTGGGCTACCCGAGCGAGACACTGACCTCCCGGCCGCTCACGGACTTCGTCCACGAGGAGGACCGGGACAGCACCCGCGACGCCATGGCGCTGCTGGCGAGCGGGGCGGAGGTCGCCGAGTTCGAGAACAGGTACGTCCGCGCCGACGGCACCGAGTGCTGGCTGCAGTGGAGCGCCCGGCCCGTCCCCGAGGAAGGGCTCATCTACGCCGCCGCCCGCGACGTCACCGAGAGTCGCCGGGCCTCGTTCGAACAGGCCGCGCTGCGCCGGGTCGCCACCGAGGTCGCCCGCGGGGTGCCGCCGTCCCAGGTGTTCGCGACGGTGGCGCAGGAGGTCGGGTCACTGCTGGGCACGGCCGCGGCCGTACTGCGCTACGAGCCCGACGGCAGCGTCACGGTCCTCGGGAGCGCGCACGCGCGGGCCGGCACGACCGCCGAGGCCACCTTCATGACCCGCCGCGAGGCGGCCCGGAAGACCATCGACGAGGTGTCCAGGACCCGGTGCGCCGCCCGGGCGGGCACGTCCGTCGGTGCCCCCATCGTCGTCGAGGGCCGGCTGTGGGGAGTCGTCGTGGCTGCCTCGCTCCTCGACCCGCTGCCCGACGGCACCGAGTCCCGGCTCGCCGACTTCACCGAACTGATCGCCACCGCGATCGCCAACGCCGACAGCCGTGCCCAGCTGACCGCCTCACGCGCGCGCGTGGTGGCCGCCGGGGACGCCTCCCGGCGCCGGATCGAACGCGACCTGCACGACGGTGTCCAGCAGCGCCTGGTCTCCCTCCAGCTGGAGCTGCGGATGACGGAGACCCTGGTGGAGGACCGCTCCTCGGAACTCGCCCGGCAACTGGACCACCTGGGCAAGGGCCTCGACGACGCCTTCCAGGACCTGCTCCAGGTGGCCCGTGGCATCCACCCGTCCGTCCTCTCCCGGGGCGGCCTGGGCCCTGCCCTGCGCTCCCTGGCCCGCCGCTCCGTCATCCCCGTGGAGCTCGACCTCGCCCTCGCCGGCGCCCGCTTCCCGGAACAGGTCGAGGTGGCCGCGTACTACGTCACCTCCGAGTGCCTCACCAACGCCGTCAAGCACGCGCGCGCGAGTGTGGTGACCGTGGCGGCCCACGAACGCTCGGGCGTGCTGGAGCTGGTCATCCGCGACGACGGCGTCGGGGGAGCGGAACCGGACAAGGGGTCGGGGCTGATCGGGCTGATCGACCGGGTGGAGGCGATCGGCGGCCGGCTGACCGTGGTCAGCCCGCCGGACGGCGGTACGACGCTGAGGGTGCGGCTGCCGGTGGCAGCATCGCCCGAGGCGTCCGTGGACGTCCTGCCGCTCGGCTGACCGCCCGGAGCGTACGCGGAGAGGCCCGTTCAAGGGGGGAGTTCGGGACTCGGTACGGGCGTACGTTCCGGGCGGCCGGGTCGGACGGCGGAGACGGCCGCCCGGCTCTCGGGCAGGCGGACACCCCGTCGTCTCTCGTCAGAGACGGCCGGTTCCACCCGCGGCTGCACTTCTTCGAGCATCGCGCGCACACCTTCAGGTGTCATCACAGCCCGCCCCCAACTAGGCTTCCGGCTAGCCGTAAGACCGTGTTCAGGCAGGCTGTCGGGACGAACAGGACAGGTCGGGCAAGGGGGAGACCGAGACCATGGACGCCGCTCAGCATCCGGCGCACGGGCGGGTGGTGCTCGCGGACGACGACGTGCTCCTGCGGGAGGGGCTGGCCAGCCTCTGCGAGCGCGTCGGCTACGAGGTGGTGGGCCAGGCCGGGGACGCCGGCGGGCTCATGGAGCTGGTGGAGACGGAGCTCCCGGACATCGCGATCGTCGACATCCGGATGCCGCCGACCCAGTCCACGGAAGGGTTGAAGGCGGCGCGGGAGATCCGGGAGCGGTATCCGTCGGTCGGGATCCTGGTGCTGTCGGCGTTCGTCGAGGTCGAGGACGCGTTGGAGTTGCTGGCCGGGGGGCGGAGCATCGGGTATCTGCTCAAGAGCCGGATCACCGTCGTCGACGAGTTCCTGGAGACGCTTGATCGCATCCGGCGGGGTGGTTCCGTGGTCGATCCGTCGCTGGTGCAGGAGCTGGTCGCCGCGCAGCGCCGTGACGATCCGCTGTCGATGCTCAGCAATCGGGAGAGGGAGGTCCTCGGCCTGATGGCCGAGGGGCGGTCCAATGCGGGGATCGGCAGACGGCTGTGGGTGACCGAGGGGACGGTCGAGAAGCATGTGCGGAGTATTTTGGGGAAGCTGCGGTTGCCGGAGGAGCCTGATGATCATCGGCGGGTTCTGGCCGTGCTGACGTTTTTGGAGACGCGCTAAGAGCTCGGCGTGTGCGGTCGTTCGGCGACTGCGGGTTGTGGGGGGCTGGTCGCGCAGTTCCCCGCGCCCCTTACGGGGCTGCCCCCTGGCTCTGTCCACAGGGCCCCCGTGTTGTCACTCCCCGCCAGTAGGGTGTGGAGCATGGCCGACCCCTCCAGCTACCGCCCCAGCCCGGGGCAGATCCCGGACTCTCCCGGGGTGTACAAGTTCCGTGACGAGCACCGCCGGGTGATCTACGTCGGGAAGGCGAAGAGTCTGCGTCAGCGCCTGGCCAACTACTTCCAGGACCTGGCGGGCCTCCACCCGCGCACCCGCTCGATGGTCACCACGGCCGCCTCCGTGGAGTGGACCGTGGTGTCCACGGAGGTCGAGGCGCTGCAGCTGGAGTACTCCTGGATCAAGGAGTTCGACCCCCGGTTCAACGTCAAGTACCGCGACGACAAGAGCTACCCGTACCTCGCGGTCACGATGAACGAGCAGTATCCGCGCGTGCAGGTGATGCGCGGTCACAAGAAGAAAGGCGTCCGGTATTTCGGGCCGTACGCGCACGCGTGGGCGATCCGGGACACGGTCGACCTGCTGCTGCGGGTCTTCCCCGTGCGCACCTGCTCGGCCGGGGTGTTCAAGAACGCGGCCCGCACCGGCCGGCCCTGTCTGCTCGGCTACATCGGCAAGTGCTCGGCCCCCTGCGTCGAGCGGATCTCCGCCGAGGACCACCGCGAACTGGCCGAGGAGTTCAGCGACTTCATGGCCGGGCGCACCGGCACCTACATCCGTCGTCTGGAGAAGCGGATGACGGACGCGGCCGAGGAGATGGAGTACGAGCGGGCCGCCCGGCTGCGCGACGACATCGAGGCCCTGAAGAAGGCCATGGAGAAGAACGCGGTCGTGCTCGCCGACGCGACCGACGCCGATCTGATCGCCGTCGCCGAGGACGAGCTGGAGGCGGCCGTCCAGATCTTCCACGTACGCGGCGGACGCGTACGCGGCCAGCGCGGCTGGGTCACCGACAAGGTCGAGGCCGTCACCACCGGTGACCTCGTCGAACACGCGCTCCAGCAGCTCTACGGCGAGGAGACCGGGGACTCGGTGCCCAAGGAGGTGCTGGTTCCCGCGCTGCCCGACCCCGTGGACCCCGTGCAGCAGTGGCTGACCGACCGCCGCGGCTCCAACGTGTCGTTGCGCATCCCGCAGCGGGGTGACAAGAAGGCGCTCATGGAGACCGTGGCGCGCAACGCCCAGCAGTCGCTCGTGCTGCACAAGACCAAGCGCGCCTCCGACCTCACCACCCGCTCCCGCGCCCTGGAGGAGATCGCCGAGGCCCTCGCCCTGGACAGCGCCCCGCTCAGGATCGAGTGCTACGACATCTCCCACCTCCAGGGCGACGACGTCGTGGCCTCCATGGTCGTCTTCGAGGACGGCCTGGCCCGCAAGAGCGAGTACCGCCGCTTCCAGATCAAGGGATTCGAGGGGCAGGACGACGTCCGCTCCATGCACGAGGTGATCACCCGCCGCTTCAGGAGGTACCTCGCCGAGAAGGAGAGGACCGGCGAGTGGGTGGACGAATCCGACGAGCCCGGCGACTCGGGTGACTCCGGCGAGGGCCTCGGCGGCCCCGCGGGCGGCCTCAAGGACGACGACGGCCGCCCCAAGCGCTTCGCCTACCCGCCCCAGCTCGTCGTCGTCGACGGCGGGCAGCCGCAGGTGGCCGCGGCCCGGCGCGCCCTCGACGAGCTGGGTATCGACGACATCGCCGTGTGCGGCCTCGCCAAGCGCCTGGAGGAGGTCTGGCTGCCCGGCGAGGACGACCCGGTCATCCTGCCCCGCACCAGCGAGGGCCTCTACCTGCTCCAGCGGGTCCGCGACGAGGCCCACCGCTTCGCCATCACCTACCAGCGCGCCAAGCGGGCCAAGCGCTTCCGGGCGAGCCCCCTGGACGACGTGCCCGGACTCGGCGAGACCCGCAAGCAGGCCCTGCTCAAGCACTTCGGCTCGCTGAAGAGACTGCGAGCCGCGACGATCGACCAGATCCGCGAGGTCCCCGGCATAGGCCGCAAGACGGCCGAGACGATCGCCGCGGCCCTCGCCCAGGCGGCTCCGGCCGCCCCCGCCGTGAACACGGCCACTGGAGAGATCATGGAGGAAGAGGAGCCCGGTACGACCGCGGACCCCTCTGGGGAACCCGTGGCCGCGGGCTCCCCGGACCGGCGGCGAGGGCAGGAATCATGACCGAGCACGACGAGCGCCCAGAACTTCCAGAGCACGACGAGCGCCCAGAACTTCCCGAGCGCCCAGAGCGTCCAGAAGAACAGCACCAAGAGCACACAGCGGAGCGCGGGGAAGCCCACAGCGCGGCGGGCGACCATGCCTCGCAGCACCCAGCGCCACAGGAAGACGGAGCACACGTGAGTACGGGCATCGAAACAGCCGGGGTCCCCGAGGCGGCCATCCCCGAGCTGGTCATCATCTCCGGCATGTCCGGCGCCGGACGGTCCACGGCCGCCAAGTGTCTGGAGGACCTCGGCTGGTTCGTCGTCGACAACCTGCCCCCCGCGCTGATCCCCACCATGGTGGAGCTCGGCGCCCGCTCCCAGGGGAACGTGGCACGGATCGCCGTCGTCGTCGACGTGCGCGGCCGCCGTTTCTTCGACAACCTCCGCGACTCCCTCGCCGACCTGGAGACGAAGAACGTCACCCGGCGGATCGTCTTCCTGGAGTCCTCCGACGACGCCCTCGTGCGCCGCTTCGAGTCGGTACGCCGCCCGCACCCCCTCCAGGGAGACGGCCGCATCACCGACGGCATCGCCGCCGAGCGGGAGCTGCTGCGCGAGCTGCGCGGCGACGCCGACCTGGTCATCGACACATCCAGCCTGAACGTGCACGAGCTGCGCGCCAAGATGGACGCCCAGTTCGCCGGCGAGGAGGAGCCCGAGCTGCGGGCCACCGTCATGTCCTTCGGCTTCAAGTACGGCCTGCCCGTCGACGCCGACCTGGTCGTGGACATGCGCTTCCTGCCCAACCCGCACTGGGTCCCGGAGCTGCGCCCGTACACCGGCCTCAACGAGGAGGTCTCCGCGTACGTCTTCAACCAGCCCGGCGCGAAGGAGTTCCTCGACCGCTACACCGAGCTGCTCCAGATGATCGCCGCCGGCTACCGCCGCGAGGGCAAGCGGTACGTGACCATCGCGGTCGGCTGCACCGGCGGCAAGCACCGCTCGGTCGCCACCTCCGAGAAGCTCGCCGCCCGCCTCGCCTCCCAGGGCGTCGAGACCGTGGTCGTGCACCGGGACATGGGGCGCGAGTGACCGGACGTACCGCGTCGCGGCTGAGCAGGCTGCGCCGGGTGGCCCCCGAGGGCCGCGAGGGCAGACCTGTCGAGGCACGTGGGGCCAGGCCGCGCCGCCGGGGCGCCCAGCCCAAGGTCGTCGCGCTCGGCGGCGGCATGGGCCTGTCCGCCTCGCTCGCCGCGCTGCGCCGGATCACCGGCGACCTCACCGCCGTCGTCACCGTGGCCGACGACGGCGGCTCCAGCGGACGCCTCCGTGACGAGCTGGGCGTGCTGCCGCCCGGCGACCTGCGCAAGGCGCTGGCCGCGCTGTGCGGCGACGACGACTGGGGCCAGACCTGGGCCCGCGTCATCCAGCACCGCTTCCAGTCCCAGGGCGAGCTGCACGAGCACGCGGTCGGCAATCTGCTGATCGTCGCCCTGTGGGAGCAGCTCGGCGACCACGTCCAGGCCCTCGACCTGGTCGGCAGGCTCCTGGGCGCCCAGGGCCGCGTCCTGCCGATGTCGGCCGTACCCCTGGAGCTCCAGGCCCTGGTCAAGGGGCACGATCCGGCGCGCCCGGACGACATCGACACCGTACGGGGGCAGGCGACCGTCGCGCTCACCCCCGGCGAGGTGCAGTCCGTGCACGTCGTGCCGCACGACCCGCCCGCCGTGCCCGAGGCCGTCGCGGCCGTCCGGGACGCCGACTGGGTGGTCCTCGGCCCCGGCTCCTGGTTCTCCTCGGTGATCCCGCACCTGCTCGTCCCCGACCTGCTGGACGCCCTCACCGAGACCAAGGCCCGGCTCGTGCTCTCGCTGAACCTCGCCCCGCAGCCGGGAGAAACCGATGGCTTCTCCCCGCAGCGTCATTTGGAGGTTTTGGCACGACACGCCCCTAAACTCGCCCTGGACGTGGTGCTGGCCGACGAGGCCGCCGTGCCCGACCGCGATTCCCTGACCGACGCCGCCAAACGGTTCGGTGCCGCGGTCGAGCTGGCGCCCGTGGCCCGGACCGATGGATCTCCGCGGCACGATCCGGAGCTGTTGGCCGCCGCGTACGACCGTATTTTTCGGATGCATGGAAGGATCGGCCCATGGCGATGACGGCAGCGGTGAAGGACGAGATCTCCCGGCTACCCGTCACCCGGACCTGCTGCAGAAAGGCGGAGGTCTCGGCGATCCTGCGGTTCGCGGGCGGGCTGCACCTGGTGAGCGGACGCATCGTGATCGAGGCGGAGCTGGACACGGCGATGGCGGCCCGCAGACTCAAGCGGGACATCCTGGAGATCTTCGGCCACAGCTCCGAACTGATCGTGATGGCGCCCGGCGGACTGCGCCGCGGCTCACGCTATGTCGTACGGGTCGTCGCGGGCGGCGACCAGCTGGCCCGCCAGACGGGTCTGGTGGACGGCCGGGGCCGGCCCATCCGGGGCCTGCCCCCGCAGGTCGTCTCCGGGGCCACCTGCGACGCCGAGGCGGCCTGGCGCGGCGCGTTCCTGGCCCACGGCTCGCTCACCGAGCCCGGCCGCTCGTCCTCCCTCGAGGTGACCTGCCCGGGCCCCGAGGCCGCCCTCGCGCTGGTCGGCGCGGCCCGCCGGCTGTCCATCGGGGCGAAGGCCCGCGAGGTACGGGGCGTGGACCGGGTCGTCGTACGGGACGGGGACGCGATCGGCGCGCTCCTGACCCGTCTCGGCGCCCATGAGTCCGTGCTGGCCTGGGAGGAGCGGCGGATGCGCCGCGAGGTCCGTGCCACGGCGAACCGGCTCGCCAACTTCGACGACGCCAACCTGCGCCGCTCCGCCCGTGCCGCCGTCGCCGCCGGTGCCCGGGTGGGCCGCGCCCTGGAGATCCTCGGCGACGACGTCCCCGAGCACCTCGCGGCCGCCGGACGGCTGCGCATGGAGCACAAGCAGGCCTCCCTGGAGGAGCTGGGCGCGCTCGCCGACCCGCCGCTCACCAAGGACGCCGTCGCCGGCCGCATCCGCCGGCTGCTGGCCATGGCCGACAAGCGCGCCTCGGACCTCGGCATCCCGGGCACCGAGGCCAGCATCACCGAGGAGATGGCCGAGAACCTGGTGGGATGACAGGCCGCCGCGAAGTCAACTCGCCGGTGCCGACGCCCATGTGAGGGAACGTCGGCACCGGCCTGTGGTTTGTTCGTACGAATTCCCGGTGTGGCCTGTGAGGCACCCTTGACGTGTCTCATGTCTGACATGAGCCTGGCGTCTGTTCGCCGCTGTGGCGAACCACTGCAAGGGGGGCTCATGAGACGAAGAGCGAGATCGATCCTCGCCGCCGGCGCGCTCCTGCTGGGTGGAGGCGCGGGACTGGCGCCGCTGGCCCAGGCGGCCGAGAGCGACGGTGCCGAGGCGGAGGAAGTCAAGGTCTTCCGCGCCGAGGTGACGAAGCAGCAGGTACCCCTGCTGCTCGCGGCCGGGCAGGACGGCCACGAACTCAGCGAGCAGGCGCCGGAGAAGGGCACTGCGTCGGTCGAGGTCTACCTCACCGACAAGCAGGCGGACGCCCTTCAGGAGCAGGGCGTCGAGCTCAAGGAGCACAAGCTCACCAGCAAGGTGGAGGCACGCGTGGCCGCCGCCGGCGACGGGGTCTACCGCCCCTACAGCGGCGCCGGCAACCTCAAGGAGGAGATCCTCCGCACCGGCCAGGAGAACCCGTCGCTGACCAAGGTGGTCTCCATCGGCAAGTCCCTCCAGGGACAGGACATCCTCGCACTCAAGCTCACCAAGAACGCCAAGAAGACCAAGGACGGCGCCAAGCCGTCCGTGCTGTACCTGTCCAACCAGCACGCGCGTGAGTGGATCACGCCGGAGATGACCCGGCGCCTGATGCACCACTACCTGGACAACTACAAGACGGACAAGCGGATCAAGAAGATCGTCGACACCACCGAACTGTGGTTCGTGATCTCCGCCAACCCGGACGGCTACGACTTCACCCACCAGGCGGGCGCCAACCGCCAGTGGCGCAAGAACCTGCGGGACGTCAACGGCGACAACGCCATCACGGTCGGCGACGGCGTCGACCTCAACCGCAACTTCGCCTACAAGTGGGGCTACGACGACGAGGGCTCGTCCCCGAACCCCACCAGCGAGACCTATCGCGGCGGCGGCCCCAACTCGGAGCCCGAGACCAAGGCCCTGGACGCCTTCGAGAAGCGCATCGGCTTCGAGTACGGCATCAACTACCACTCGGCGGCCGAGCTCATCCTCTACGGGGTCGGCTGGCAGGTGGCCAGCCCCAGCCCGGACGACGTGCTCTACAAGTCGCTGGCCGGCACGCCGGAGAACCCCGCGATCCCCGGCTACCACCCCCAGCTCTCCTCCGAGCTGTACACCACCAACGGTGAGGCGAACGGCCACGCGTCCAATGTCAACGGCGCGGCGTTCTTCACCCCCGAGATGTCGACGTGCCAGACCGCCTCGAACATCGACCCGGACGACGCCTGGAGGCCGGAGGACTGCGCCTCGGTGTTCACGTTCCCGGACGACGAGAAGCTGATCAAGCAGGAGTTCGAGAAGAACATCCCGTTCGCGCTCTCCGTCGCCGAGTCCGCCGTCAGGCCCGACCAGCCGAAGTCCTCGGTCGGCGTCGACGCCCCCGACTTCACCCCGGCCGGCTTCACCACGTCGTACTCGCGCGGCGCCGACCAGGAGATCTCCGTCGTCGCCCGCAAGTCCGTGCGCGACAAGGAGCTGAAGTACCGGATCAACGGCCGCGGCCGTACGTACGACCAGACGCTCAGGTCCTGGAAGGGCGGCGAGACGTTCGGCGGTGAGGACAACCTCTGGTTCGACGAGTACCGGGCCAAGGTCCAGGACGGCGAACCGGGCGACAAGGTCGAGGTCTGGTTCACCGGCGAGACGAAGAGTGGCAGGCCCACCACCAGCGAGCGCTTCACCTACACGATCGCCGAGCGCCCCAAGGCCGACACGCTCGTCGTCGCCGAGGAGGGCGCGACCGCGACGCAGGCGCAGACCTACGTCGACGCGCTGAAGGCCAACGGCAAGAAGGCGCTCGTCTGGGACGTCGCGACCCAGGGCGCACCCGATGCGCTCGGCGTACTGAAGCACTTCAAGCAGGTCGTGCACTACACGGGCGCCGTCCGCCCGGGCGTCGCCACCCAGCTCGAACTGCGCGCCTACCTCAACGAGGGCGGCAAGCTGATCGAGTCCGGCGAGAGCGCCGGCGGCTCCGTCGACCTCGGCGGCGGCACCCTGTCGAACGACTTCAGCCAGTACTACCTGGGCGCCTACAGCCGTACGTCCCTGCCCGACGCCAAGGCCTTCACGGGCCTGAACAGGCTCGACGGCTTCAGGGGAACGCTCGGCGACGCGCCCGGGAACCCGCTGAACACCGCCGGATCCTTCGGACTCACCTCGGACGCCCTGCCGGTGGAGACGTACCCGCAGTTCGAGAGCGCCGGCGCCGGCCAGTACCCCGGCACCGTCAACCCGTACGGCCCGTACGCGGGCGCGTCCATGGCGGCCGTCACGCACAGCGACTACGCCTGGAACCGCCTCACCCGCACCGTCGACCTCACCTCGGTGAGCGCGGCCGACAAGCCGACGCTGCGCACCCAGATGCTGTGGAACACGGAGGAGGGCTACGACCACGCGGTCCTGGAGGTGCACACGGCCGGCGCGGACGACTGGACGACGCTGCCGGAGGCCGGCGGCGCCACGTCCACCGCCGTGCCCGTCGAGTGCGAGGCCGGGTACTTCATCCAGGGCCACCCGGCCCTGAAGCGGTACCTGACCCAGGGCTCCGCCGGCTGCGTGCCCACCGGCACCAGCGGCTCCTGGAACAGCTTCACCGGGGCCTCCGACGGCTGGCAGCAGGTCGAGTTCGACCTGTCCGCGTACGCCGGGAAGACCGTCGAGGTGTCGCTCAGCTACATCACCGACCCCGGTTCGGGCGGTCGCGGCGTCCTCGCCGACGACGCCACCGTCGTCATCGGCGGCACGCCCGGCGCGGTCGAGGGCTTCGAGACGTCGCTCGGTGCCTGGAGCGTCCCCGGCCCGCCCGCGGGCAGCCCGGCGGTCGTGAAGGACTGGGGCCTGTCGGGTGAACTGTTCAAGACCTACGGGGCGGTCACCACGGACGACACCGTGCTGCTGGGCTTCGGCCTGGAACAGGTCACCTCGGCGGCCGACCGCAAGGCACTGCTCGGCAAGGCGCTGGCGGCGCTGAGGAACTGAGCACCGACTGTGCCGACCGGCTGAGAAGAGGCTGGTGAGCGGCCCTCCGGACGTCTGGAATCAGATGATCGGAGGGCCGCTCAAAAGGTAATCACCTTGCAAAACCCGGGCGGTCCGTACCCCTACCGGCGAGTACGGACCGCACCGGCATGTATAGGGCATCTCGATGTCACTCGACGGGCCCCGGGGAGGTAGGGTCGTAGGCGGTCGGGGACATCCCATACAGCTCGCCGGCACTGAGCCGGCGTACCAACGAGGAGATCGGTTCGTGACGATCCGCGTAGGCATCAACGGCTTTGGCCGCATCGGTCGTAACTACTTCCGCGCGCTGCTGGAGCAGGGTGCAGACATCGAGATCGTGGCTGTCAACGACCTGGGTGACACCGCGACCACCGCACACCTCCTGAAGTACGACACCATCCTGGGCCGCCTCAAGGCCGAGGTGTCGCACACCGCCGACACGATCACCGTGGACGGCCACACCATCAAGGTCCTCTCCGAGCGCAACCCCGCCGACATCCCGTGGGGCGAGCTGGGCGTCGACATCGTCATCGAGTCCACCGGCATCTTCACGAAGAAGGCCGACGCCGCCAAGCACCTCGCCGGCGGCGCCAAGAAGGTCCTCATCTCGGCTCCGGCCAAGGACGAGGACATCACCATCGTGATGGGTGTCAACCAGGACAAGTACGACCCGGCGAACCACCACGTCATCTCCAACGCCTCCTGCACCACCAACTGTGTGGCGCCGATGGCCAAGGTCCTCGACGAGAACTTCGGCATCGTCAAGGGTCTGATGACGACGGTCCACGCCTACACCAACGACCAGCGCATCCTGGACTTCCCGCACTCGGACCTGCGTCGCGCCCGCGCCGCCGCCGAGAACATCATCCCGACCACCACCGGTGCCGCGAAGGCCACCGCGCTGGTCCTCCCGCAGCTCAAGGGCAAGCTCGACGGCATCGCGATGCGCGTCCCGGTCCCGACCGGCTCGGCCACCGACCTGGTCGTGACGCTGCAGCGCGAGGTCACCAAGGACGAGGTCAACGCCGCGTTCAAGAAGGCCTCCGAGGACGGCGACCTCAAGGGCTACCTGGCCTACACCGAGGACCCGATCGTCTCCTCGGACATCGTCAGCGACCCGGCCTCCTGCACCTTCGACTCCTCCCTGACCATGGTCCAGGAGGGCAACTCGGTGAAGATCCTCGGCTGGTACGACAACGAGTGGGGCTACTCCAACCGCCTCGTCGACCTCACGGTCTTCGTCGGCGACCAGCTCTGATCGACAGAGCAGGCACCAGCATGTGAACGCAGGGCTCGGGCGGCGCAGTGACGCGCAGCCCGGGCCCTGCGGCACGTACAAAAGCGGCCCTCCTACGATCACGAGCACCACAAGCCTCCTCGGGAGCCCTCTCAATGAAGACGATCGACGAACTCCTCGCCGAGCCAGTCGCCGGCAAGCGAATCTTCGTCCGCGCCGACCTCAACGTGCCGCTCGACGGCACCACCATCACCGACGACGGCCGCATCCGCGCCGTGCTGCCCACCGTGAAGGCGCTGGCCGAGGCGGGCGCGCGCGTCGTCGTCGCCTCCCACCTGGGCCGCCCCAAGGGCGCCCCGGACCCGGCCTTCTCCCTCGCCCCGGCCGCCGCCCGCCTCGGTGAACTTCTCGGCGCCGACGTGGCGTTCGCGACGGACACGGTCGGCGAGTCCGCCACGGCCACGGTCGCCGCCCTCACCGACGGCCAGGTCGCCGTCGTGGAGAACCTGCGCTTCAACGCCGGCGAGACGTCCAAGGACGACGCCGAGCGTGGCGCCTTCGCCGACCGGCTGGCAGCCCTCGCGGATGTCTACGTCGGCGACGGCTTCGGCGCGGTGCACCGGAAGCACGCCTCGGTCTTCGACCTGCCGGCCCGCCTGCCGCACTACGCCGGACACCTCATCGCCACCGAGGTCGGCGTCCTGAAGAAGCTCACCGACGACGTCCAGCGCCCCTACGTGGTCGCGCTCGGCGGCGCCAAGGTCTCCGACAAGCTCGCCGTGATCGACCAGCTGCTCGGCAAGGCCGACCGCATCCTCATCGGCGGCGGCATGGCGTACACCTTCCTCAAGGCGAAGGGCTACGAGATCGGCAGCTCCCTGCTCCAGAAGGACCAGCTCGACGCGGTCACCGAGTACCTGGAGCGGGCGGAGAAGACCGGTGTCGAGCTGGTCCTGCCCGTCGACGCCGTCGTCGCGCCCGCCTTCCCGGACCTGAAGGGCAAGGCTCCGGCCGACGCCACCTCGGTCGCCGCGGACGCCATGCCCACCGACCAGATGGGCCTGGACATCGGTCCGGAGTCCCGCAAGCTGTACGCCTCGAAGATCACCGACGCCGCCACCGTCTTCTGGAACGGCCCCATGGGCGTCTTCGAGCACCCCGATTTCGCCGAGGGCACCAAGGCGGTCGCCCAGGCACTCCTCGACTCGGGGGCCTTCACGGTCGTCGGTGGCGGCGACTCCGCCGCGGCCGTGCGCATCCTGGGCTTCGACGAGAACGCATTCGGCCACATCTCGACCGGTGGAGGCGCCTCCCTCGAATACCTCGAGGGCAAGACGCTCCCCGGCCTCGCCGCACTGGAGGACTGACCCTTTATGAGCACGCGCACGCCGCTGATGGCGGGCAACTGGAAGATGAACCTCAACCACCTCGAGGCCATCGCGCACGTCCAGAAGCTCGCCTTCGCCCTCGCCGACAAGGACTACGAGGCCTGTGAGGTCGCGGTCCTGCCGCCCTTCACCGACCTGCGCTCGGTCCAGACCCTGGTCGACGGCGACAAGCTCAAGATCAAGTACGGCGCCCAGGACCTCTCGGCGCACGACGGCGGCGCCTACACCGGCGAGATCTCCGGCCCGATGCTGGCCAAGCTCAAGTGCACGTTCGTGGCGATCGGCCACTCCGAGCGCCGCCAGTACCACGACGAGACCGACGAGATCGTCAACGCCAAGGTGAAGGCCGCATACAAGCACGGCCTCACCCCGATCCTGTGCGTCGGCGAGGAGCTGGAGGTCCGCGAGGCGGGCAACCACGTCTCCCACACGCTCGCCCAGGTCGAGGGCGGCCTCAAGGACGTCCCCGCCGAACACGCCGACACCGTCGTGATCGCCTACGAGCCCGTCTGGGCCATCGGCACCGGCAAGGTCTGCGGCGCCGAGGACGCCCAGGAGGTCTGCGCGGCCATCCGCGGCAAGCTCGCCGAGCTGTACTCCCAGGAGACCGCCGACCGGATCCGCATCCAGTACGGCGGCTCCGTCAAGGCCGGCAACGTCGCCGAGATCATGGCCCAGGCCGACATCGACGGTGCCCTCGTCGGCGGCGCCTCCCTGGACGCCGACGAGTTCGTCAAGATCGTGCGCTTCCGCGACCAGTGAGTAGGCGGTAGCAGCGAGACGTCGTACTCTTGCGGGGACCGGCCGAGGCGGCCGGTCCCCGCAGTCCGTCAGAATCCGAGGAAGTTGGTCCAGCCGTGGTTATGGGGTTCTCGATCGCCCTGATCGTCTTCAGCCTGCTGATGATGCTGCTGGTGCTGATGCACAAGGGCAAGGGCGGCGGCCTCTCCGACATGTTCGGTGGCGGCATGCAGTCGTCCGTCGGCGGCTCCTCGGTCGCCGAGCGCAACCTCGACCGGATCACCGTGGTGGTCGGTGTGCTCTGGTTCGCGTGCATTGTCGTACTCGGCATCCTGATGAAGGTCAACAACTGACTGGCGTCACGGACGCACCATTCCGCACGTAAAGCCCCATGCTGGGTACGCGACTTCGAGCGCGGCCTATCATGGGGCTTGCGTCTGGGGGCGGGATGTAACTCCAATCACTGGACGCGCGTTGGGCCTTACGTAGACTGAGGCGCTCGCAGCGAAGCGAAACGCCGACTCGCTTCGCCGCACCATCACGCAGGGAGTTACGACCGTGGCAAGTGGCAACGCGATCCGAGGAAGCCGGGTCGGGGCGGGGCCGATGGGCGAAGCCGAGCGCGGCGAGTCCGCACCCCGGCTGCGCATCTCCTTCTGGTGCTCCAACGGACACGAGACCCAGCCGAGCTTCGCCAGCGACGCTCAGGTCCCCGACACCTGGGACTGCCCGCGCTGCGGCTTCCCGGCCGGACAGGACCGGGACAACCCGCCGGACCCACCGCGCACCGAGCCCTACAAGACCCACCTCGCCTATGTGCGGGAGCGGCGCAGCGACGCGGACGGCGAGGCGATCCTCGCCGAGGCGCTCGCCAAACTGCGGGGCGAGATCTAGGAATTGACACCGGCCGGGCACCGAGGGGTGCCCGGCCGGTGCGCGTTCGGGGCGCCTTGCTCGCCCGTACGCGGCGAGTTGCTTGTGTTTTCACTGGTCAGACCGATTGTCAGTGGTGCCCTCTACGGTTTGTGCATCGACGAATCGGATGGGGGACACAGGACCATGACCGGGGGATTCAGGAGGCTGTGGAGCGCCGCGGTGCTCTCCAGCTTCGGGGACGCGCTGCGTACGGCCGCGCTGCCGCTGCTCGCGGTGACGCTGACCGACGAGCCACTGCTGGTCGCGGCGGTCACGGCCTGCGGTTATCTGCCGTGGCTCGTCTTCGGGCTGCTCGGCGGAGCCGTCGCCGACCGGGTGGACAGCGGCGGGCCATGTGGGTCGTGGACGTGGTGCGCGCTCTGCTGGTGGCGGCCTTCGCGGCAGCCGTGGCCCTCGACCATGCCTCGATCGCCCTGCTGATAGCGCTGGCCTTCGCCCTGACCACCCTCCAGACGCTCTTCGACAACGCGGCCACGGCTCTGCTGCCCGCCCTCGTGGGCCGCGACGCGCTGGGCCGGGCGAACGCCCGGCTGATGACCGGCCAGCAGATCGCGGGCGGGCTGGTCGCCGCACCCCTCGTCCCGCTGCTGCTGGCCGCCGGGGCCGCCGTCCCCTTCGCGGCGGACGCCCTGACCTACCTGGTCGCCGCCGCCCTCGTGGCCTCACTGGGAGTCGCCGCGCCCGAGCGGGAGCCCAGAGCCGCGGGCAGCACCCTGCGAGCAGAGACCGCCGCCGGGCTGCGGACGCTGTGGGGGGGACAAGGCGCTGCGCGGGCTGTGCGCCGCCACCGCGCTGTGCAATGTCGGCATGGGCGCCCTCATCGCCACGCTGGTGCTGCTGGTGACCGGCTGGCTGGACGCGGGCAACGCCGGGTTCGCGGCGGCGATGACCGCGTACACGGTCGGCAGCCTCGCCGGGGGAGTGGTGAACGGGCGGCTGGTGGCCCGCGCCGGCCAGGTGCGTGCCGTGCTGCTGGCCGGCGGGGTGCAGATCGGGGCGCTGCTCCTGATGGGCTCGGTGCGGAACCTCGCGGCGCTCGTGGTGAGCCTGGCCGTCTTCGGGGCCATGGGGATGGTGTGGAACGTCAACACCACGACCCTGATGCAACAGCGCGCCCCCGCCGCCATGCTCGGTCGCGTCAGCTCCGCCTTCCGGACCCTCGGCGTGGCCGGGGCACCCCTGGGGGCCCTGCTGGGCGGAGTCGTCGCCACGGCCTGGGGCCTGAACACCCCGGCGCTCCTCGCCGCGGCCTTCTTCGTCCTGTCCGTCACCGCGCTGATACCGGCGCTCAGGACGGACGTATCTGTTGTTGAGCCGGACGACGACACGGCGACAGCTCGTGTTCCGTCGTGATCAATTAGGTTGGGACCGGCAGCGGGGCAAGGTACGCAGGACCAGGTAGGAAAGAAGGCTGAAGTCCGAGATGAACGCAGAAAGCCGTACCAGGCTCAACCAGACGCCCGAGTGGACCGCGCTGGCCGAGCACCGGGAGCAGTTGGGGGATGTGCGACTGCGCGAGCTGTTCGCGGCCGACCCCGGGCGCGGTGCCGGGTACACGCTGGAGGTCGGCGATCTGCACGTCGACTACTCCAAGCACCTGGTCACCGACGAGACGCTGCGACTGCTGCGCGAGCTGGCCGCCGCGACCGACGTGTTCGGGCTGCGGGACGCCATGTTCCGCGGCGAGAAGATCAACACCACCGAGGACCGCGCCGTCCTGCACACCGCGCTGCGCGCCCCGCGTGACGCGGTGATCGAGGTCGACGGCGAGAACGTGGTGCCGGGTGTCCACGAGGTGCTCGACAAGATGGCCGGCTTCGCCGAGCGCGTTCGCTCCGGGGAGTGGACCGGGCACACGGGCCGGCGCATCAAGAACGTCGTCAACGTCGGCATCGGCGGCTCCGACCTGGGCCCGGCGATGGCGTACGAGGTGCTGCGCTCCTACACCGACCGCGACCTGACCGTCCGCTTCGTGTCGAACGTGGACGGGGCGGACCTGCACGAGGCGGTACGGGACCTGGACGCGGCGGAGACGCTGTTCGTCATCGCATCCAAGACGTTCACCACGATCGAGACGATCACCAACGCGACCTCCGCGCGCGACTGGCTGCTCACCGAACTGAAGGCCGGATCCGAGGCCGTCGCCAAGCACTTCGTGGCGCTGTCGACGAACGCGGAGAAGGTGTCGGACTTCGGTATCGACACGGCCAACATGTTCGAGTTCTGGGACTGGGTCGGCGGGCGGTACTCGTACGACTCGGCGATCGGGCTCTCGCTGATGATCGCTATCGGCCCCGACCGTTTCCGGGAGATGCTCGACGGGTTCCGTATCGTCGACGAGCACTTCCGTACGGCGCCCGCCGAATCCAATGTGCCGTTGCTGCTGGGCCTGTTGGGCATCTGGTACGGCAACTTCCATGACGCGCAGTCGCACGCGGTGCTGCCGTACAGCCACTACCTGTCCAAGTTCACGGCCTACCTGCAGCAGTTGGACATGGAGTCCAACGGCAAGTACGTGGGCCGGGACGGCGTGCCGGTGGAGTGGCAGACCGGGCCGGTGGTGTGGGGCACGCCGGGGACGAACGGGCAGCACGCGTACTACCAGCTGATCCACCAGGGCACGAAGCTGATCCCGGCGGACTTCATCGGCTTTGCCGAGCCGGTCGTCGAGCTCGGCGACCGGTTCAAGGCCCAGCACGATCTGCTGATGGCCAACTTCTTCGCGCAGACCCAGGCGCTGGCCTTCGGCAAGACCCCGGACGAGGTGCGGGCGGAGGGGGTCCCGGAGGAGCTGGTGCCGCACAAGACGTTCAAGGGGAACCACCCGACGACCACGATCCTGGCGAAGGAGCTGACCCCGTCGGTGCTGGGCCAGCTGATCGCGCTGTACGAGCACAAGGTGTTCGTCCAGGGCGCCGTCTGGAACATCGACTCCTTCGACCAGTGGGGCGTCGAGCTGGGCAAGGTCCTCGCCAAGCGCGTCGAGCCGGCGCTGACGGAGGGGGCCGAGGTGCCGGGGCTCGACGAGTCCACGAAGGCGCTGGTCGCCAAGTACCGGGAGCTGCGCGGGCGTAAGTAGCTGTGCGGGGTGGGGAAGCGGGCGGCCGCGCGACGTCCGCTTCCCCACCCGGGCTTCAGTGGCCCAGCCCGGCGCCGCCGTCGACCGGGATGACGGCGCCGCGGATGTAGCCGGCGCCGGCGAGGAAGACGACCGCGTCGGCGACCTCCTCGGGGGTGCCCAGGCGCCCGGCGGGGGTGGCCCGCAGCAGCTCGCGTCGCTGTTCCGGCGTGAGGGCGCGGCTCATGTCGGTCTCGGTGAGGCCGGGGGCGACGACGTTGCAGGTGATGTCGCGGGGACCGAGTTCCTGGGTCAGGGACCGGGCGAAGCCGACGAGGCCGGCCTTCGCCGCCGCGTAGTTGGTCTGGCCGGGGGCGCCGTGCAGGGCGGCCGTGGAGGAGATCAGCACGATACGGCCGTGGCCCGCGCGGAGCATGCCGCGCACCGCGCGCTGGGCGACGCGGAAGGCGCCGGTGAGGTTGGTGTCGATGACGGAGGTGAAGTCCGCCTCGGTCATCCGCACCAGCAGCCGGTCGTGAGTGGCGCCCGCGCCCGCGACCAGGACGGTGACCGGGCCGTGGGCCGCCTCGGCCTCCTTGAAGGCCCGGTCGACCTGTTGACCGTCCGTCACATCGCACCGTACGGCGAGGAATCCGTCGGAGGCGGGCGGCTCGGCACCGCGGTAGGTCACCGTGACCTGGTCCCCGGCCGCCGCGAAACGGCGGGCTATGGCCAGTCCGATGCCCCTGTTCCCGCCGGTGACGAAGACCGAGCGGGCCGTCGCCTGTGTCATCGTGCGTTCCCTTCCCCTGCCGGGTCCAACGGCCGTGTGTGCTGAGGTGAGCGTGTCCGTTCGTGGCTGTCGGGTGCCGCCCGGGTGCGCAGACCCACGACGGCCACGGCGAAACCGACGAAGGCCAGGGCGGCGACGGAGAGAGTGGCGGCGTACATGGCGTCGAGGAAGGCGCGGTCGGCCGTGGACGCCAGTTCGGGCACACGCAGGGAGTCGGCCAGTGAGCGGGCGGCTTCGGCGGAGGTGCGGACCTGCTCCTCGGCGGCCGGCGACAGGCCCCGCGCGGTGCCGGGCAGTTCGGCGTCGGCCATCCGGTCCCGGTAGACGGCGGACAGGATCGAGCCGGCCATCGCCACGCCGAGGGTGCCGCCGACCTGCCGGGTGACGCTGTTGACGGCGGAGCCGGCGCCCGCGAGCTGTGGGGGCACCCCGCGCATCATCACGGCGGTGACCGGGGTGCCGACCAGGCCCATGCCGAAGCCCTGGATCCACAGCAGCGCGGCGACGACCCACAGGGGGGTGCGCCCGTCGAGCCAGGCGTAGGCGACGTAGGTGGCGGCGGTGGCGAGGACGCCGGAGGCGACCGTCCAGCGGGCCGACAGCCGGCGGGCCAGCGCCGGAGAGGCCTGGCTGCCCAGGACGATGCCGACCGCGGCGGCGATCATGACGGTGCCCGCGTCGGCGGGGGAGAGGCCGCGAGGGCCCTGGAGATAGAAGGCCGCGTAGAACAGGTGACCGGCCAGCGCCATGAAGGCGATCAGCAGGACCACGCTCCCGGCCGTGAAGCCGGGCTGCCGGAAGAGCCGCAGATCCAGGCTGGGCGTCGCGGAGCGGCGCTGACCGGCGACGAAGACGGCCAGCACGACACCGCCGAGGACCAGCGGCAACAGCACGTGCGGGCCGTACCAGGTGCTGCCGCCGCCGAGCTCGATGACGCCGTAGACCACGCTGCCCAGCCCGAGCACCGACAGGGCGAGGCCCGGCAGATCGAGGACCCGGCGGCGGGAACCGCCCAGGTTCGGGACCACGGCCACGACCGCCAGCAGACACAGGGCGACGATCGGCACGTTGACCAGGAACACCGAGCCCCACCAGAAGTGGCTGAGCAGCGCCCCGCCGACGACCGGGCCGACGGCCACGCCGAGACCGCTCGACGAGCTCCAGATGGCGATCGCCCGGGTGCGCTTCTCCTCCGGGGTGCTCTGCACGATGACCGTCAGCGTCGCCGGCATCAGCAGTCCGCTGCCCGCGCCCATGAAGGCCCGCGCCACGATCAGCCACGCCGGGCTGTCCACGAACGCGCCCGCGCCGGAGGCCGCACCGATCAGCGCGAGCCCGGCGAGGAGTGTGTTCCGGGGGCCGTAGCGGTCGGCCAGCGCACCGCCCGCGAAGAGGGTGCCGGCGACGACCAGGGTGTAGGCGCTCGCCACCCACTCCAGTTCGCCGGGGGTCGCGCCCAGGCCCTTCACCGGGTCGGCGAGCGTGGTGACGGCGACATTGAGGATCGAGGTGTCCAGCCAGATCAGCATCTGCGCGCAGACCACGACCAGGAGGACGGGCCAGGAGCGCGTGGGTGCGGCGGACGCCTCTTCGGCCGGCCGGCTCACGGTGCTCATCGGGTGCCTCCGTCGTTCTCGCCGCCGCGCACGGCGGCCTCGTGAGCGCGTCCGTCCTCGCGTCCGCACACGTCTTCGTATCTGTGGAGAGCCCGGTCGATCAGCGCGTCGGCCGCGCCCGTGTAGCGGGCGGGGTCGAGCAGTTCCGACAGCCGGGCGGGGCCGAACCGGGCCGACAGCCCGGGAGCGGCGGTCAGCACCTCGCTCAGGGGGCGGCCGGTGTCGGCGGCCTCGGCCGAGGCGGTGGTCAGGAGCTTCTTCGCGTGGACCTTGCCGAGCACCGGGGCCAGAGCCACGGCCAGACGTTCGGTGACGATGGCGCCGCCGGTCAGTTCGAGGTTGGCCCGCATGCGCGTCGGGTGGACGATCAGGCCCTCCGCGAGTTCGACGGCGGTGTGCGAGGCGCCGCCCGCCAGCCGCAGCGCCTCCCGCAGCGGCTGCCACTCCGCGTGCCAGGCGCCGGCGGGCCGTTCGTCCTCGGCGAGCAGACACTGGGCCAGGACGAGGGCGTGCGCGGGGACCTGCCGCGCGGCCGACACGATCAGGGTGGCCAGGGCGGGGTTCCGTTTCTGCGGCATGGCCGAGGAGGCCCCGCGACCGGCACCCGTCGGCTCGGACACCTCACCGATCTCGGTACGGGACAACGTCTGCACATCCAGCGCGAACTTCCCGAGCGCGCCGGTGACGAGCTGGAGAACGGCCCCGAGTTCGGCGACCGGGGTACGGACGGTGTGCCAGGGGAGGCAGGGTTCGGCGAGGCCGAGGGCCGCGGAGAAGGGGCCGAGCAGTTCCAGCCCGCCTTCGTCGGCGGCGTCGCTGTCCCTTACGGCCACGTTTCCGCGGTCCACCACCGCGTACTCCCGATACGCGGCCAACGTCCCACCCGCTCCCCCCAACTGGGCCGGAAGCCCCGACGCCACCGCCCGCACCCGGACCGCCGCGTCGACGACCGACTCCAGCCATCCCGCGGCCTTCAGACCGAAGGTCGTCGGCACCGCGTGCTGGGCCAGGGTCCGTCCGGCCATCACGGTGTGACGGTGGCTGTCGGCCAGCGCGGCGAAGGCCGCACCGACCCGTGAGAGGTCCCGGCCGATCAGGTCGAGCACACGACGGCCGATCACCATGGCCGCCGAGTCCAGAACGTCCTGACTGGTGGACCCCCGGTGCACATACTCGGCCGCGGCCGGATCCTTCGCGGCGACGACCTCCGTGAAGACCGTCACCAGGGCGACCACCGGGTTGGCGGCGGCCCGGGCCGCGTGGGCCAGGGCGACCAGGTCCAGCCGTTCCGCACGGGCCGCCGCGGCGATCGTCTCCACCGCGCCGGCCGGTGTCAGCCCCACGGCGTGCTGGGCGCGTGCCAGCGCCACCTCGACGTCCAGCATGGCCTGCAGCCAGGCCTCGTCGGTCACCTCGGCCGCCACGGGCGTGCCCGCCCACGTGGGGGCGAGCAGGCCCGCGTCGGTGCCCACGGACATGGCGTTCACACGCATCTACTCCCTGTGCCTGATGTCTGACGCGCCGTCGGAACGACGGCGACCCCGTGGGCCCCGGGCTCCGCCCGAACGGCGGCGGTCTCGTGGTCCCCCGGCTCCGCCCGGAGCCCCAGCGCCGCCCGTGCGATCGCGTCCGAGTCCTCCAGCGTCACCGAGCCGACGCCGGGCCTGACACCGACCGCCGTCACCCAGCGGACGCCTTCCACCGGCACTCCGAAGGCGAACCGGCGTGGGTGCGGCCGGCCCGCCGCGTCCACCAGCCGGGGAGCGCCCTCGGTCACCGCCAGTCCGCCCGGCTCGTACACCGCGTCGCCGCCCGGCTCGTACACCGCGTCGCCGCCCGGCTCGTGCACCGCGTCGGCGCCCGGCTCGTACACCGCGTCGCCGCCCAGCCGGTACGGGCCGCACGCGCCGGCCGCGAGCAGCCCCCGCAGCAGCGGGTCGGCGCTCCGCCGCAGATCCACGGCGGGCAGCCGAGCCTCGATCAGGGCGTCGACCCGGACCGGCGGCTCGTCCACCAGCTCCGCGTCGACGAGGAAACCGCCCCGACCCGCTCCCTCGCGGCCGCCCTCGCCGGTGCGTTCGCCGCCGGGTGCCCAGGCCCGTACCCGCATCCCCGGGCCGAGCACATGCAGGACGTCCGCCTCGATCAGCGCAATCAACTGCTCGATACGGAAGGCGGGCGGGCCGATCGAGGTGAAGGCGTTCAACGGGGTGTACCAGCCGTCGAGTTCGGCGCGGTAGGACTCGCCGGAGACTCCGCCGTGGTCGACGACGAGCCGGATCTCGTTGCGCAGGTCCCGCAGGGCGTCCAGCGCGGCCTTCAGCGGCCCGTTCACGTTGCCGCGGCGGGCCTCGGTGACATCCCGCCGCAGATACGCCAGCAGCCACCGCCGGAAGCCGGCGCGGTCGGTGAACGTCCGCTCGCCGTAGGGCCGTTCGATCCGCGCCCAGTCCCACCGCTCACCGGGCGGGACGGCGTGACGGTCGAGCAGGGCGGCCTCCTCGCACACACCCGCCAGGCACGACCGTACGAACTCCTCGGCGGCCCCCGGGCCCCGGGCGGCGCGGATCCACGCCTCGTGGTAGACGGTCCGCACCTCGCGGTCGATCAGCGGCCAGAGGTCGTGGCGGAAGCCGAGAGGGCGTCCGGCGGTCACCCGGCCCCGCAGTGCGGCGATGACGTCCGGGGTCAGGAAGCGTGGCTCGTGGCGGCCGAGCGCGCCCTTCTCGTTCTCGCCCCGGGCGTGGTACGGGATGCCGCGCCGCGAACCGGCGTACAGCACGGGCTCGTTGCCGCTCGGGAGGTAGACGAGGCCGGACTCACCCTCCTTGAACGTGCCGCCGCGGCCCTCGGTGAGGAGGGCCAGGCAGTCGAAGAAGTTCAGGCCCAGCCCGCGCAGGGCGACCGGTGTGCCCGGCGCGATTCCGCTCAGGTCGGCGTCGGCCGGGTTGGCGGGGGCGAGGTAGGTGAGGCCGTGGCGCTCGGCGAAGGAGCACAGCGCGCGTTCCTCCGGGGACGGGACCAGCGCGCCGTGGCCGAGGGCCAGCACGACCGCGTCCAGATCGGCCAGACGGTCACCGTTCGCCAAGATCACGGTCTGGGAGCCGCCCTGGGCGACCTCGTCGACGTCGGCGTCGATGCCCATGCCCATGCCCATGCCGATGCCCATGCCGATGTCGTCGTGCAGCGCGACCGCCGTCGTCGCGTGCGTGTGGACTGTCACATGGGCTGGGGCAGTGCGTAAGAGGTGTCGGAAGATCCACTCCAGGTAATGGCCGTGGAACGCGCGGGTCGGATAGGTGTCGGGGCCGAGCCGCCGGGCCTCGTCCCGGGCCCGCGCGGGAAGCGCCTGGTCGATGGCCCCGTCGCGGACCGCGCACGCCCACTCGTACAGGCTGGGCCCCGGCACCGAAGGCCCCGCGCAGGCCACGCTGTCGTCGGTGAACAGGGTCACCTGGGAGGCGACCGTGTTCATCAGCAGCTGGCCCGGCTGGTCCGTACGCCAGACCGCCCCCGCACCCGGCGGATACGGATCGACCAGGTGCACCTCGACCGGCCGCACGACCCCGCCCGCGTTGGCACAGATCCGCTCCAGCACGGAGAGCCCGCGCGGGCCGGCGCCGACCACACAGACGGCGAGGGCACCGTCGGGGGTGGTCATTCCCGGCCCAGCCCGTCGCGCCAGCTCGGTCTCGTCGGCTTCCAGCCCAGCGCCGTACGGGCCCGGTCGTTGGCGGCGCCGTGCGCGGAGGTGAGCTGGTGGGCCATGAACCAGCCGAGGAGACGGGGCGCGAGAGCCGCCGGAACAGTACGCGGGGACGGGCCGGCGAGCATCCGCGCGAAGTGGGGCAGCCACTGCGCCGCGGGGGCCGGGTCGTCGTCCGTCACATGGAACACCCCGGTGGCGTCGGACTCGACGGCCGCCACAGCGGCTCCCACGGCGTCCTCGATGTGCAGGAACGACGTGATCCCCGAGCCACCGCCGGGCAGCGGGAGCCGTCCGGCCAGCACGGACTCGGCGGTCCCGCCGGTGCGGGCGTACGCGGTGCGGGGGCCGTACAGGGTGCCGTAGCGCAGCACCACGCCCTCCAGGCCGCCGCTCGTCACCAGCCGCTCCAACTCGGCGACGGCCCGTACCGTCGAGGCCCAGCCGGGGTCGGGGGCGTCGACGTACAGGGGCGCGTCCTCGTCGAGGACCGGTTCGCCGGCCGGGGCGGCGGCGAAGGCGATGGACTGGGCGACCAGCCGCCGCGCACCGGCCGCGCGGGCCGCCTCGATCAGATGGGCGGTGCCCTCGGTGCGCAGCCGCGCGGTGAGGCCGAACGCGCCCGGCGGGTCGTCGCGCAGCAGCCGCAGGGCCGACATCTGGTGGACGACCACCTCGGGCCGGGCGGCCGACACCGCCGACAGCACGGCCGCACGGTCGAGGGCGTCGGCGACCACGATCTCGTCCGCCTCGGGAGCCCGGGCCCGCGACCCCTGCCGTACCAGGGCACTCACCTGGTGGCCCCGCTCCCGCAGTGCGCCCACCAGCGGATGCCCGACCGCTCCGGTGGCCCCGGCGACAAGTACGCGCACGGCTCAGCCCTCCGCACCGTCGGCGACGGGTGCGGCGACCCGCATGAGCAGGCGGCACGCCTTGTCGCCGTCGCGCAGACAGCTCTCGGCCCGGTTCTCGGTCAGGGACACACCGAGCCCCTCGGACCAGCCGGCGTGGATGCCGGTGCACGGGCAGCGGTAGTCCTCCAGCGAACCCGCCATCCGGACCATGGTGACCGCGAAGTTCCGCCTCAGGGTGAGGACGATCAGATCGTCGTCCTCGACCTCGGTGGAGGCGTTGCGCAGCTCCGGCGGGAACATCCGGTCGCCGCACTCGTCGTAGCGGCGGCGCAGTTCCTCCAGGTCCTTGCGGCTGTCGCCGGTGTCCGGGAGCGGGCCGTACAGCCGCGCGACCCGCTGTCCGACGTGCAGGGCGACCTTCCGCATCGCCTCCGCGTTGATCTCGTTCGCGGCCTCCTGCCCGAACCGCGCGGCCACGCCCTGGTACCAGTTGGCGTCGTGCTGCCACCACAGCCGGTACGCCTCACTCGCCCGGGCGCGGTGGTTGACGCCGTCGGCGTCGGTGTGCGTGCTCATGCGTGCTGCTCCTTGGCGGCGATCGTGTCGGCCGTATCGGCGGCGAACCGGTCGCGCATCACTCGTTTCAGAACCTTGCCGGTGGCGCCCTTGGCCACGTCGTCGGGCTTCATCCGCAGGGCGCGGGTCACCGGCGGGAACCCGGCGGCCGTCAGCACGGCGTTGACCCGCTCGGTCCACTCCTCGTCGCCCTCATCGCCGAACTCATCGCTGTCCTCGCCCCCGCTGTCGTCCGCGAGCTGGAGCAGCGCGTACGCCTCGGCCTCGCCGTCGCCGTCCCAGTCCGCGCGTACGCCCTCGGGGGCGACCCCGACCACCGTGCAGTCGGCCAGTCCGGGCAGCTCCGCCAGGAGCAGTTCCTCGGTGCGGGTGCTGAAGACGATGCCGGCCGGGGTGCGGATGGCGTCCGGGGCCCGGTCGAGGTGGTAGAAGTTGCCGTCCTCGTCCTGGTGGGCGAGGTCACCGGTGAGCCAGTAGCCGCCGAGCCGCATCCGGTTCCAGGTCAGCGAGTCGTTCCAGTAACCAGGCGTCAGCGTGGGCGACTTGAGGCCCAGGCGGCCGATCTGCCCGGGCGGCAGCGGGGTGCCGTCCTCGGCCAGCACCGCGGCCTCGGCGAAGCTGATCGGCTTGCCCACGCAGCGGGAGTAGGCCGAGGTGTCCTTGGTGTGCCGGTTGTGGAAGACCGAGTAGCCCGCCTCCGACGAACCGAGCCCGTCCACGAAGACCGATCCCTCGACCCGGACGCGGCTGAGGTCCCGCCGGATCTCAAGACGGCTCCCGTGCCGCACGAGCGCCCGGATGTGCGCCTCGTGCGCCGCGTCCCCGGTGTTGAACCACACCTGCACGCTGGACAGGTCACGCGCCGTCAGATCCTCCGCCGCCATCTCGCCGAAGGTCCCGGCGAACGCCAGCACGGTCGTCGGCCGGAACTCCTCGACGGCGTCCAGCACATCCGTGCCGCGCTGGCTGGAGAGCAGCTTGATGTCGGTGCGCAGCAGCAGGCAGTACAGCAGGGTCGCCACCATCGCGTTGTGGGCGCCCGGCAGGCCCACCAGCGTGCGCTCCATGTCGGCGCCGGTGGAGAACCGCAGCCGGTGCAGTTGGGCGTACATCAGCGTCCGGTGCGTGTGCGGCACACCCTTGGGCAGCCCCGTGGTGCCGGACGAGTGGGAGATGAGCACGGGGTCGGTCGGGTCGTGCCGGTACGGGTACGACGGCGGAAGCGACGCGCGGTCCTGCGGCCGGATGTCGTCGGCGGTCACGCGGAAGCCGAGCCCGAGTCCGCTGTCGTGCCCGGTCAGCACCTCGTGGTGCGCCGCGTCCGTAAAGGCGCCCACCGCGCCCTGCCGGCGGATGTACTCCCGGGCGATCTCCGGCGCCAGATTGCCGTTGACGAACGACGGGATGGCGCCGAGCGACGTCAGCGCCAGGAAGTTCACCGCGAACTCGGCCGCGGAGTGGGAGTGGATGGCCACCGGGTCGCGCGGGCGCACGCCCCCGGCCGCGTACCAGCCCGCGTACGCCTCGACCACCTCGTACAGCTCCCCGAGCGTCAGTACGTTAGGTCGGCTGCCGTCCGGTGCCCGCCAGGTGCCGTCGGTCCGCAACACCGGCTCGTCGAGCGGGCGTTCGTACGCGCGCAGCCGTCGCAGGATGTTTCCGGCGCCGAGTTCGGTGTCGGAGCAGATCCGCGCCCGCTCCTGCCTACTGATGAGCATGGGTCTCCGTCTCGTTTCTTTCCGGGAGCCGTTCGGCACCGAGGAGGAAGGCCGTCGTGCGCGGTGCGGTGACCAGGAGGTGGGTGCCGCCGTCCTGCAGCAGGCGCCGGTGGGCGGCGGCCAGGTCGAACAGGCCCTGGACGCTGCCGGGGTGCGGGGCGCGGGGTGCGGCTTCGCCGTCGGCCTCCGCGCACCGCACGGTGACGGGGGCTCCGGTATCGGGGCGGGCGAGCAGGACCGCCACCGCCAGGGCGGCGGACTCGGGGAGGTCCGGGACCGGGAGGGCGCCGTCGGCGGAGAGTTCCCGGTGGACGGCGGCCAGCCGTTCGCCGCCGCCCAGCTCCACGCCGGCCACCAGGACCTGGTCCAGCTCCGGGTCCTCCAGGAGCAGATCCGCCATGGCCAGCAGCTCGGTCACCGGGTCGTCGAGGGTGGAGAGACTGAACATCTGCCCGGTGATCCCGAACTCCCGGCTGATGTGCCCCAGCACGGAGTTGGCGGTGGCCTGCATGAAGAGCAACGGGTTGTGGACCCGCCCGGAGACCACCCGCCGGCTCGCCAGATCGGCCGTGGTGGTGTCCCCCATCAGACTCGCCAGCGCGACGGCCGTACGGGAGCCGTCCCCAGGCCGCTCGGTCAGACACCGCGCGGCCACCTCGTACGCCAGCGGACTGAACGCCGACTCCACGAACCCGGGCAGCCGCGGCAGCGGGATGTCGCCCTCCCGCCCGGTCCCGTGGGTGGCGGTGGCGGTGGCGAGGACGCCGAGGGGAGAACGGAGGGGGGCCTTCTCCTTCGCCTCCACCGCGGCCTTGGGCGTGTTCTCCACCGCGGCCTTCGGCGTGTTCTCCGTCGCGGCCTTCAGCGTGTTCTCCGTCGTGTTCCCCGACTTGTTTCCCGTCGTGTTCCCCGACTTGTTGTCCGTCGTCGTCACGGCCGCTCCAGGACGAGTGCGGTGTTGGCGCCCCCGAAGGCGGCGTTGATGGTCAGGGCCCGGTGGAGGTCGGCCTCGCGAGGCTGGTTCGGTACGTAGTCCAGGTCGCACTCCGGGTCCGCCCGGGTGTAGCCGGCGGTGGGCGGCAGTACCCCGTCCATGAGGGCCAGCATGGTGATCACGAACTCCACGACACCGGCCGCCTCCAGAAGATGGCCGGTGGTGCTCTTGGTGGAGCTGACCGGTATCGACCCGGCCCGCTCGGGGAAGGCGGCGCGCAGCCCTCGGGTCTCGGCACCGTCGTTGTACTTGGTGCCGGTGCCATGGGCGTTGACATAGCCGAGGCTCGACCCGGCCGGGTCCCCGGCCAGCCGCAGCGCCTGCCGGGCCGCGCGGGCCAGGCCGACGCCCTCCGGGTGCGGCTGGGCGATGTGGTGGGCGTCGGTGGCCGCGCCCCAGCCGATCACGTTCGCCAGCGGCCGGGCCCCGCGCCGCCGCGCGTGCTCGGCGGACTCCAGTACGACGGCCGCGACGCCGTCGCCGAGCAGCAGTCCGCTGCGGTCGGCGCTGAACGGCCGCACCATCCCGTCACGGGACAGCGCCCGCCCCGAGTCGAACTTCCCGAACGTCTCCTCCTCCACCAGATAGCCGCCCGCGCACACCGCCACGTCGATCCGCCCGGAGGAGATCAGCCGACACGCGTGGATGATCGCGGCGGCGGAGGCGACACACGCGTTGGTGAAGGTCAGCCGGGGCCCGGTCAGCCCCAGGCCTCCGGCCAGCGTCTCGGCGAGGTACGCGGGCACGGCATCGGCGAGCCGGGCCGCTGCCACGAGGGCCGAGCCGGTGCGGAGCGCGTGCCCCGGACCGGCGCCCGCGAGCCCTCCGGCCTCCGCGAGCCCTCCGGCCTCCGCGAGCCCTCCGGCCTCGCCGAGCCGCCTGACCTGTACCTTGTGCGACCCGTCGCCGGAAGCGAACGGTGCCGGCGGCGCCGACGGCAACGGCTTCCGCCGTACGTCAGCCACCGCGCGCTGCGCGGCCGCCCCGTCCTGGGACGCGACGGCGCCACCGCTCCCGGAGGCCTCCGGCCGTGCCGTCGCGTCCCGCCAGTACCGCGTGATGCTCGTGCAGTCGCCCGCGATGCCCAGCAGTACCGCCGCCTCGGTGCCCGGCGGCAGTCCCGCCATGTCGAGGGCCTCTGTGCCGCACCGGGCCAGGGCGTGGCGCAGGGCCCAGTCCTCGATCGCGTCGGGGCCGTCGGGTTCGGCGCCGGCCATGGGCGTGCGGTACGGGCCGGTGTCGAAGCGGGTCGTGGGGGCGAAGGAGGGGACGCCCGCGAAGACACCGCGCCGGAGGGCGTCCGCGCCCGTGCCGAAGGCGGTGCGCACCCCGAACCCGGTCACCGTCACCTCACCGGTCAACGCGGTCACCCCCCTCCACCGCGGCGGCCCCGGCCCCGCTCAGGAACTCGGTGAGCCGCCGGAGCGAGGTCAGCCGTGCGATGTCCTCGTCGCCGGGCTCCACGACCAGGCCGTACCGCTCCTCCACCACATGCAGCAGCCACACCAGCCCGAGGGAGTCCAGGACCAGTTCGGCGTCCTCACCGAGGTCGTCGGGGATCCCGGGGAAGATCTTGCGGTCGGAAAGCAGTTCTCGGACGGTGTCGACGGTGATGACGGACGGCGCGGAGGCTTCCGTGACGGATGACGCGGTGGCTTCCCCGACCGACGGCGCGGAGGCTTCCGCGCTCATGCCTTCGCCCCGCGCCCGACGACCTCGGCGACGAGGCCGCCGAGGGTCAGGGAGGCCAGGGGCTCGATGTCGGTGTCCGGGATCTCCACGCCGAACCGCGACTCCAGCCGCAGCGTCAGCTCGATCAGGCTCAGGGAGTCCAGCTCCAGCCCGCCGACGGTCACCGGACTCTCGTCCGTGATGCCGTCGCGGCTCAGCAGGATGTTCATCTCGTCGATGACCGTGGTCAGGACGAACTCACGGATCTCGTCTTCCAGTACTGACGTGCTCATGATTCTCAGGGCTCCCGTGAAAGATTCAGTGCAAAGGTGTCCGCGCCCCGAGGAGCGCGGGGAACCGCGCGTTCAGCCGGCCGCACGCTCACGCAAGGTGGTCGCCTGGCGGACCAGCTTCCCGTTCGAGGTGCGGGGCAGGGACTCCAGCACCCGGACCACGCGGGGCAGCTTGTAGTCGGCCAGCCGCTCCCGGCACCAGCGCAGCAGCTCCTCCGCCGACGGGCGCTCGGCCCCGGCGGCGACAGCCACGTACGCCTCGGTCAGGTCCTCGTGGACCAGGACGGCCTGTTCGACGGCCGGGTGCGCGCGGAGTACGTGCTCGACCTCGGTGAGGTCGACCTTGAGGCCGCCGATGACGACGAGGGAGTCGGCGCGGCCGCGCACGGTGACCGTTCCGTCGGCGTCCACGGAGGCCCGGTCGCGGGTGTGCAGCCAGCCGTCCGTGTACTGGGTGCCGCCCGAGTCGAAGAGGTACGGCGACTCGGCGAGCGCGACGTCCAGTTCGCCCTTGTGCTCCCGGACCACGACACCCGGCGCGGGCCGGCCGACCGAGGGACGGAGTGTGCCGCCGACGTCGATGGCGACGATGCCGGTCTCGGTGGTGCCGTAGGCCTCGCCGACCCCGACGCCGTACCGTTCGGCGAACCGCGCGGCGACCTCCGGGGGCATCAGTTCGCCGCCGGAGACGGCGGTCCGCAGGTCGGGCAGGGCGGGGGGATCGATGGCGGCGGCGAGCAGTTCGTAGTGCATCGGTACCCCGAACAGCGTGGTGATCCGGTGGTCGGCAGAGGTCCGCAGGATGTCGCGGGCCGTGACCCGGGGCGCGAAGACGACGGAGACACCGGCCGCGAGCGAGTGCAGCAGCCCACCGAGGAGTCCGAAGCTGTGAGCCGTGGAGCTGAGCAGCAGCAGCCGGTCGCCCTCGCCCGGCATACCGGGGACCGCGCCGAACGCCTCGACCTCGGCGGCGATCGACCCGGCGGTCCTGCCGATCACCTTCGGCCGCCCGGTGGATCCCGAGCTGAACTGGACCAGCCGGTGTCCGCCCGTGGCCGGCCGCCCGGCCCTGCGGCACTCGGTGGCGACCTCGTACTCGGGCCGGAAGCCGAACGCCGCCCGGACGTTGGAGCCGGCCCGGACCATGAACTGCGGCCGGCAGGTGGCACAGAGGGCGTCCACCTCGGCGGGCTTCAGCCGGAAGTCGAAGAGCATCACCTGCGCGCCCAGCCGCCACAGCGCGAGCAGCACCTCGACCTGGGTGAAACTGGGCGGAGTCCGCAGTCCCACCGTGCTGCCGGGACCGATGTCGTAACCGGCGAACACGGCGGCCTGCTTGGCCACCCGCTCCCGCAACTCACCGCGCGTGACGGTCTCCTGCTGGTGCGTCAGATAGGGCAGGCCGTCGTCCCGCGCGTCGAACAGCCGCTGGACCAGGACACCCATCCCGTCCTCGCCGGCCGAGGCCGCCACGAGTTCGCCCATGAGGTCTCAGACCTCCTTGCAGAACTCGCCGATGGGCAGGCCCACATGGCGCTTGTCCTGGGCCAGATAACCGAGCAGCTCGTCGCCGGTCTGCAACTCGGTGACGTTGAGGACCTTGCCGCCCGGCCCGAGCACCCGTACGTGCCAGTCGTCCTGCACGGTCAGGCTGACCAGCCGCCCGTCCTCCGCGTGCGTCCGGATCTCCAGCAGCGGCCGTGACTCCAGCTTGGCCCGTCCGACCACCACGCGCCGGGTGCGCCCGTCGGCGCCGACCGCGAGCAGCGCGCTGCCGGAACCGACCTCGCTGAGGTAGTTGGTGCGGTTGTCGGGGCCCAGCGTGTACGAGTGCAGGGCACCGGCGTTGACCCGGAACGGCCGGGTCGGCATGTACGGCAGCGGGTGGGTCTCACTGCAGCAGAGCACGAAACCGGAGGAGTACGAGCCGACCAGGATGCCCTCGTCCTCCTCGAAGTGCGAGCAGGTGTCCACACAGACCCGGTCACCCAGCCCGACGTGCCGGATGCTCTCGACGGTCAGGGTGGACAGTTCCAGCTGCGGGGTCGTCGCCTCCAGCAGCCGGGCCAGCGCGAACACCTCGTCGGCGCTGCGCGGCGCGTACAGGATGCCGTCCGAGCCGCGTTCGAGGACGTCGAAGACGATGGCCGCCTCCTCCAGGTCCCCGACGACGGTCACCAGCTTGCCCTCGGCCGACTCGGCCGCCGCGAGCACGATCTCCAGCGGGATCTTCGTCGGGTCGGCGAAGTGGATCACCGTGTACGGCAGTGCCATCGCGCCCGCGCACGAGAGCTGAAGGGTGCGGTCGTCCCGTACGTCGACGAAGCCGGTGACGGGCGCAGCCGCGACCGGCGCACCGCCGGCGGCCCGGTTCTCCGCGGCGAGGGCGTCCAGCTCCTCCTGGGTGGTGAACTTCCGCAGCAGGAGGTCGATTCCGGCGCCGGCCAGGGCCTTGCCCTCGGGTTTGGCGTCGGCCGAGGCCTTGACCTCCCTGACTTCCTTGGCCTCCTTGTCGGCGGACTTCTTCGCGGGCGTGGCGGCCGGGGCTCCGCCGGCCAGCACCCGGGTCACGGTCGGAGGGAGCGTCCCCAGCAACTCGGCGTCGGCGGAAACCACCCCGGCCATCCGGGCGTGGACGGCCGCGTCCACCACCGCCTGGAGTTGCGGACGGGGGACTTCACGGAGATCGATCCACGCGAACCTCATGCGACACCTGCCACGATCGTCGAGTAGTGGGTATGGGGGGTAGGGGTAGCCATGCTCATGTCATCGGTGATTCCGTCGCCGCCGCCGTGCACCACCGCGGCGAGCCGGGAGACCAGGGAGGCGGGGGAGGGCGAGGAGAAGATCCGGCGGCCGACGGCCAGACCTTGGCAGCCCGCGGCCATCACGGCCTTGCCGTACTCGATGAGGTCGGAGCCGTCCGGTGGGCCGCCGGCCGCGAGGACGGGGATGGGGCTGTGGGCCACCACCTCGGCCATCCGGTCGAGCGGCAGGGCGACGGAGGTCTTCACCATGTCGGCGCCGAGGTCGGCGGCGACGTTCACGATGTGCGCGAGGAGCGCGGGATCGTGCGGGTTCTCGATCCGGGGGCCGCGCGGGTAGACCATCGCGATCAGCGGCATGCCCCAGGTGTCGCAGGAACGGGCCACCGCTCCCAGGTCGGCGAGCTGCCGGCCCTCGGTGTCCGAGCCGATGTTCACATGGACGCTGACCGCGTCCGCGCCGAGCGCCACGGCCTCCTCGACATCGCCGACCAGCACCTTCGCGTCCACATCGGCGGAACAGGCCGTACTGGCGCTGAGATGCACCACCAGCGCGCAGCCCTTGAGGACGTCCGGGTCGAGAGTGCGGGCCCGCCCTTTGTGGACGATGATCCCGTCGGCCCCACCGGCCACCAGTGCCCTCAGCAAATCTTCCCACTGTCCCGGAGGGGCGACCGGGCCGTCCGAGACGCTGTGGTCGAGCGGAATGAGCAAGTGCCGGTCGTCACCGGCCAGCGAAAGTCTTCTCCAACGTAATGGCTTGCCAGTTTTCAGCATGGGCAAAGCGCCTCCCCGGCTCTGAGGCCGCATTTCAGAAAATCGAACCGCGGCAACCCGGCTGCGGTCTCCATGTCCGAAAAACGATGGTCGTAAAACTTTCAAGTTCTGCCGGAGGTCAGCCTTCCGTGGGTGATCGGGTGTTGGCAAGCCGTGACCGTCAGCAAATTTTTATGCGGACAAAGGTATGAATATTGACAGCGGTTTGACAGGAACCACCGGGTTGACGCCGTGGAGGGATGGTGTTCGTGCCGTATTTTGCCGACCTGTCCCCACGCATAGCGTGATCGCACGCTTTAGTGCCGTTGTGTGGGTAAAGCGGGCGCTTTTCTTCCGTCGAAAGCATTCGGTGAAGTCGTCGGGGCATTCTTTCCGGGGCTTCCTTGTGGGAATCGAATTTCCCGGCCTAGGGTGACAGCGGCACTCCGGT
The DNA here is from genome assembly GCF_053592095.1 of Streptomyces sp. NPDC002787. NCBI lineage: Bacteria > Bacillati > Actinomycetota > Actinomycetes > Kitasatosporales > Streptomycetaceae > Streptomyces > Streptomyces sp. NPDC002787. Next base: position 210,414 of record NZ_JBSFVC010000004.1, on the reverse strand, counting down.
TCGTGTTTCATGCGTGGCCGTCCCCCTCTGGGCCCGGACCATTCGTGTCCGGGCGTACCGGAAGTGAGCCCCCCCCATGCCCGAATCCCCGTCCAAGACCGTCACCGAGGCCGTGGGCGCCAGACCGGTCGCCTTACCCTCGTCACCGGCCGAGCCCGGAAAGGCGCCCAAGGTCGCCGCCGCCAGCCTCATCGGCACCACGATCGAGTACTACGACTTCGCCGTGTACGGCACGGCCTCCGCGCTCGTCCTGGGGCCGGCCTTCTTCCCCTCGGGCAACGCGACGGTCTCCTCCCTCGCCGCGTTCCTCACCTTCGCCGCAGCCTTCCTCTCCCGCCCCCTCGGCGTGGTGCTCTTCGGCACGATCGGCGACCGGCTGGGCCGCCGGAACGCCCTGGTCGCGTCCCTGCTGCTGATGGGCGTCGCAACGGTCGGCGTCGGCCTGCTGCCGACCTACGAGACCGCCGGACTCCTCGCCCCCGTGCTCCTGGTGACCCTCCGTCTGCTGCAAGGCGTCAGCATGGGCGGCGAGTGGGGTGGCGCGGTGCTCCTGGCCGCCGAGCACGCCCCACCCGGGCGCCGCGCGCTGTACGCGGCCGTCCCGAACGTGGGCCCCTCGCTCGGCTTCCTGCTCTCCAGCGCCGTCATCCTGCCCACCCTCAACATCGTGGGCCGCGACGGCTTCACCGACTGGGCCTGGCGCGTGCCGTTCCTGCTGAGCACGGTGCTCGTGGTGGTCGGGCTGTGGGTGCGTACGACGGTGTCGGAATCGCCGGTGTTCGACGCGGAGGTCCGCCGTACGACGACGGGCTCGGCGACGGCGTCCCGGGCGTACCCGGCGTCCCCGGTGTCGCGCTTCCCGCTCGGCACGCTCATCGCGCGGCACCCCGGCCGGCTGCTGCTCGGCACCGGGGCGGCGATCGGTGGCTCGGCCGTCTACTACCTGACGATCGTCTACAGCCTGTCCTACGGGCCGAAGGAACTCGGCATCCCGCAGAACACGATGCTCACCGCCGCGAGCGTCGGGGCGGCGGCAGGAATCGCCATCACGCTGCCCGTCGCCAGGCTCGCCGACCGGGTCGGACGCCGTCCTCTGATGCTGGCGGGCGCGGCTGGCTGCGTCGTCTGGGCCGTCCCCATGTACGCGTCCCTCAGCACGGGCAATGCCCTCGTCATCACCGGCGCGTACACCATCGGCCTCATGCTGCTCGCCCTGATGTTCTCCCCGGTGGCGGCGTTCCTCGCGGAGCTGTTCCCCGCGAGGCTGCGCTACACCGGCGCGTCGGCGGCGTTCATCCTCGCCAACACCCTGGGCGGGGGCTTCGCTCCGCTGGTCGCGACGTGGCTGAACAGCCAGTGGTCGTCGCCGCTGGTGCTCGGCTTCTACACGGGTGGGTTGTGCCTGGTCAGTCTGCTGTGTCTGTTGGCGCTGCCGGAGACCCGTGAGGACGACTTCGACGCCTAAAGGCTCGGGGATACCCGTTGGTTGGCGGGTGCGGGTGGGATGTGGTTGCTCGCGCAGTTCCCCGCGCCCCTGAAAGGCAGGGGGCTGCGCCCCCGCCTTTCAGCGGCCCGCAGGGCCGTGCAGGGGCGCGGGGAACTGCGCGACCAGCCCCCACCCACCCGCACCCGAAATCAATCCCTCAGGGCGAAGCCGGCGGATACAGCGAGCGCGGCAACTGCGACGCCGCTGCCGCGTCCAGCAGCCACAACGTCCGGGACCTGCCCTGCGCCCCCGCCGCCGGGGCCTGGATCTCACCGGCCCCGGACAGCGCGATGGCCGCGGCCCGTGCCTTGTCCTCACCGGCCGCGAGCAGCCACACCTCCCGCGCCGCCCGGATCGCCGGCAGCGTCAGCGTGACCCGCGTCGGCGGCGGCTTCGGCGCGCCATGCACCCCCACCACCGTCCGCTCGGTCTCCCGCACGGCCGGCAACTCGGGGAAGAGCGACGCCACATGGGTGTCCGGTCCCACCCCGAGCATCAGCACGTCGAACGTCGGCACCGAGCCGTGGTTCTCGGGCACCGCCGCCCGCGCCAGCTCCTCCGCGTACGCCGCGGCCGCCGCGTCGACATCGGTACCCCACGGCCCGTCCGACGCGGGCATGGCGTGCACCCGCTTCGGATCCACCGGCACCGAGTCCAGCAAGGCCTCCCGGGCCTGGGTGACATTGCGCTCCGGGTCGCCCTCGGGCAGGAACCGCTCGTCGCCCCACCACAGATCCAGCCGGCCCCAGTCGATCGCGTCCCGGGCGGGCGCCGCCGCCAGCGCGGCGAGCAGACCGTTGCCGTTGCGACCCCCCGTGAGGACGATCGAGGCGTGGCCCCGTGAGGCCTGCGCGTCCACGACCTTGGTGATCAGCCGAGCCGCCGCGGCCTGGGCCATCAGCTCCTTGTCGTGGTGCACGACCAACTGCGGCGTACTCATGGCGTGGTCGCCTTCTTCGCGGGCGGCATCTGCGCAGGAGTGGGCCGCTCGGCGTCACCGTCACCGTCACCGGCGGAACCGGCGGAACTGCCGGAACCGGCCGACCCCGACGGAGCCGCGGGCGGCAACGCCGGCGCGGCCGTCCGCGCCGGAGCGACGGCCGAACCGGGCTCGAAGCGGGAAGCCGATGCCGAACCAGAAGCGGACGCCGAAGCCGAGGAAGCCCCCGAAGCGGACGCCGAAGCCGAGGAAGCCCCCGAGGCGGACGCCGAACCCGAAGCGACCCCCGGCGCATCGGCCCCGCCGGCCGTCGCCGTCGCCGTCGCCGCCGTCAGCGCACTCCCCGACGTACTACCTGACACGCTCCCCGGCGCACTCCCCAACGCACCCCCCAACCGATCCACCCCGAACCGCAGCGCCGACGCATACGTGTCGTCCGGGTCGAGCCGCCGCAGCTCCTCCGCCAGCAGCTCGGACGTCTCGCGGCGCTTCAACGCCACTGCCCGGTCCGGCTGGTCCTCCAGCGTGAGAAGGGCGAGGCCGCCGTTGGGCCGGTACAGCCGGATGGGACCGGTGCTCGTCAGCATCCGCACCTCGTTGAGGCCGGGCCCGGACGACACCCCACGCCGTACATGCACATGGAGCCGGTCCGCCAGCCACATCGCCAGCAGCTCCACGCTCGGATTGTGCTGCTCGCCGTGCACCTCGGCGGAGATGACCTCGCACTCCACCTGGTCCAGCGCGGCGGCCAGCATCGAACGCCAGGGCGTGATGCGGGTCCACGCCAGATCCGTGTCGCCCGGCTCGTAGTTGTCGGCGCGGGTGCGCAGCTCCTCGATGGGCTTCTCGGCGGCGTAGCTGTCGGTGACCCGGCGCTGGGCGAGCGCGCCCAGCGGATCGCGGGCCGGGTCGAGCGGCGCGTTGACCGGCCACCACACCACGACGGGCGCGTCCGGCAGCAGCAGCGGAAGCACGACCGACTGGGCGTGGTCCGCGACCTCCCCGTACAGCCGCAGCACCACCGTCTCGCCGGTGCCGGCGTCCGCGCCCACCCGTACCTCGGCGTCGAGGCGGGACTTCGTACGGTCGCGCGGTGAGCGGGAGACGCGCTTGATCACCACGATCGTGCGCGAGGGGTGCTCTCGGGAGGCGTCGTTGGCGGACTTGAGCGCGTCGTACGCGTTCTCCTCGTCCGTCACGATGACCAGCGTGAGCACCATGCCGACGGCCGGGGTGCCTATCGCCCGGCGGGCCTTCACCAGCGCCTTGTTGATCTTGCTGGCCGTGGTGTCCGTGAGGTCTGTCTTCATGGCCGGCGCCAGCTCCGTCCGTCTCGTTCGAGCATCTGGTCCGCCTCGACGGGGCCCCAGGTGCCCGCCTGGTACTGCGCGGGCCTGCCGTGCTTGTCCCAGTACTCCTCGATCGGGTCGAGGATCTTCCAGGACAGCTCGACCTCCTCGGTGCGCGGGAAGAGGTTCGAGTCGCCGAGGAGGACGTCCAGGATGAGACGTTCGTACGCCTCGGGCGAGGACTCGGTGAAGGACTCGCCGTAGGCGAAGTCCATCGACACGTCCCGGATCTCCATCGAGGTGCCCGGCACCTTCGAACCGAAGCGGACCGTCACGCCCTCGTCCGGCTGGACGCGGATGACGATCGCGTTCTGGCCCAGCTCCTCGGTGGCGGTGGAGTCGAAGGGGGAGTGCGGGGCGCGCTGGAAGACGACCGCGATCTCGGTGACCCGGCGGCCGAGGCGCTTGCCCGTCCGCAGATAGAAGGGGACGCCCGCCCAGCGGCGGTTGTCGACCTCGACCTTGATCGCCGCGTACGTGTCGGTCTTCGACTTGCGGTCGATGCCGTCCTCTTCGAGGTAGCCGATGACCTTCTCGCCGCCCTGCCAGCCGGCCGCGTACTGCGCGAACACGGTGTCCCGGCCCAGGTCCTTCGGCAGCTTCACCGCGCCGAGCACCTTCGTCTTCTCGGCGGCGAGCGCGTCCGCGTCGAAGGAGGCGGGCTCCTCCATCGCGGTCAGCGCCATCAGCTGCAGCAGGTGGTTCTGGATGACGTCACGGGCGGCGCCGATACCGTCGTAGTAGCCCGCCCGGCCGCCGATGCCGATGTCCTCGGCCATCGTGATCTGCACGTGGTCGACGAAGGACCGGTTCCAGATCGGCTCGAACATCGTGTTGGCGAAGCGGAGCGCCAGGATGTTCTGGACGGTCTCCTTGCCCAGGTAGTGGTCGATGCGGAAGACCTGGTCCGGGGCGAAGACCTCCTCCACGGTCGCGTTGAGCTCCTCGGCCGACTCCAGATTGTGGCCGAAGGGCTTCTCGATGACCGCGCGCCGCCAGGAACCGCTCGACTGGTCCGCCAGACCGTGCTTCTTCAGCTGTTGGATGACGACCGGGAAGGCGGACGGCGGCACGGAGAGGTAGAAGGCGAAGTTGCCGCCGGTGCCCTGCGCCTTGTCCAGCTCCTCGATGGTGTCGCGCAGCCGCTCGAACGACTCGTCGTCGTCGAACGTGCCCTGGACGAACCGCATGCCCTGGATGAGCTGTTGCCAGACCTCCTCGCGGAAGGGCGTCCGGGCGTGCTCCTTGACCGCGTCGTGCACCTCCTGCGCGAAGTCCTCGTTCGCCCACTCACGGCGGGCGAAGCCGACGAGCGAGAAGCCCGGCGGCAGCAGTCCGCGGTTGGCGAGGTCGTACACGGCAGGCATCAGCTTTTTGCGTGACAGATCGCCTGTGACACCGAAGATGACCAGGCCCGACGGCCCCGCGATACGCGGGAGCCGTCGGTCCGCGGCGTCACGCAGCGGATTGCTGCTCGACAAGGTGTTCAGCCCTCCGAGGGTGCGAGGCGCTGAAGCTCCGCCTCGGTCGACTTGAGCAGGTCGTTCCAGGACGCCTCGAACTTCTCGACGCCCTCGTCCTCCAGCAGCTGGACGACCTCGTCGTACGAGATCCCGAGCTTCTCGACCGCGTCCAGCTCGGCGCGCGCCTGCTCGTACGTCCCGGCGACCGCGTTGCCGCGGATCTCACCGCTCTCGGCGGTGGCCTCCAGCGTGGCCTCCGGCATGGTGTTCACCGTGTTCGGCGCCACCAGCTCGTCGACGTACAGCGTGCTCTTGTACGCCGGGTCCTTCACACCGGTCGAGGCCCACAGCGGACGCTGCTTGTTGGCGCCCGCGCTCTCCAGGGCGCTCCAGCGGTCGCTCGCGAAGACCTCCTCGTACGCCTGGTAGGCGAGACGGGCGTTGGCGACACCGGCCTTGCCGCGGGCGGCCTTGGCCTCGTCGGTGCCGAGCGCGTCGAGACGCTTGTCGATCTCGGTGTCCACGCGGGACACGAAGAAGGACGCCACCGAGTGGATCTTCGACAGGTCCAGGCCGCGCTCCTTGGCCTTCTCCAGACCGGCCAGGTAGGCGTCCATGACCTGGCGGTAGCGCTCCAGCGAGAAGATCAGCGTGACGTTGACGCTGATACCGAGGCCGATGACCTCGGTGATGGCCGGCAGGCCGCCCATCGTCGCCGGGATCTTGATCAGCGTGTTGGGCCGGTCCACCAGCCAGGCCAGCTGCTTGGCCTCGGCGACCGTCGCCTTGGTGTTGTGCGCCAGGCGCGGGTCGACCTCGATGGAGACCCGGCCGTCCTGGCCGCCGGTCGCGTCGAACACCGGGCGCAGGATGTCGGCAGCGTCACGGACGTCCGCCGTCGTGATCATGCGGATGGCCTCTTCGACGGTGACCTTGCGGGCGGCGAGGTCGGAGACCTGCTGCTCGTAGCCGTCACCGCTGCTGATGGCCTTCTGGAAGATCGACGGGTTGGTGGTGACGCCCACGACGTGCTGCTGGTCGATCAGCTCGGCGAGGTTGCCGGACGTGATGCGCTTGCGCGACAGGTCGTCCAGCCAGATCGCGACGCCCTCCTCGGAGAGGCGCTTGAGTGCGTCTGTCATGGAATTACATCTCCTACGTGTCGTTTGTAAGCGTCAGCGCTGGGCAGCCGCGAGAGATTCCTGCGCGACCGCGGCCACGTTCTCGGCAGTGAAGCCGAACTCGCGGAAAAGGACCTTGCCGTCGGCCGAAGCGCCGAAGTGCTCCAGCGAAACGATGCGACCGGCGTCACCCACGTACCGGTGCCACGTCAGACCGATACCGGCCTCGACCGCGACACGCGCCTTGACGGACGGCGGAAGAACGCTGTCCCGGTACCCCTGGTCCTGCTCCTCGAACCACTCCACGGACGGCATGGACACCACCCGGGTGGGCACGCCCTGCGCCTGAAGCCGCTCGCGGGCCTCGACGGCCACGTGCACCTCGGAACCGGTGGCGATGAGAATGACCTGAGCGTCGCCGCCGTCGGCGTCGAACAGGACGTAACCACCCTTGGCGGCATCCTCGTTGGCCTCGTACGTCGGCACACCCTGACGCGTCAGCGCCAGACCGTGCGGGGCGCCCTTGCCGAACTCCTTGGTCCAGCGCTTGAGGATCTCGCGCCAGGCGATGGCGGTCTCGTTGGCGTCGGCCGGACGGACCACGTTCAGACCCGGGATGGCCCGCAGGGAGGCCAGGTGCTCCACCGGCTGGTGGGTCGGGCCGTCCTCGCCGAGACCGATGGAGTCGTGCGTCCACACGTACGTCACCGGCAGGTGCATCAGGGCCGACAGACGCACGGCGTTGCGCATGTAGTCGGAGAACACCAGGAACGTGCCGCCGTAGATACGGGTGTTGCCGTGCAGCGCGATGCCGTTCATCTCCGCGGCCATGGCGTGCTCACGGATACCGAAGTGGATCGTGCGGCCGTACGGGTCCGCCTCCGGCAGCGGGTTGTCCGCCGGCAGGAACGAACTCGTCTTGTCGATGGTGGTGTTGTTGGAGCCGGCGAGGTCGGCGGAGCCGCCCCACAGCTCGGGAATGACCGCGCCGAGCGCCTGCAGTACCTTGCCGGACGCGGCACGGGTGGCGACACCCTTGCCCGTCTCGAACTCCGGCAGGTGCGACTCCCAGCCCTCGGGCAGCTCGCCCGCGCTGATCCGGTCGAACTCGGCGGCGCGCTCGGCGTTGCCGTCGCGCCACTCCTGGAGCTGCTTGTCCCAGGCGGCCCGCGCCTCACGGCCACGCTCGCCGAGGGCACGCGTGTGCTCGATGACCTCGTCGGCGACCTCGAAGTCCTTCTCCGGGTCGAAGCCGAGGACCCGCTTGGTGGCGGCGACCTCGTCCGCGCCGAGCGCCGAGCCGTGCGCGGCCTCGGTGTTCTGCGCGTTCGGGGCGGGCCAGGCGATGATCGAGCGCATCGCGATGAACGACGGCTTGTCCGTGACGGCCTTCGCGGCCTCGATCGCCTCGAACAGCGCGGCCGGGTCGAGGTCGCCGTTCTCCTTCGGCTCGACGCGCTGCACATGCCAGCCGTACGCCTCGTACCGCTTGCACACGTCCTCGGAGACGGCCGTCTCGGTGTCACCCTCGATGGAGATGTGGTTGTCGTCCCACAGCAGCACGAGGTTGCCGAGCTTCTGGTGACCGGCCAGCGAGGACGCCTCGGCGGAGATGCCCTCCTGGAGGCAGCCGTCACCGGCGATCGCGAAGACATGGTGGTCGAACGGCGACTCGCCCTGCGGGGTCTCCGGGTCGAACAGACCGCGCTCGTAACGGGCGGCCATCGCCATGCCCACGGCGTTGGCGACACCCTGGCCCAGCGGCCCGGTCGTCGTCTCGACGCCCTTGGTGTGCCCGTACTCGGGGTGGCCCGGGGTCTTCGAACCCCAGGTGCGGAAGGCCTTCAGGTCCTCCAGCTCCAGGCCGAAGCCGCCCAGGTACAGCTGGATGTAGAGGGTCAAGGAGGAGTGGCCCGCGGACAGGACGAACCGGTCACGGCCCACCCAGTCGGGGTCGGCGGGGTCGTGGCGCATCACCTTCTGGAAGAGGGTGTACGCGGCGGGCGCGAGGCTCATCGCCGTACCCGGATGGCCGTTGCCAACCTTCTGTACGGCGTCGGCGGCCAGGACTCGGGCGGTGTCGACGGCCCGCTGGTCCAATTCGGTCCACGCGAGGTCTGTAGTGGTCGGCTTGGTGCTCACCCTGGGTCAGGGCTCCTCTCCACATGTCTCGTGCCGGTGTTCTTCACGGCACCGGCCGTTGTCGAGCCTACCCCCGTAGGAACGCGCGTTTTTTCGAGTCATTCCAGACTGCCGGGACTGTGTCCGGGCCGCCTCCCGACCGGCCATTCCGCATGGTGAGACCTGGGGGTTCCGCTGTTCGACATCTGAATACGGAGCCGCTCATCCGACTGCTCAACCGAAGTGTGTTCGGCTCGGCGCGGGGGCCCTGCCAACACGACCCGACCCCCTTGAAAGGCTGGCTCTGGGCAACGTCTACAGTGGCGTGGTACGCGCGAGCCGTCACGGGGAGTTCCCAACCGGAGGCTTGCTGGGAGTCTCTGTCAGGGGTGTGCGTGACGGCCGTCGAATCCCGTCCACCGGGAGTGCTTGGCGCGAGCAGCACGAGCAGCAGCCGGGGTCAGCGGCCGATCGGGGCCCGAGTCAAGGCGTTCGTGGCGCTCACGAAGCCGCGGATCATCGAACTGCTGCTGATCACCACGGTCCCGGTGATGTTCCTCGCGGAGCAGGGCGTCCCGGACCTCTGGCTGGTGCTCGCCACCTGCGTCGGCGGGTACCTCTCCGCGGGCGGCGCCAACGCGCTCAACATGTACATCGACCGCGACATCGACGCGCTCATGGAGCGCACCTCCCAGCGCCCTCTGGTCACCGGCATGGTCACCCCGCGTGAGGGCCTGGTCTTCGGCATCACCCTCGCGGTCATCGCCACGCTCTGGTTCGGCGTCCTCGTCAACTGGCTGTCGGCCTGGCTGTCGCTCGGGGCGCTCCTCTTCTACGTCGTCGTCTACACGATGATCCTCAAACGACGTACCTCCCAGAACATCGTCTGGGGCGGCATCGCCGGCTGCATGCCGGTCCTGATCGGCTGGTCCGCCGTCACGAACTCGATGTCGTGGGCGGCCGTCGTCCTCTTCCTCGTCATCTTCTTCTGGACCCCGCCGCACTACTGGCCCCTGTCCATGAAGGTGAAGGACGACTACGCCCGCGTGGGCGTCCCCATGCTCCCGGTCATCGCCTCCAACAAGGTCGTGGCCCGCCAGATCGTCCTCTACAGCTGGGTGATGGTCGCGGTCTCCCTGATGCTGACCCCGCTCGGCTACACGGGCTGGTTCTACACGACGGTCGCCCTGGTGACCGGCGGCTGGTGGCTCTGGGAGGCCCACGCCCTCCAGACCCGGGCGAAGAACGGCGCGACCGGCGGCAAGCTGAAGGAAATGCGCCTCTTCCACTGGTCGATCACCTACGTCTCCCTGCTGTTCGTGGCGGTGGCGGTGGACCCGTTCCTGCGCTGAGGCCGCGCCCGTAAGGGGCGCGGGGCTGTGTCTGACTTGCGGCTCCGCCGCGTGGGCGCGAGCAACCACGACGCCCCTGAAGGCACCCACTCGCCGCAACCGGCAACGGCGAGTGGCCAAGCCCACTGACCCCACCACCCCCGCGCGGCCCTACCCCTCGGTAGCATCCTGCCCATGGCAGACACCAAGCAGGTAGACGAGGCCAAGGCCGCCGCGAAGGCCGACCGCAGGGCGGCCAAGCTGGCGAAGCAGATCGGCGCTTTCGCGAAGGCACACCGCGGTGCCGAGGCCCAGGTCGCCTACATCGGCCAGCTCGGAGCACGGATCGTGCTCGTGGGCGGGGACGGCGGCTGGGGCGACCTCGTGGCCCCCACCTACGCCATCGCCGAGGAGGCCGTGAAGAAGGCCGGCGTCACCGTCCACGAGGACTTCGACGGGGAGTTCGCCGCCAAGGTGAGGACCGGCCCGTACGAGTGGACACGGATGGCCGGAATCCAGGTCGGCGGCCCCAGCAACAGCAACACCTGAGCCCGGCTCACCCGTTAGGCCTGTGGGAGCACACAGGTCCAGTCGCGGGAGTGCCGGATGATCGAAACGCCGTCCCTCGTGGACCAGTACTGCCACGGCGTACTGAGAACGGAACTGGGCCTCGGCACCTTCGAGGCCCACCTCGCCCGGAGCGAGGGCCCACCGGCGCCCGGCACCACCTTCTTCGACACCCAGACGGGCTTCGCCGTACGCCGCTGGTGCCCGCCCCTGCTGGGCCTGGAACCGCACTGCCCGCCCGCCCGCTATCTCGCCCGGCGCCGCGAACTGGGCGTACTGGAGGCGGGTCGCAGACTCCTGCGGGGCAGCGGCATCACCACCTACCTCGTCGACACCGGACTGCCCGGCGACCTCACCGGCCCGGGCGAGATGGCCTCCACGGGGGACGCGGACGCCCACGAGATCGTCCGCCTGGAACTCCTCGCCGAACAGGTCGCCGACACCTCCGGCACGGTCGAGTCCTTCCTGGCCAACCTCGCCGAGTCGGTGCACGCGGCGGCCGCCAACGCCGTCGCCTTCGCCTCGGTCGCGGGCGTACGGCACGGTCTGGCGCTCGCGCCCGAACCACCCGGCCCGGGAGAGGTGCGAGGCGCCGTCGGCCGCTGGCTCGCGCACCGGCCGGTCGGCGGGACGCTCACCGACCCGGTCCTGCTGCGCCATCTGCTGTGGATCGCCGTCGCCTCGGGCCGTCCCCTCCAGCTCCACGCCGGCCTCGGCGAACCGGGCCTGCGGATCGACCGCACCGACCCCGTCCTGCTCACCGACTTCGCCCGCGCCACGGCCGGCCTCGGCACCGACCTGGTCCTGCTGCACGGCTACCCGTACCACCGGCACGCGGCCCACCTCGCGGGCGTCTTCCCGCACGTCTACGCCGACCTGGGCGCAGAACTCGTCCGCACCGGCGCCGGGGCCACCGCCGTACTCGCCGAGGTCCTGGAACTCGCCCCCTTCGGCAAGCTCCTCTTCTCCAGCGGCGCCCACGGCCTGCCCGAGCTGCATGTGGTCGGGGCCCGGCTCTTCCAGGAGGCGCTGGCACGGGTGCTGGGGACCTGGGTGGCGGAGGGCGCCTGGTCACCGGCGGACGCGCAGCGCGTGGCCGGACTGATCGCGGCGGGGAACGCGCGGCGGGTGTACGGGCTGGAGTGAGCTGTGGAGACTGAGCGCATGACACCTGGCAACGCGACCGTCGGCTTACTCGGCCCGGACACCGACACCGAGGCCCTGGTCGAACGCTTCCTGGACGGACTCGGGGAACTCGCCCCGCTCGCCGTCTGGGCCCACGGCTCCCTGGGCGGGGGCGACTACCAGGAAGGCCGCAGCGACCTGGACCTGATCGCGGTCCTGGACGGTCCGGTCACGGCCCGGACGGCCTGGCGGGTGGCACGGCTCCACGCCCGTCTGCGCCACGAGCCGCTGGCGCCCCTGCTGCACTGCACCTATCTCACCCCCGGCACGGCGGACGACGCCGACCGCAAGCACCTCACCTGGGCACACGCGCACCTGTTCCGCCGTACGGTCACCCCCGTCACCCGGCGCGAACTGCACACCTTCGGCGTCGTCCTGCACGGCGAACCGCCCGAGGCGCTGCTCCCGCCGGTGTCGGACATCGAACTGGACGCCTTCGTCGTCCGCGATCAGCAGGAGTTCTGGCGCCCGGCGGTCGACAAGGCACACCTCTGGGAGCAGGACGTCTGGGTCAGCCTCGGCCTGCTCACCTTCGCCCGGGCCACCGCCACCCTGCGCGAGGGCCGTCTGATCACCAAGCGCGAGGCCCTGGACCTGCTGCCCGCGCTGGGGGCGCCCGCCGAGGTGGTCGAGGACATCAGGGGGCGCCGGTACGGAAAACCGACGGGGAAGGTGCCCCGCAGAGGCGAGCTGACCAGGGCGTACCTCGGCCCGGCGATCGACGGCCTCGTGGCGGCGTGCGGCTGACTCAGCCGTGTGCCGCGACCGGTGTCTCCGCCGCCGGAGCGGGCACGTCCACCTCGTCCGCCGGCCGCTCCCGCAGGGACAGCAGGACCCGGAGGGTGGCGATCCACACCAGGCAGGAGCCGAACATGTGGGCGCCGACCAGGATCTCGGGGAGGTCGGTGAAGTACTGGACGTAGCCGACGGCACCCTGCGCGAGGAGGATCAGGAACAGGTCGCGGGTGCGGTCCAGCGTCCCGCGTGGAGCGGCGACGGCCTTGAGGACGAACCACAGGGCGAAGGCCAGCGTCACCACGATCCAGGCCAGCACGGCGTGCAGCTTGGTGACGTTCTCCCAGTTCAGCGGGATGCGATAAACCTTGCTGGAGTCACCGGCGTGCGGGCCGGCGCCGGTGACGACCGTGCCCACCGCGATCAGCAGCAGCGTGACACCCACCAGGACCCACACCAGCTGCCGCACCGCCTGGCCGACCAGCGGACGCGGGGCGGAGTCGCTTTCACCGGTGCGGTGCCACATCACGGCGGCGACGGCGATGAGCAGCGTGGAGAGCATGAAGTGCGCGGCCACCGTGTACGGGTTGAGGCCGACCAGCACGACGATGCCGCCGAGCACCGCGTTGCTCATGACGACCCAGAACTGCGCCCAGCCCAGCCTGGTGAGGCCGCGCCGGTACGGCTTCTGGGAGCGCGCCGCGATGATCGCCCAGCCGACCGCCGCGCACAGCACGTACGTCAGCAGGCGGTTGCCGAACTCGATGTAGCCGTGCACGCCCATCGCGCGGGTGGCGGTGAGCGAGTCGTCGGTGCACTTGGGCCAGGTCGGGCAGCCAAGGCCCGACCCGGTGAGCCGTACGGCCCCGCCGGTCACCACGATGACCACCGCCATGACGAGGGCGGCGAGCGCCGCGCGCCGGACCGTTCTGGGGTCCGGGGTCCAGCGTTCGGCGATGAAGGCGAGCGGGTTGCGCGCAGCGGAGACGAGGTCGTCGCGGGTCACTTTCGGCACGCGCACCATGGTAGGCCCGCCGCTTGTGCACGCGTTCACGAGGGGTGCGACTCCGGCTGTGACCTGCGGTTACTCCCAGCGGAAGAACCGGGCGGCCGCGCCCAGCCCGAGCACCGCCCACACGGCGAGGATCCCGAGGTCGCCCCACGGCATCCCGGCGCCGTGCTGGAGGACGTCCCGCAGGCCCTCCGACAGGGCTGAGATCGGCAGCAGCCCGAGCACGCTCTGCGCAGCGTCCGGGAACTTGTCCAGCGGGACGACGACGCCACCGCCGACGAGCAGCAGCAGGAACACCAGGTTCGCCGCCGCCAGCGTCGCCTCCGCCTTCAGCGTGCCCGCCATCAGCAGCCCGAGACCCGAGAAGGCCGCCGTGCCGAGGACGAGGAGGAGCAGCACGGCCAAAGGGTTGCCGTGGGGGGACCAGCCCATCGCGAAGGCGATCACCGTGAGCAGGGCGACCTGCAGGACCTCCGTGACCAGCACGGACAGGGTCTTCGCGGTCATCAGGCCCCAGCGCGGCAGCGGCGAGACCGCCAGCCGCTTCAGGACGCCGTAGCGGCGCTCGAAGCCGGTGGCGATGGCCTGCCCGGTGAACGCCGTCGACATCACGGCGAGCGCGAGGATGCCGGGCGCCAGGAAGTCGACGGCCTTCCCCTCGCCCGTGTCGACGATGTCCACCGAGCCGAACAGCACCAGCAGCAGCGTCGGAATGACGACCGTCAGGAGCAGCTGCTCGCCGTTGCGCAGCAGCATCTTCGTCTCCAGGGCCGCCTGAACCCCGATCATGCGGGGCAGGGGGGCGGCGCCCGGCTTCGGCGCGTACGTACCGGTGGGTGTACCGGTGCTCATGAGCGCAACTCCTTGCCGGTCAACTCGAGAAAGACGTCTTCGAGGGTGTGCCGCTCCACCGAGATCCTGTCCGGCATCACCCCGTGCTGGGCGCACCAGGAGGTGACGGTCGCGAGGAGCTGCGGGTCGATCTTGCCGGTCACCCGGTAGACACCGGGCGTCAGTTCGATGGCGGTGGAGTCCGCCGGGAGGGCCTTCAGCAGGGACGCCACGTCGAGGGCCGGGCGCCCGGTGAAGCGCAGGGTGTTCTCGGCGCCCCCCCGGCACAGCTCCTCGGGCGAGCCCTGGGCCATGACCTTGCCGCCGTCGATGATCGCCACGTCGTCCGCGAGCTGTTCGGCCTCGTCCATGTAGTGCGTGGTGAGGATGACCGAGACACCGTCCCCGCGCAGGTCCCGTACGAGGTCCCAGGTCGCCCGGCGGGCCTGCGGGTCGAGGCCGGCGGTCGGCTCGTCGAGGAAGACCAGCTCGGGGCGACCGACCACGGCCATCGCGAGGGCGAGCCGCTGCTGCTGGCCGCCGGAGAGCCGCCGGTAGGTCGTACGGCCGCAGGAGCCGAGGCCCAGACGTTCGATGAGGGCGTCCACGTCGAGGGGGTGGGCGTGCAGCTTGGCCACGTGCCGCAGCATCTCGTCGGCGCGGGCACCGGAGTAGACCCCGCCGGACTGGAGCATCACGCCGATCCTGGGCCGCAGGGCCGCGGCCTCGCGGACCGGGTCGAGGCCGAGGACCGACACCGAGCCGGAGTCCGGCTTCCGGTAGCCCTCGCAGGTCTCGATCGTGGTCGTCTTGCCCGCGCCGTTGGGGCCGAGCACGGCGGTGACGCCCACGCGGGCCGTCAGGTCGAGGCCGTCCACCGCGGTCTTGTCGCCGTACCTCTTCACCAGGGCCCGGACCTGGACCACGGGGTCGCTTCGCATGGGCCCGAGTCTAGGTACGCGGCCGGGTGCCGAGAGGGGCGGGTCCGGAGATCTCCTCCTCACGGGGACGGTGCGTCGGGAGCCAGCGCTCGGCGTACGCCACCGCGTCGGCCACCGGGAAC
This sequence comes from Streptomyces sp. NPDC002787, assembly GCF_053592095.1. Classification (NCBI taxonomy): domain Bacteria; kingdom Bacillati; phylum Actinomycetota; class Actinomycetes; order Kitasatosporales; family Streptomycetaceae; genus Streptomyces; species Streptomyces sp. NPDC002787. Next base: position 195,210 of record NZ_JBSFVC010000004.1, on the reverse strand, counting down.
AGTCGTACGTCCGCCGCGCCCACCCTGGCCCGCGTGATCCCGTGGTCGCGCTCGAAGTCGTACCCCAGCTCGTCGAAGCGGTCCGAGTCGATCGACACCTCGGTCACCACCTCCCAGCCGTCGGGGCCGGGGCGGCCGACCTGGACCAGCGGCGCGGGGATCCGGTACTCGGCGAGGTGGAAGCTGGTGCACGAGTCGTACCCCGCGCCGAGCAGGAGCACCCGGGCGCCCGCCTTCTCCAGCCGGGCCAGGGGGCTGCGCTCGCCGAGGCGGCAGTCGGGGGCGTGGTCCGCGAGGATCGCCGCCGCGCCCGGGCCGACCCCCGCGAAGGACGTCTGCGGGTGCGCGCTGCGCAGGGCGCCCGGCCAGGTCCGTACCGTCTCCGGGATGACACCGACCCCCCGGGTGGGCGTGGTGCGCGGGTCGTAGGCGGGCATGGTCGTCCGGATCAGCTCCCACCACTCCTCGGGCACCGGCGGGTACGCCCACAGCGCCGGGTCCGAGAGCTGGCCGGTCTGGCTCGGGACGACCAGGGTGCCGTCCGGACCGAGGGCGTCGAGCAGCGCCTGGACGACCGTGACGGCGCCTCCCGAGACCCAGCCCAGCGCGCTGAGCGAGGAGTGCACGAGGAGGGTCTCGCCGGGCTCGACACCGACGGCGCGCAGGTCCGCCGCCAAGCCGGCGCGGGTGACAAGAGGGCCGGTGGGAGGGGTTGTCGACATGGTGTGGCAGTCTTCCGGAGCCGCCTGCGCCGCGCCACCCGTTTGATCGATCAATGATCGTTCTCGCAGGTCATCTTAGGTATGCCTAAGTGATGTACGGCACCGCTCACCCGTCCGGACGCGGCTTGCCCAGCTCTGAGGAATTACGCAACAATGGCGTTGTGAAAAACGTTGGCGAGGCTCCGCAGGAGGAACTCGCGACCGGGGAGCGGTCCACACGCAACCGGGTCGCGCGGTCCATCCTGTCCCACGGCCCGTCCACCGTGGCCGACCTCGCCGGGCGTCTGGGGCTGACCCAGGCGGCCGTCCGCCGGCACCTAGACGCACTGGTCGCCGACGATGTCGTGCAACCCCGCGAGCAGCGTGTCTACGGCGCGCGCACGCGCGGACGCCCGGCCAAGGTGTTCGCCCTGACGGACTGCGGGCGGGACGCCTTCGACCAGTCGTACGACAAGCTCGCGATGGACGCGCTCCGCTGGATCGCGGAACAGGAGGGCGGGGAGCAGGCGGTCGCCGCCTTCGCCCGCGCCCGGATCGCCGCCCAGGCCGGCACCTACCGCGCGGCCGTGGAGTCGGCGGCCCCCGAACAGCGGACTGAAGCCCTGGCCAAGGCCTTGAGTGTCGACGGGTACGCTGCAACGGCGCGCAGCGCCCCCCACCCCCACCAGGGTGAGCAGCTCTGCCAGCACCACTGCCCGGTAGCCCATGTCGCCGAGCGGTTCCCGCAGCTCTGCGAGGCCGAGACCGAGCTCTTCGCCGAACTGCTCGGTACGCACGTCCAGCGGCTGGCCACCATCGCCCACGGCGACGGCGTCTGCACGACGTTCATCCCCAGAATTCCCAAGACAGCCACCAACGCATCCGCAAGCACCGCCGGGAGGAACCCCGCATGACGCTCCCCATCGAGGAGACTGCCCACCCCGAACTCGAGGGTCTGGGCAACTACGAATACGGCTGGGCCGACTCCGACGTGGCCGGTGCCTCTGCCAAGCGTGGTATCAACGAGGACGTCGTCCGCGACATCTCCGCGAAGAAGAACGAGCCGGAGTGGATGACCAAGCTCCGTCTCAAGGGCCTGCGGCTCTTCGAGAAGAAGCCCATGCCGAACTGGGGCTCGGACCTGTCGGGCATCGACTTCGACAACATCAAGTACTTCGTGCGCTCCACGGAGAAGCAGGCGGAGTCCTGGGAGGACCTGCCCGAGGACATCAAGAACACGTACGACAAGCTCGGCATCCCCGAGGCGGAGAAGCAGCGCCTCGTCGCCGGTGTCGCGGCCCAGTACGAGTCCGAGGTCGTCTACCACCAGATCCGTGAGGACCTGGAGGAGCAGGGCGTCATCTTCCTGGACACCGACACGGCCCTGAAGGAGCACCCGGAGCTCTTCAAGGAGTACTTCGGCACGGTCATCCCGGTCGGCGACAACAAGTTCGCGTCGCTGAACACCGCGGTGTGGTCCGGCGGCTCCTTCATCTACGTGCCGAAGGGCGTGCACGTGGAGATCCCGCTCCAGGCCTACTTCCGTATCAACACGGAGAACATGGGCCAGTTCGAGCGGACGCTGATCATCGTCGACGAGGACGCCTACGTCCACTACGTCGAGGGCTGTACGGCGCCGATCTACAAGTCGGACTCCCTGCACTCCGCGGTGGTCGAGATCATCGTGAAGAAGGGCGCCCGCTGCCGCTACACGACCATCCAGAACTGGTCGAACAACGTCTACAACCTGGTCACCAAGCGCGCCGTGGCGTACGAGGGCGCGACCATGGAGTGGATCGACGGCAACATCGGCTCCAAGGTCACCATGAAGTACCCGGCCGTCTACCTGATGGGCGAGCACGCCAAGGGCGAGACCCTCTCCATCGCGTTCGCGGGCGAGGGCCAGCACCAGGACGCCGGCTCCAAGATGGTCCACATGGCGCCGAACACCTCCTCCAACATCGTCTCGAAGTCCGTGGCGCGTGGTGGCGGTCGTACGTCCTACCGCGGTCTCGTCGAGATCGGTGAGGGCGCCGCCGGATCCAAGTCGAACGTGCTGTGCGACGCGCTGCTCGTCGACACGATCTCCCGCTCGGACACGTACCCGTACGTCGACGTCCGCGAGGACGACGTGTCCATGGGCCACGAGGCGACCGTCTCCAAGGTCTCCGAGGACCAGCTCTTCTACCTGATGAGCCGTGGTCTGAGCGAGTTCGAGGCGATGGCGATGATCGTGCGCGGCTTCGTCGAGCCGATCGCGAAGGAACTGCCCATGGAGTACGCCCTCGAGCTCAACCGGCTGATCGAGCTGCAGATGGAAGGCGCGGTCGGCTAAGGCCCGCACTCCACCACCAGCTAGAGAAATCTGACGTAGGAAAGAGAGCAGACCGACAGCCATGGCTGAGGCTCAGAACATCCCCGTGGGGTCCACCACCGCGGGCCAGATCGCGGTGGCCGCCGAGTCGACCGTCGCCACGCGCATGAGCGCGCCCCCGTCGTTCGACGTGGCGGACTTCCCGGTCCCGCACGGTCGCGAGGAGGAGTGGCGGTTCACCCCGCTGGAGCGGCTGCGCGGACTGCACGACGGCACCGCCGTCGCCACCGGCGAGGGCCTGAAGGTCGCCGTCGAGGCGCCCGAGGGCGTCACGGTCGAGACCGTCGACCGCGACGACGCGCGCCTCGGCAGGGCGGGTGCCCCCGTGGACCGCGTCGCCGCCCAGGCCTACTCGGCGTTCGAGAAGGCCGGTGTGATCACCGTCCCCAAGGAGACGGTCCTCACCGAGCCGGTCCGGATCGCCGTGCACGGCGAGGGCGGCACCGCCTTCGCCCACCAGGTCATCGAGCTGGGAGCCTTCGCCGAGGCCGTCGTCGTCATCGACCACACCGGTGACGCCGTGCTCGCCGCCAACGTCGACTACGTCCTGGGCGACGGCGCCAAGCTGACCGTCGTCTCCGTCCAGGACTGGGACGACAAGGCCGTGCACGTGGCCCAGCACAACGCCCTCATCGGCCGGGACGCGAGCTTCAAGTCGGTCGTGGTCACCTTCGGCGGCGACGTCGTACGACTGCACCCGCGCGTCTCCTACGCCGGTACCGGCGGCGAGGCCGAGCTGTTCGGGCTGTACTTCACGGACGCCGGCCAGCACCAGGAGCACCGCCTCCTGGTCGACCACAACGTCCCGCACTGCAAGTCCAACGTCGTCTACAAGGGCGCGCTCCAGGGTGAGGGCGCCCACGCGGTGTGGATCGGCGACGTGCTCATCGAGGCCAAGGCCGAGGGCACGGACACGTACGAGATGAACCGCAACCTGGTGCTGACCGACGGCGCCCGTGTCGACTCCGTGCCGAACTTGGAGATCGAGACCGGCGAGATCGTAGGCGCCGGTCACGCGAGCGCGACCGGCCGTTTCGACGACGAGCAGCTCTTCTACCTGATGGCCCGCGGCATCCCGGCCGACGAGGCCCGTCGCCTGGTGGTCCGCGGCTTCTTCGCCGAGCTGGTCCAGCAGATCGGTGTCGACGACATCCAGGAACGCCTTCTCGCGAAGATCGACGAGGAGCTGGAGGCCACGGTCTGATGGCTTTCGTACGCGCCTGCGGGCTGAGCGAGCTGGAGGAGGGCACCCCGAAGCGGGTGGAACTCGACGGCACGCCGGTCTCGGTCGTACAGACCGAGGGCGAGGTGTTCGCCATCCACGACATCTGCTCCCACGCGAACGTCTCGCTCTCCGAGGGCGAGGTGGAGGACTGTCAGATCGAGTGCTGGCTGCACGGCTCCGCGTTCGACCTCCGCACCGGCAAGCCGTCCGGCCTTCCCGCGACGCGCCCCGTCCCCGTATACCCCGTAAAGATCGAAGGGGACGACGTGCTCGTCTCCCTCACCCAGGAGTCCTGAGGCACCCATGGCAACGCTTGAAATCCGAGACCTGCACGTCACCGTCGAGGCCGACAACGCCACGAAGGAGATCCTCAAGGGCGTCGACCTCACCGTGAAGCAGGGCGAGACGCACGCCATCATGGGCCCCAACGGCTCCGGCAAGTCGACCCTCGCCTACTCGCTCGCGGGTCACCCGAAGTACACGATCACCGGCGGCACCGTGCTGCTCGACGGCGAGGACGTCCTGGAGATGTCCGTCGACGAGCGCGCCCGCGCGGGCCTGTTCCTGGCGATGCAGTACCCGGTCGAGGTCCCCGGCGTCTCGGTCTCCAACTTCCTGCGCACCTCCGCCACCGCCATCCGCGGCGAGGCCCCCAAGCTGCGCACCTGGGTGAAGGAGGTCAAGGAGGCCATGCAGCGCCTCAACATGGACCCCTCCTTCGCCGAGCGCAACGTCAACGAGGGCTTCTCCGGCGGTGAGAAGAAGCGCCACGAGATCCTCCAGCTGGAGCTGCTCCGGCCGAAGGTCGCGATCCTCGACGAGACGGACTCCGGTCTGGACGTCGACGCGCTGCGCATCGTGTCGGAGGGTGTGAACCGCGTCCGCGAGACCGGCGAGGTCGGCACCCTGCTGATCACCCACTACACGCGCATCCTGCGCTACATCAAGCCCGACCACGTGCACGTGTTCGCGAACGGCCGTATCGCCGAGTCCGGCGGCCCGGAGCTCGCGGACCAGCTCGAGGCCGAGGGCTACGACAAGTACGTGAAGGGTGGCGCATCCGCGTGACACAGCTGCCGGGCCTCCTCGACACCGAGGCGATCCGCAAGGACTTCCCCATCCTGGACCGCCAGGTCCACGACGGCCGGAAGCTCGTGTACCTGGACAACGCGGCGACCTCGCAGAAGCCGCGCCAGGTGCTGGACGCCCTGAGCGAGTACTACGAGCGCTACAACGCCAACGTCCACCGCGGTGTGCATGTGCTCGCCGAGGAGGCCACGGCGCTGTACGAGGGTGCGCGGGACAAGGTCGCGTCCTTCATCAACGCGCCCAGCCGCGACGAGGTGATCTTCACCAAGAACGCCTCCGAGTCGCTGAACCTCGTGGCGAACATGCTCGGCTGGGCCGACGAGCCCTACCGGGTGGACTCCGAGACCGAGATCGTCATCACGGAGATGGAGCACCACTCCAACATCGTGCCGTGGCAGCTGCTGGCGCAGCGCACGGGCGCGAAGCTGAAGTGGTTCGGGCTCACCGACGACGGCCGCCTCGACCTCTCCAACATCGAGGAGGTCATCACCGAGAAGACGAAGATCGTCTCCTTCGTGCTGGTGTCCAACATCCTCGGCACCATCAACCCCGTCGAGGCGATAGTGCGCCGGGCGCAGGAGGTCGGCGCCCTGGTCTGTGTCGACGCCTCGCAGGCCGCGCCGCACATGCCGCTGGACGTCCAGGCCCTCCAGGCCGACTTCGTGGCCTTCACCGGCCACAAGATGTGCGGTCCGACCGGCATCGGCGTCCTCTGGGGCCGCCAGGAGCTCCTGGAGGACCTGCCCCCGTTCCTCGGCGGCGGCGAGATGATCGAGACGGTGTCGATGCACTCGTCGACGTACGCTCCCGCCCCGCACAAGTTCGAGGCGGGCACCCCGCCGATCGCCCAGGCGGTCGGTCTCGGCGCGGCGATCGACTATCTGAACTCGATCGGCATGGACAAGATCCTCGCCCATGAGCACGCGATCACCGAGTACGCGGTGAAGAAGCTCGGAGAGGTCCCGGACCTCCGGATCATCGGCCCCACCACGGCCGAGGACCGGGGCGCGGCGATCTCCTTCACGCTCGGCGACATCCACCCGCACGACGTGGGCCAGGTCCTCGACGAGCAGGGCATCGCGGTCCGGGTCGGTCACCACTGCGCCCGCCCGGTGTGCCTGCGGTACGGAATTCCCGCGACCACCCGAGCGTCGTTCTATCTGTACTCCACGCCGGCCGAGATCGACGCGTTGGTCGACGGCCTGGAGCACGTACGGAACTTCTTCGGCTGATGGGACGAGCGATCGCATGAAGCTGGACTCGATGTACCAGGAAGTCATCCTGGACCACTACAAGCACCCGCACGGGCGGGGCTTGCGGGATGGCGACGCCGAGGTGCACCACGTGAACCCGACGTGCGGCGACGAGATCACCCTGCGAGTGAAGTACGACGGCACGAGGATCCAGGACGTCTCGTACGAGGGCCAGGGCTGTTCGATCAGCCAGGCTTCGGCCTCCGTGCTGAACGATCTGCTGGTCGGCAAGGAGCTCTCGGACGCGCGGAAGATCCAGGAGACCTTCCTGGAGCTGATGCAGTCCAAGGGGAAGATCGAGCCGGACGACGCGATGGAGGAGGTGCTGGAGGACGCGGTCGCGTTCGCCGGTGTCTCCAAGTACCCCGCCCGGGTCAAGTGCGCCCTCCTCAGCTGGATGGCGTGGAAGGACGCGACGGCCCAGGCGCTGGGCGCCGACGCCGAAAGGAAGACGGCATGAGCGAGACCCTGGAGATGAAGCCGGCCTCCGAGGAGGAGGTCCGCGAGGCCCTGTACGACGTCGTCGACCCCGAGCTGGGCATCGACGTCGTCAACCTCGGCCTGATCTACGGCATCCACATCGACGACGCGAACATCGCGACGATCGACATGACCCTGACCTCCGCGGCCTGCCCGCTGACGGACGTCATCGAGGACCAGGCCAAGTCCGCCACGGACGGCCTGGTCAACGAACTGCGCATCAACTGGGTCTGGATGCCCCCGTGGGGCCCCGACAAGATCACCGACGACGGCCGCGAGCAGCTGAGGGCGCTCGGGTTCAACGTCTGAGACCTGCGACATGGGTGTGGCCCCTGGCGAACTCGCCAGGGGCCACACCCATGTCCGCGGTGGTGGCGCCCCGTCAGGAGAAGCCCTTCACCAGGTTGAACGTGGCATCCGCGTAGAAATAGCCGCTGTGTTCGGCCCGCTCCAGGCGGAGCTGGAAGTTGCGGTGGCGGACGAAGTGGCCGGGGTAGTTCACCGACTCCAGCATCACCGAACCCGAGTACCCGGAGCGCGGGCAGAAGGTGGCGTCCTGCTTGAAGAGGTGGGAGCCGTCGTTGCCGGCCGCGCGGAGCACGAAGTTCTGGTGGCGTACGTAGCGGCCGTCCGCCATGCGGAAGGAGTAACAGGAGGAGTTGGCGAGCCCGGAGACGACCTTGAAGGAGGAGTCCTCCCTGGTCTCGCTTCCGCTGCGGGAGCTCACCTGGTCCAGCTGGATCACACCGCTGCGCAGATGCCAGTAGCGGTCCGGGTGGTTGACGGAGCGTACGGACTTGCGGGAGGTGGACGGCGGCTTCTTCGCGGGCGGCGTCGCCTTCGTGGGCTTGGACGTCGGCTTGGCCCCGCCCTGCTGGCTCTCCGAGGAGTCGGAGTCCTCGGAGCCTCCGGGCGCGGCGGAGTCCTTTTCCTTGTCCGCGTCGCCCTTCGGGTCCTCCTCGGAGCCCTGCGGCTCCGACAGGCCGCTTCTGCCGTCCGGCGCGCTGGTCGCGGAGGGCGACTCGGGCGGGAGGGAGAGGGAGGGGAGGATCCGGTCGTCGTCGGCGGAGGTGGTACGGCCCTCGCGGTGTGACGCGTCGTCAGGCCCCGCGTCCTGCAGGGTGAGTGTGGTCACGCAGGAGGAGACGACGGCGAGAGCGAGGGCACCGGCCAGCCAGAGGCGGCGCGTGCCCGGTATGCGTGTGTCGTTCGGGGCGACACCCGTTTCCCACACCTTCGCGGATCTGAGCGCGGGAAGGTTGGGCGTGGTCTGGTCCGGATCAGGTCCGGGCTTTTTTGGCGGCATGCGCGGGTCCTTCGGCGTCGCCAAAGGCGGACGCGAATCGTCATGCGGATCGGGGAAGGTGGTACGTGTCACCCGTGTGTGAAAACCCTGGCGGTCGTCACACAATCGGGAGATTGACCGTTGAAACAGTAGTGGACCAAGTGGTGTGCGTGGAGCCCTTTCCGAGAGCGCTTCCATAACAGAACGGCCCCGAAAACAGGGCCTCTTGCTGCTCGTCGACGGTCAATTCCGTCCATAAGCGCGCCTGTACGGCTGATGTGTACAGGCGTACGCATCATGTGTACGATCGTACACATGGGATACCTGTTGCTCGCCGCCGCCATAGCCGCCGAGGTGGCGGCCACCACCGCCATGAAGTACAGCGAGGGCTTCAGCAAGCCGTGGCCGTCGCTGGTCACCGGCGTGGGCTACGTCGTCTCGTTCGTGCTGCTCGCCCAGGCGCTCAAGTCGATGTCGATCGGTACGGCGTACGCGATCTGGTCCGGGGTCGGCACCGCGACCGTCGCCGCGCTCGGGCTGGTGCTCTTCGGGGAGGGGCTGAGCTTCGCCAAGATCGCCGGGATCGTGCTGATCATCATGGGAGTGGTGGTGCTGAACCTGGGAGGCGCCCACTGATGGCCCGGCGCTACGACCCCGAGCGGCGGCAGCGGATCATCGACGCGGCGATCCGGGTCGTCGGGGAGAAGGGCATCGGCGGGCTGAGCCACCGCACGGTGGCCGCCGAGGCGGACGTACCGCTCGGCTCGACGACGTACCACTTCAAGGACCTCGACGACCTGCTGGTCGCCGCCCTGCGGCAGGCCAACGAGGGCTTCGCCAAGACCTTCCCCCTGCGCGGCGCCCTGGCGGACCCCGGCGGCGACCTCGCCGCCGACCTCGCCGCGCTGGCCGCCGAATGGTTCGCCGGCGGCCGCACGGGGCTGGAGGTGGAGTACGAGCTCTACCTCGCCGCCCTGCGCCGACCCGCCCTCCGGCCCGTCGCCGACGAATGGGGCCGCGGCTTCGCCGACTGCCTCGCCCACCGCACCGACCCCGTGACCGCACGGGCCCTGGTCGCGCTGATCGACGGGATCTGCCTGCAGGTGCTGCTGACGGGGGCCCCGTACGACGAGGAGTACGCGCGGGAGGTGCTGGCGCGCGTGATCCCCTGAGAGACCCTTGCCGGACGACTTCGCGCGAAGCGTGAACCTTCCTGGGGCCATCGGACAACAAGGGGTGACAGGAACACGGCGAGGAACGGGGGAGCGTCGGTGACGAGCGGGGGGAGAACCCGGTGAGCGGACCACCGCCACAGGCACGCACGGAGGACGACGCCGAGATCGTCGCCCGGTCGCTGGAACAACCGGAGCTGTTCGCACGGCTCTACGACCGCTACGCCCCGGACATCCACCGGTACGTCGCCCGGCGGCTCGGCGACTCCATGGCCGACGACATCACGGCCGACACCTTCCTCACGGCGTTCCGCATCCGCGCCCGCTACGACCTCGCCCATCCCAACGCCCGCCCCTGGCTGTACGGCATCGCCGGCAACCTCGTCGGCAAGCACCGCCGTACGGAGGTCCGGGCGCTCAAGGCGCTGGCCCGCACCGGACACGACCCGGTCGCCGCGTCCTGGAGCCAGACCTGGGTGGAGCGGACCGACAGCCGGGTGGCGGCGCAGGGACCGCTCGCCGGGGCGCTGGCGGCGCTGCCGGCCGGGGACCGGCACGTTCTGCTGCTCGTCGCCTGGGCCGACCTCAGCTACCAGGAGGTCGCCCAGGCCCTCGACATCCCCGTGGGAACCGTCCGCTCGCGGCTCAACCGCGCGCGGCGCAAGGTGCGTACGGCGCTCGGGGCCGATCCGGCGTTCGTGGCCGACGCGGCGGAGGTGGTCTGACATGGACGAGATGACCGAGGTACGGGGGCTGCGCGCCGGGGCGCCGGCCCCCGACCGTGCCCGTCTGGCCCCCGGCCGCGCCCGGCTGCTGGACGCGGCCCGGGCCGGCGGGCGGCGGCGCCGGGTGTGGGAGCGCCCCAGGTTCGTGATCGTGGGCGTCGCGGCGGCCGTGACCGCGGTGGCGGTGACCGCCTCGCTGCTGGTGGGCCGGGACGGCGACGCCCGCGAGCTGGCGACCACGGCGGCGCTGACCGAGGCTGACCTGAAGGGGATGAGCGCGGCGGAGCTGCTGGAACGGGCGGCAAGGGCGCTGGAGCGGGAGGCGCCGGTCGTGGAGCCGGGGGCGAAGCAGTGGATCTACACCAAGGAGGCGCTGGAAGGCTTCATCGCTCTGCAGAACCAGATGTCGGACGAGCCACCCTCCGGCGAGCGCTGGATCCGGTACGACGGCGGGGCGATGGCCTTCGAGGACGCCTCCCTCGACAAGCGGAAGCCCGAACTCTTCGTCACCGAAACGGACATGGAGAACGAGGCGGAGAACGGCACCGAGGAGGACGACGGACGCTCCCCGCGCGAGATGTACCGCCTTCTCGCCTCCCTGCCCGGCGACGCGCAAGGCGCGCTCCAGCTCCTCCGGAAGGAGAACGCGGTCGCCGACGACAAGGGCAGGGAGCAGTCGCACAACGACTACAAGGAGATCTCCGCCCTGCTCGGCGCCGACATCAAGCCGCCCGAGGGACTGGCGAGCCTGTACCGCGCGCTCGCGACGCTGCCCCACCTCGACGTGGTCGACCACATGGTCGAGGACGCGGCCGGGCGCCGGGCCGTCGGCCTGCGCTACAGCGGCAACGACACCGGGGACGAACGTGTCGAGCGCGAGTGGCTCATCGATCCGGAGACGTACGAGGTGCTCGGCCACCGGATGCTCGAGGACGGGAAGATGGCCACGGGCGAGGCGTTCGCCGTCGTCGCGATCGTGGACAAACCGGGGGAACGGGGCTGACACCCCGATGTGGTCCAGCGGCCCGCTCCACGGGGGTGGGCGGGCCGCTCCACGGGGTCGGCGGGTCGTTCCACGGGGGTGGGCGGGCCGCTCGGCACCGTATGTCCGCAAAGTGCCCGGCCCCTGAGACGCCCCCGCCACGGGTTGGCCCGTACCGCCTCCGGACGGTTAGGTTGCCCTCATGACCGACACGACTGCTCCTCGCACCACCGGCGCCGTGGCCGCCGGCCTCGCCACGATCGCCGCCGACGGCACCGTTCTCGACACCTGGTTCCCCGCGCCCGAGCTCACCGCCGAGCCGGGCCCCTCCGGCACCGAGCGGCTGACGGCCGAGCAGGCCGCGGAGCTGCTCGGCGGCGGCGCGACCGCCGCGATCGGTCAGGACACGCGCCGGGGCGTCGAGGTCGTCGCGGTCCGTACGGTCATCTCCTCGCTCGACGAGAAGCCGATCGACACGCACGACGCCTACCTGCGCCTCCACCTGCTCTCCCACCGCTTGGTCAAGCCGCACGGCCAGAGCCTGGACGGCATCTTCGGCCTCCTCGCCAACGTCGCCTGGACCTCGCTCGGCCCGGTCGCCGTGGACGACCTGGAGAAGGTCCGCCTCAACGCCCGCGCCGAGGGCCTGCACCTCCAGGTCACCTCCGTCGACAAGTTCCCGCGTATGACGGACTACGTGGCCCCCAAGGGCGTCCGGATCGCCGACGCCGACCGCGTCCGGCTCGGCGCGCACCTCGCCGAGGGCACCACGGTCATGCACGAGGGCTTCGTCAACTTCAACGCGGGCACCCTCGGCACGTCGATGGTCGAGGGCCGTATCTCCGCCGGTGTCGTCGTCGGCGACGGCTCGGACATCGGCGGCGGCGCCTCCACCATGGGCACGCTCTCCGGCGGCGGCAACGTCATCATCTCCATCGGCGAGCGCTGCCTGATCGGCGCCGAGGCGGGCGTCGGCATCGCCCTCGGCGACGAGTGCGTCGTCGAGGCCGGCCTCTACGTCACCGCCGGCACCCGGGTCACCATGCCCGACGGCCAGGTCGTCAAGGCCCGCGAACTCTCCGGCGCCTCGAACATCCTCTTCCGCCGCAACTCGGTCACCGGCACGGTCGAGGCCCGCCCGAACAACGCGGTCTGGGGCGGCCTGAACGAGATCCTGCACAGCCACAACTGACCCCGTAAGGGTTGCTCGGCGTGACCTTCTCGCGGTGCAGGCAGATGAACTGGTGGACACAGTGTCCGATCAGTGGCCGAACCGACGAAATGAGGGGCTGAGGGATGAGGAACGACCGGGCGAGGACCGCGGCGCGAGTGGTCACGGGGGTGCTGGCCACGGCGGTGGTGTGCTGGCTGCCGAGCGGGGCGGCGCACGCCGACGAGACCAACAAGGCCTCGCACAACGGTCCCCGGATCGGGCTCATCAACGTCGGGCAGGTCGACGACCCGATGGAGGACGTGCTGGAGCACACCCTGCTGTTCGGTGACGGGTACCGCTGGGGCTGATCCAGGGCGGTTCGACGACTCGGGGCCCGTACGCGCACGCGCGCGTACGGGCCCCGAACGCGTTCCCGGGATTTTTCTCCGCGTGATGGCATAGCCGCGTGCGGGTCCGCGCGTCACAAGGAACACAGGGGCGGGACACGGGGCCCGCCGGGGAAGAGAAGGTGACGATGGATGCCGCAGGGCAGGAGAGTTTCCGGGAGTTCGTGGCCGGGCGGTCGTCGGCGCTGCTGAAGACGGCCGTACTGCTGAGCGGCGGGGACCGGCACGCCGCCGAGGACCTGCTGCAGAACGCGCTGATCAAGGCGGCCGGCCGGTGGCAGCGGATCGACGAGCCGGAGGCGTACGTACGCCAGATCCTCTACCGGCAGCAGGTCAGCCGCTGGCGGCTGAAATGGCGGCGCCGGGAGCTGACCGTCGCCGAACCCCCGGAGAGCGGCGGTGCCGTGGACGGGGCGGCCGCGGTGGAGCTGCGGCTGGTGATGCGCGGGGCGCTGGCCCGGCTGACCGCCCGGCAGCGGACCATGCTCGTGCTCCGCTACTTCGAGGACCTCCCCGAGGGCGAGGTGGCCCGGATGCTCGGGTGCTCCGTCGGGACCGTCCGGTCCACGACCCACCGCTCGCTCGCCCGGCTGCGCGAGCTCGCGCCCGAGCTGGCCGCGCTCGGTCCCGCCGCGGCCGAGCAGCAGCCGTCCCGTGACTTCTCGCCCGTGGAGGTGCGTCCGTGAACGTCGATGAACTGGTGCGCGACGCCCTGCGGGAGCAGGCCACCGAACAACCGCCCCTGTCGCCGGGCTTCGCCGAGCGGGTGCTGACGGCCCGGCGCCGCCGTCGGACCCGTACCTTCGTGGCCGTCGCCGCGGCCACCGCCGCCCTGGTCGCCATCGCGGTGGCCGTGCCGTCGCTGGACTCCGGCAGGCACGAGACCCGGCTCGCGACCGAGAAGAACCACAGCGACATCATCGCCCACCCCGACCAGTCGCCGCCGCGCGACCTGATCGCGGCCGGGGACGTGGCGCTGGCCGCGTACTACACCTGGGACACCGTGATCACCAAGAAGAAGGACACGGCCGTCCGGCAGCGTTCCTACTGGGTCCTCGACCAGAAGACCGGCAAGTACGTCGCGGACTCCCGCTGGTCCATGGTCGCGGTCGCTCCCGGCATGCGGACCGCCGCCGTTCTGGAGAAGGATCTGCCTGCCGAGCGCATCGGACTCCTCGACCTGCTCACCGGCGAGGTCGAGCACTGGATCCCGGTGGACCGGGGCGTGGCGAGCGTGGAGTTCTCGTCCGACGGCGACAAGCTCGTCGCCACCACCTACAGCAAGAACCCCGACGTGCTGACCAAGGCGGCCAACGACGTCGACGGCGACGGCAAGAAGAACGACTTCATGCCGGAGTGGTCCAAGTCGTACCGGACCGGCTTCTACATCGTCGACGTCGACTCCGACAGGAGCCAGTGGAGCGCGGTCCCACCGGAGAAGGAGGACGACCACACGTTCTTCGCCAACTCCCGTCGTGACTTCTCCTTCAGCGGCGACGGCGAACTGGTCCGCTCCGGGCTGAGCACAGAACCGTACGACCAGTACTACGACCTGAAGGGCGACAAGGTCGACAAGCCGGCCGCCGAGAAGTACCTGACCTGGTCGGTACAGGCGCGGCTCTCTCCGAACGGCAAGCTCGCGGCCGGCGATTTCGCGGGCGGCGCCAAGACCACCGCCTCCGAGATCCTCGACCCCCGCACCGGCAAGCGGCTCCACAAGATCCCCGGACAGCAGCTGCTCGCCTGGGCCGACAATGAGCGGCTCGTCGCCTGGGACATCAAGGCCGGCGACAACGAGTTCCACAACCGCCTGGTGCTCGTCACCATCGGCAGCGACAGGACGGTCCCGCTCAGCGGCGCCCGCAAGGGCAACGACGGTGCCCCCGGGCGCTGGAACCCGGTCTTCGCCACCCGCTGACCGGCCGGCACCGGACCTCAGGCGGCGACCAGCCGCTCGTACGCCGCCAGCAGCCCGTCGGTCACCTCCTGACCGGCGGGCCGCAGCGGTGCCCGGACCGGGCCGCCGGGCAGCCCCAGCCGTCCCAGCAGGGCCTTCGCCGTGACGGTGCCGGGCAGGCCGGAGCCCATCATCAGCTCGGTGAGCCGGACGGTCGCCCGCTGCCGCCGGGCCGCCTCGGCGGTCTCACCGGCGTCGAAGGCGTCGATGACCGCCCGGAAGGGCCGGGGCGCCACGTTCGCGACCGTACCGATGTAGCCCGCGCCGCCGATCGCGTACAGCGCCAGGACGTACTCGTCGCAGCCCGTGTAGTACGCCAGCCCCGTCTCCGCCAGCACCTTCTGGGTGCCGAGGAGGTCGTACGCGCAGTCCTTCACGGCCACGATCCGGGGGTGGCCCGCGAGCCGGATCATGGTCTCCGGTTCGATGCGGGTGCCGGTGCGGCCGGGGATGTCGTACAGGGCGACGGGCAGTCCCGAGGCGTCGGCGAGCTCGCGGAAGTGGGCCTCGACCGCGTCCTGCGGGGGCCTGCTGTAGTACGGCGTCACCGCCAACAGGCCGTCCGCGCCCGCCTTCTCGGCCGCCAGCGCCAGCTCCACCGTGTGCCGGGTGTCGGCGGTGCCCACCCCCGCCACGATCGAGGCCCGGTCCCCGACCGCCGCGCGCACCGCGCGGATCAGCTCCGCCTTCTCCGTGTCCGTAGTCGTCGGTGACTCGCCCGTCGTCCCGGACAGCACCAGCCCGTCGCACCCCTCGGCCACCAGCCGGTCGGCGAGCAGCTGGGCCCCGTCGAGATCGAGTGCGCCGGACGGGGTGAAGGGCGTGATCATCGCGCAGAGGGCGCGGCCGAAGGGGGCGGGGCGGTGAGTGAGGGCCATGGGGGTAGTCTCGGCGGCCGTCATTGTGAAGCTCCACTTAATTCTTCTAAGAGGTATGTGGGAGCTTCCCTAAGAGGACGAGGATCGGGGGCGAGGGCCTACGGGCGCGGCCATCGGGCGCCCGTTCGTTGGTGCGACTGCGGCTTCCGCTACGCCCGTCAGCGGGTGCGGACCGCCACGGAGGGTGCCACGGCGGCCGGGTACGCCCGCTGATCCGGGGGTACCCGAGCTGGTGGCCGAGGCGGCGCTGCCCCAGGCGCGGCTGGACTGGTTCCAGAGCAGGCCGGCCAGGCTCGACGAGCGCGGGCCCGGGGCGCCGCCGCAGGGGTAGCGCGGGCCTGGCAGGGTACCCGGGGCGTCCCGATATGTGAGGAGGCGGGACACCGTGACCGGTACCACCGAGACCAGGCCCACACGATTCGCGCGCTCTGCGCGATCCGTGCGATCGGGGCCCGGCGAACACGACCACCACTCCGTGGGCGAGCTGGTCGGGCAGGCCACCGAACAGCTCTCCCTGCTCGTACGACAGGAAATGGCCCTCGCCAAGGAAGAGCTGGCGGAGAAGGGGCGGCGCGCGGGGCGCGGGGGCGGGCTCCTCGGCGCGGCCGGCGCCGTTGCCTATGTGGGGTTCATGACCCTCGCCGCCGCAGGGGTGGGGGCGCTGTCCCTGGTGCTGGACGTGTGGGCGGCCGCGCTCATCGTCATGGGCGTGCTGTTCGTGATCGCCGGCGTGCTGGCCGCGGTCGGCCGTGCGCAACTGCGCCGGGCGACCCCTCCGAGGCCGGAGCTGGCGCTCGACAGCGTCAAGGCGGACATGGACGAGATCAAGGGAAGGGCGCGGCGATGACGCACACATCCGGTACGTCCGATTCCTCCAGCAGGACCAACGGTTCGGTGGGCGCCAAGGGGCCCGACGAACTCCGGCGGCAGATCGAGGTGACCCGGGCGCAGCTCGGCGACACGGTCGAGGAACTGGCCGCCAAGGCCGATGTGAAGGCACGGGTGCACACCGCGTGGGACCGGGTCCCCCGGGAAGCGGTGGTCGTGGGTGGCGCGGGGGTGGCGGTCGTGGCCGCCGGGGTCCTCGTGTGGCGGCACTACCACTAGCCGGGCCTGAGGAGACGCATCGCTCATGGTGAGTCATGTGAGGTCGGAGCCCCCGGCCGCTGACGCCGCGCCCGCGCGTGCCGACGCCCCGGTCCCGACCGTCACCGCCCCGGAACCCCTTGCCTCGTCGCCGGTCTGCTCGCACAACGAGTGGGACCCGCTGGAGGAGATCGTCGTCGGCCGCCTCGACGGCGCGACGATCCCCTCCAGCCATCCGGTCGTGACCTGCAACGTCCCCCCGTGGGCGGCGCGACTGCAGGGTCTCGCGGCGGGCTTCAGGTATCCCCGCGTGATGATCGAGCGGGCGCGGGAGGAGCTCGACGAGTTCGTCGCCCTGCTGCGGTCGCTCGGCGTCACGGTCCGGCGCCCGGACCCGGTCGACCACCGGCGACGCTTCGGCACCCCCGACTGGTCCTCTCGCGGTTTCTGCAACACCTGCCCGCGCGACAGCATGCTCGTGATCGGCGACGAGATCATCGAGACACCGATGGCCTGGCCCTGCCGGTACTTCGAGACCCACTCCTATCGCGGGCTCCTCAAGGACTACTTCCGGCGCGGCGCCCGCTGGACGGCGGCACCCAAGCCCCAGCTCACGGACGAGCTGTTCGACGCGGACTTCCGGGTCCCGGAGCCGGGCGAGCCCATGCGCTACATCCTCACCGAGTTCGAGCCGGTGTTCGACGCGGCGGACTTCGTACGCGCGGGCCGCGACCTGTTCGTCACCCGGAGCAATGTCACCAACCGCATGGGCATCGACTGGCTGCGCCGCCATCTCGGACCGGGCTACCGCATCCATGAGATCGAGAGCCGCTGCCGTACGCCGATGCACATCGACACCACGTTCGTGCTGCTCGCCCCCGGCAAGGTGCTCGTCAACCCCGAGCACATCGATGTCGACCGGCTGCCCGCCGTCCTGGACTCGTGGGACGTCCTGATCGCCCCCGAGCCCGAGCCGATCGACGAGCGACTGCTCCGGATCACCTCGATGTGCGGCAAGTGGCTCAGCATGAACGTGCTCATGATCGACGAGAAGCGGGTCATCGCGGAGCGCCACCACACCGGCATGCTGCGTGCCCTGGAGAAGTGGGGGTTCGAGCCGATCCCGTGCGACCTGCTGCACTACGCGCCGTTCGGCGGCTCGTTCCACTGCGCGACCCTCGACATCCGCCGCCGGGGCCCCCTGCGGTCGTACGTCGACTGAGCGCGCGCTGCGGTCGTACGTCGATTGAGCGCGCGCTGCGGTCGTACGTCGACTGAGCGCGTGTCCGTGCGTGCGTCAAGCCGGCTGACCGCGCGTCCGTGCGAGATGCGCGTCAGCCGGCCTGGCCCATGTCCCCCGACGTGCGCCTGCGGGCCTCGCGCAGTGCCCGCAGCCGGGGCGGCCAGGTGCGGGTGTCGCGGGGTTCGACGTAGGGCTCGTCGGTGGGGGAGCGGCCCTCGGTGATGGCGCGTTCCCGGGAGAGTTCCGCGTCGAATTCCAGGCCGAGCAGGATCGCCAGGTTGGTGAGCCAGAGCCAGACGAGGAAGACGACGGCGCCGGCGAGGGTGCCGTAGGTCTTGTTGTACGAGCCGAAGTTGGCGGCGTAGACGGCGAAGCCCGCGGACGCGGCGAGCCAGATGAGGGTGGCGAGGACACCGCCCGGGCTGACCCAACGGAAGCCCCGGCCGCGGACGTTGGGGGCGGCCCAGTAGAGCAGCGCGATCATCACGGTCACCAGCACCAGCAGGACCGGCCACTTGGCGATGTCCCACAGCGCGATGGCCGCGTCGCCGAGCCCGATCGTCGTGCCGGCGCGCTCGGCCAGCGGACCGGTGAACACCACGATCATCGCGCTCGCCGCCAGCATCAGCATCAACACCAGCGTCAGGGCGATCCGCAGGGGCGTCAGCATCCACACCGGGCGGCCCTCCGGCAGGTCGTACACCGCGTTGGACGTACGGATGAACGCGGCCACGTAGCCCGACGCCGACCACACCGCCGCCAGCAGGCCGACGATCGCCAGCACCCCGCCCGTACCGCCGCTGTCGCCCAGCTGGACGACCGCGTCCCGCAGGATGTCCCGCGCGGGGCCGGGCGCCAGGTCGCCGATGTTGTCCAGGAGCCGGTCGGTCACTCGCTGTCCGACGACCCCGAGCATCGACACCAGCACCAGCAGCGCGGGGAACAGCGAGAGGACGCCGTAGTACGTCAACGCGGCCGCTCGGTCCGACAGTTCGTCGTCCTGGAACTCCTTGACCGTGCGCTTCACCACCGCCCACCACGAACGCCTCGGCAGCCCGGTGGGGCCGTCCGCCCCGGTCCGCTTCCCGCTCCCCGCCCCGGTCCGCTTCCCGCTCCCCGCCCCGGTCCCCGCCTCGGTTTCCGATCCCGTCCCCACCCGCTCGGCCTCGGGCCGCTTCTCGTCCATGACCGGGCGGGTCTCCCGAATCCGGGCCCCGAATCGCGCACTTGACCTGAATCTTGGTTGAGGTTGAAAGGTGGTCGGTGCAAGGGCACCGAGCACCGAATCCTGGGAGAGCGTCATGACCCGTCGTACGGACAGCCACCCCGTCCTCGACCGCCCCGAAGTCGGGGCGCCCTTCTTCAGCACCTGGCAGGTGGGCACGCCCGAACGGCAGCGACGGACCGTCGAGGCCATCGCCGACACCTGGGAGCGTCGACCCTGGCCCACGGAAGGGCTGTTGGGGTACTACGTCTACACGGCGGAGGACGGCTCCGGCCTGCTGCACTACTCGCAGTGGGCCGACGAGCTGGCGTACGAAGCCTTCGTCCGGACGCGTCGGCAGGAGCGCAACGACGCCATCGACACCGCCGTGCCGGGGATCGAACGGGTGGCGCTCGGCCGCTACCGGCACTACCGCGGCCTCAGGCGAGAAGACCGGGCGGCCCGGGTGCCGGGGTGCGTCGTGATCGTCGACGTCGAGTTCGACGGGCCCGACCCGGCGCGGCAGCGGGCCTGGGTGGACGCCGTCGAGGAGGCGCTGGCCACCGAGCCGACCCCGCGCCCCGGCGGTATCTCCGCCCACTTCCACCTCAGCACCGACGGCACCCGCGTCCTCAACTACGCCGAGTGGGAGAGCGCCCGGCACCACATCGACGCCCTCACCGCGCCCGGGGACGGCGTCGGCTCGCCCTCGGCGCTCTGGCAGCGCGTGCAGACCTGGCCCGGGCTGACGAGGAACGGCTCGGTCACCCGCTACGAGTACGCGCTCGGCCTCGTCCCGCACTGACCCGCTGCCGCGCGCTCACCGAAAACTAAAACCGTCTGGACAAAAAAAGTATTCGGTGAGAGAGTGAAGCCATGTTGGACGTCACCGTGATCGAGGACCCGGAGGCCGCGGCGGTCTCGCTGGACCCCGTACGGGCCCGGCTGCTGGCCGAGCTGGCGGCGGGACCCGCGTCGGCCACCATGCTGGCCGGAAAGGTCGGGCTGCCGCGGCAGAAGGTGAACTACCACCTCAAGGCCCTGGAGAAGCACGGCCTGGTCGAGCTGGCGGGGGAGCGCCGCAAGGGCAATGTCACCGAGCGGCTGATGCGGGCGACCGCCGCGTCGTACGTGATCTCGCCGCTCGCGCTCGCCGCCGTGCAGCCGGACCCGGACCGCTTCCGGGACCAGCTCTCCGCGCGCTGGCTGCTCGCGCTCGGTGCTCGGCTGGTCCGGGACGTCGGGACGCTGATCACGGGGGCGGCCAAGGCCCGCAAACGGCTCGCGACCTACGCGCTCGACGGCGAGGTCACCTTCGCCTCGGCCGCCGACCGGGCCGCGTTCGTCCAGGAGCTGACCGCCGGGGTGAGCGCGCTCATCCGCAAGTACGACGCCCCCGACGCCGACGGCGGCCGAGGCCACCGGATCGTCGTCGCCCTACACCCGACGGTCAGGCCCACGGCCGGACCCACGCTCGAGAACCCCGCCCCCGCACTGGATCAGTAGTACTCAGGAGCCCACCATGTCCAAGGAATTCGAGATCGCCCGAGAGTTCGAGGTCGACGCCACGCCCGAGCAGGTGTGGGAGGCCGTCACCGCCGGGACCGGCGGGTGGCTGTGGCCGATGGAGGCACCCGAGCCGCGGGTCGGCGGCAAGGGGCCGTTCGGCTCCGAGGTCGTCGCGTGGAATCCGCCGCACCGCTACACCAACCGCGTCGAGGACGTCGAGGGCATCTCCGAACAGACCCTCAACCAGCTGGACTACACGATCGAACCGCGCGACGAGGGCCGCCGGGCCTGGGTGCGGTACGTGCACAGCGGGATCTTCGTCGACGACTGGGACAACCAGTACGACGGCGCCGCCAAGCACACCGAGTTCTATCTGCACACCCTGCGCCAGTACCTGACGCGCTTCGCGGGCCGGCGGATCACCGCGTTCGCCACCTTCGACGGGCCCGAGACGTCCGGGACCCCCGACGCGCTCATCACCGTCGCACGGGCCCTCGGCCTCACGGACGACACCGCCGAAGGAGCGCGCGTCCAGGCCAAGGGCCCCGACGGACAGCTCCTCGACGCCGTGGTCGACTACCGCAACCCGTACTTCATCGGCCTGCGCACCGACGACGCCCTCATCCGCTTCTTCGGCCGCAACCACTGGGGCTACCGCGTCGGCATGAGCGTCCACGACTTCGCGCCGGGCGCCGACGCCAAGGCGGACGAGACCGCCTGGCAGGGCTGGCTGAACGGCGTGTTCAGCCAGCCCTGAGAACCACCGCCGACGGTTACGGCCTGAACCGCAGCACCTGCGGGTCGTGGTCGCTGATCTGGTCGTTGAACTCCGAGTTGACGTGCACGCTGTCGTACGTGAACTCGCAGGAGCGCCGGATCGAGGGGCTGATCAGGATCTGGTCGAGGACCTGGGCGTTGCCCTGGAAGACGTACGAGTAACGCTCGCTCTTCGGCAGCGACTTGAACGCCGACCACAGGGCGCCGTCGTCCTCCAGCAGCTCGGCGGTGCGGGAGAACTCGAAGTCGTTGATGTCGCCGAGGGCGATGACGTCCGCGTTCCTCTCCTTCGCCAGGATCTCCTTGACGAAGGCGTTCACGGCGGTCGCCTGGAGGTGGCGCTGGGTCTCCGAGCCACGCGCCGGCGGCTGGAACTCCGAGTGCAGCGCCTGGTCACCGCCCTTGGACGCGAAGTGGTTCGCGATCACGAAGACGGACTTGCCGCGGAAGGAGAACTCGCCGACGAGCGGCTTGCGGCTGTTCGTCCAGGCGGCGTTCGCCGGGTCGATCCGGCCGGGGGAGACCGTCAACCGCGCCTTGCCGTACGCCTTGGTCACCCCGACGGCGGTCGTGGCGTCGCCGCCCGCGCGGTCGGTGAAGGAGACCCGCTCGGGGTTGAACAGGAAGACCTGGCGGATGTTGCCGCCGGGCTCCCCGCCGTCCGCGAGGTTCACCGGGTCGATGGACCGCCACTCGTACGCCGGGCCACCGGCCGCCGCGATCGCGTCGACCAGCTTCTTCACCGTCTGGTCGGCGGCGACCGTACCGTCGTTGGTGGCGCCGTTGTTGTCCTGGATCTCCTCCAGGGCCACGATGTCGGGCGACCGCAGGTTGTGCGTGATCGCGGCCGCGTGGTCCGCGAAGGAGGCGTCCGAGGGGTCCAGGTTCTCGACGTTGTACGTCGCCACCGCGAGCTCGCCGCGCGCCTGCTTACGGGTCGTCTCGCGCTCCAGGCCACCCTGCTCCAGGGTGCCGAGCTGGTTGGCGACGAGCGTGTAGCCGCCGAACTGGTTGTAGTCCAGCGGGCCGGCCGTGGTGCCCTTCAGCACATCACCGACGTTCGCCTTCGGGAAGTCGGCGACCGCGCCCAGCGACTGGATCTGCAGCCGACCGGTGTTCTGCGAGGTGTAGGAGCCGTACACCGTGCCGCCGCGGCGGCTGGCGTTCTCCCGGGGCTTCACCGTGACCCACAGCTCGGTGAACGGGTCGGTGGCGCCCACCACGCGGGTGTCGGCGACCTGGACGTTCATGCCCTCCAGCGACTCGTAGCGGTCCAGGGCGTAGGTGGCCGGGGCGAGCGTGAGCCCGTCGATGGAGCCGCCGGCGGCGGGGTCGCCGGCCGGGGCGTACCTGCCGGGCACGGACCCCGCGTCGACGACGGTCGCGGCCGGGACGGTGTTGCCCGTGGAGACCACCGTGATCGTCGGGCGGGTGATCTGCGTCACGGACTGGTTTCCGGACGAAGTGCCGCCCGGCACGAACTCGGAGACCGTGCCCGAGACCGTCACCGCGTCGCCCACCGAGACCGTCGGCCGGGAGCTGGTGAAGACGAAGACGCCCTCGCTCGTGGCCGGGTCGGCGTCCGCCCGGGTGTCCTGGATCCAGAAGCCGCGCGAACCGTAGGTGCGTACGCCCGTGACGATTCCCTCGACCCCGGTCACCTGCTGTCCGGCGAGCGGGGACGTCCGGGTGGTGCCCTGGATGTCGTGGATGCGTATGGACTCCGCCTCGGC
The DNA here is from genome assembly GCF_053592095.1 of Streptomyces sp. NPDC002787. Lineage (NCBI taxonomy): Bacteria > Bacillati > Actinomycetota > Actinomycetes > Kitasatosporales > Streptomycetaceae > Streptomyces > Streptomyces sp. NPDC002787. The sequence goes on along the minus strand of NZ_JBSFVC010000004.1, from coordinate 171,977 downwards.
GGGCGAGGTCAGGACCATGGTGGAGACCGTGGAGCAGATGGCGGCGACGGTCAGCGCGCCGATGCGCGCGGTTCTCTTGCTCGACAAGGAGATCCCTCCGGGGACGTACGTGTGCGCCGGGACGAGGGTGGACGGGGGGTGGCATGCGACCGGTGGGGCGGTGCGACGCGCGTAGACCTCCGACGGACTCCGACGGTCGCGCCTGTGGGCGGCCCCGGGATCACCCCAGGGCTACCCGTGAGTTTCTACGCGCGTCAATCTCGTGCCTGGTCAGGCCAGTTGTCAAGGTTTCAGCCACCCCCAACTCCTGACAGGTACATGAACCGGGCGGCATGGGTGGAAATCCGTCTAGGCTGAGCGGCTGCGTACTCGTACGGGTGCCGGGCGTGATCGGACCCCGTGATTGGCTCGTACTCGTAGGAGTAGGCGTACGCGCACTCGTACCTGTGCTCGTACGTGTTTCCGCACGCGCGGGCCGGCCGCGTACGCATACCGATACGCATACCGATACGCACACCGAACAGCATCGCCCGCCACCGTCGTCACCGCTCGTTCCGAGGAGATCCCCGCCGATGTCAGACAGCTCGCCACTGCCGCCGGTGCGGCTTCTCCCCGTAGCGGAGCTGGCGCGCGAGGCGCTCGCCACACCGCTGCTCTCGCGCGCCGCACGGCTCGCCCGCTGGGCCGGACCGGACACGCGTGTGGGCACCGGGGGCGAACTCGTCGACGAGCAACTGCCCGCGGCCGCCGAGGCGCTCGGGCTCACCGGCGAAGGCCACGACGGTGACGACGCGGCGGCCTCGGCCAGCGAGGCCTGGCGGGTCGCCGTGGACACCGGCCTCGTCGAGATCGTGGACGAGGAGGAGGGAACGGTCGCCGCCGGTGAGGAGCTGGCGCTCCTCACCTCCGGCGGGCCGCAGGACGTGCTCGGCATCTGGCTCACGGCCCTGGAGACCGCCCTCGCCGACGCGAGCGTGCCCGACCTCGACGGGCTCGTCGACGCCATGGACTCCGGCGGCGAGATCGACTTCTCCGAGCTGGACTGGGACCCCGAGGCCGAGGCGGAGTTCCTCGACGGGGTGCTCGGCAACCTCTACCTCCTCACCGTCAGCGAGGAGGGCCCCGGCGACGGACCGGTGCCGCTGCCCGCCCTCGCCGCGTCGATGATCGTCCCCGACGACATGGGCGAGCCCACCAACGACGTGCTGGAACAGGTGTCGGACGCGATGATGCGGCTCGACGACCAGTTCCGCGTGCTGGAGCCGGTCGGGCTGGTCGAGTACCAGCCCGTCGACGAGGCGCTGATGACGGACGCGGAGGACGCCGTCGCCGCCGAGGGGCCGGGTTCGCCCGGCATCGACGACACCGATGTCACCCGCTACGGCATGGTCCGGCTCACCCCGCTCGGCCTCTACGGGCTGCGGGCACGGTTCCAGGAGGCGGGCGTGTCCGCGCCCGCGGTCGGGGACCTCGTCGACAAGGGCGCGGACGTGTTGCTGGACGGCACCGCCGGGTTCCCGCCGGCGGCGGCCCAGGCCGAGACCGAGCAGTGGCTCGCGCGCCGCGAGTCGCTGGACGCGGCGCGGGAGCTGCTCGCGGCCGCCCGTGGCTCCGACGCGGGCGCCCCGCTGCGGCGGCTGCGCTGCCAGCAGGCGCTGTCCCTCGTCGGCCCCGTGGCCGAGCCGGCCCTCCGGGAGGTCCTCGACGACCCCGAGCTGGGCGGACTCGCGCGGGTCTGGCTGACCGAGCGCGGCGCCCTGGACGTGCCCGCGCCGTCCGAGGCCATGGTCTTCTGGCTGACCATCGACACGGTCGCCGCGCAGCTGGCGGCCGAGGGGAACTCCGCTGAGCTGCGGGCGCTGGTGGAGGGGCTGGCCGCCCAGCACGGCGGGTTCTTCGCGGCGGCCTGGCGGGTGGACCATCCGGCCACGCCGGATGTGCTGGAGGCGATGGGGAGGATCCACCCCGACAAGAAGGTGGCGAAGGAGGCCCGCAAGGCGGCGTTCAAGGCGCGGTCGCACATGGGGCCGGGCGCGTAGCGCGTGGGGCGGGGCGCCTGATAACTCGGGGGTGCGGGTTCGTTGGCGGGTGCGGGTGGTGTGTGGTTGCTCGCGCAGTTCCCCGCGCCCCTCAAAAAGCAGGGGCTGCACCCCGTGCTTTTTGCTTTTAGGGGCGCGGGGAACTGCGCGAGAAGCCCCACTCACCCGCACCCGCCAACGAACCCGCACCCCCGAGCTCTCCTGCGCAAGGGGGCGGCGGTTCACCGAAGCCACGTGGCTCGCTTCTCCCGGCGTTCAACCCGCGTTCAGCCACGGACGGGACAGTTCGGGCGCACCACACGGGTCCGTCCCCCACGGTCATCCCACCGCACGCAGGAGACAGCATGTCGCTCACCCGCAGGGACTTCGCCAGACGATCCGCGGTCACCGGAGCCGGTGTCGCGCTGGCCGGCAGCGTAGGGGCACTCGCCACCGCACCGAACGCCCTCGCGTCGACGGACGCGGACCTCGAGACCGACGACGACACCGCGACCGGCGACGGCACCGAGCGCGGGGCGGACCGCCACGACCGTGTCGGCTACGGGCCCCTCGTCCCCGACCCCGACGGCATCCTCGCGCTGCCCGCCGGATTCAAGTACCGGATCATCACCTACAGCGGCAGGACCAAGCTGGAGTCGGGCGAGTACACGCCCTCCAACCACGACGGCACGGCCACCTTCGCCGGCCCGCGCGGTGCCACGCTCCTCGTCAACAACCACGAGCTCAAGGGCCCCCGCGCCAACTGGAAGTACCCGGTGCCGCTCACCGAGGGCCTCGTCTACGACCCGGCCGCGTCCGGCGGCTGCACGGTCGTCGAGGTCCGCCGCGACGGCCAGGTCGCCGAGTGGGTCGGCATCGCCGGCACCTCCACCAACTGCGCGGGCGGCAGCACCCCGTGGGGCACCTGGCTGACCTGCGAGGAGAACTCCGACAAGGCCGGCGTCAACGGCATGACCAAGGACCACGGCTACGTCTTCGAGGTCGACCCCATCGACCGGCGCGCCAACCGCGACCCCAAGCCGCTGAAGTTCTTCGGCCGCTACGACCACGAGGCCGTCGTCATCGACCCCAAGCGCGGCCACGCCTACCTCACCGAGGACGCCGCGAACCCCAACGGCCTCTTCTTCCGCTGGACCCCGCCGAAGGGCTTCGAGTACGGCCCCCGCAAGTTCCGTGAACTCGCCGACGACGCCGGCGTCCTCCAGGCGCCCAGGTGCTTCGACTCCGGCGGCAAGTTCGTCGACGACCTCTCCCGCGCCACGAGGATCGGCACGGTCTACGGCGTCGACTGGGTCGACGTCCCCGACCGCGACGCCAGGACCGTCGCCGTCCGCAAGCAGTTCGGCACCGACGAGATCACCCGCGCCCGCAAGCTGGAAGGCATGTGGTGGGGCGACGGCGGCGCGTACATCGTCTCCTCGTACGCCCGCGCGGAGAGCCCCGGCGCCGCGCACGACGGCCAGGTCTGGTTCTACGACCCCAAGCGCCGCACCCTGACCCTGAAGGTCCTGCTCGGCGTCAACCCCGACCCGTCCGCCGACGGCGCCTTCGACGGCCCCGACAACATCACCGTCTCCCCGTACGGCGGCATCATCCTCGCCGAGGACGGCGAAGGCGTCTCGCACCTCTTCGGCGCCACCGACAGCGGCCGTACGTACCCCATCGCCCGCAACGAACTCAACGTCGGCACCGAAGAGGAGCCGGAATACAGCGAGTTCTGCGGAGTCACCTTCTCGCCCGACGGGAAGACCCTCTACGCCAACATCCAGACCCCGGGCATCCTGCTCGCCATCACCGGTCCCTGGAAGCGGCAGAAGCGGTAATTAATTCGTTCGCCCGCCCGCGGTACGCCTCCTAGAGTGATGCACGTCCAGGTGCGAAGGCAGGACCTACTTCCACTGATAATGGGGCGGCCGCGGGTTCGAGTCCCGCCACCGGTACCAACATGCCGGTGTAGCTCAGGGGTTAGAGCACCTACGTCGGTTCCGCCGGCTTCGATCTCTGGACACCTGGAACTTCACGCACCTCCCGGTGCGATTCGATCTCGGGAGGCGCGGCAGATGGTGGGTGCCCGGTGCGCAGGCAGCGGATACTTCGGGGACTGGTGGGGAAAACTCCTCGTGCGGGTTCGAATCCCGTCATCGACTTCGGGTCGGTGTGGCGGAACGGCAGACGCGCCAGTGATAAGCAACCGCCGCCGAATTCGACCTCGGTCACCTTCCATGTGCCGCGCCTCCCCCTGAACAAGCATTCCACGCACGAAGTGCTGAAGAATTCGGGGGAATTCACCATGGCGCGATTCAACACCAAGGCCGCCAAGGCGCGGCCCACCTCGCGGGTCACCGCGACGGGGCGTGTGCTCCGTACGTACGAGGGCGGCCGAGGACGTGAGCGGGACGAGCGTTCCGAGCTGTTCCTGCTGTCGATCGCCAACTTCGTCGCGCAGAAGGCGTTCTACGAGAGCGCCGAGGACCGGGACGACCGGTTCGCCGAGCTCGTGCGCCGGCTCGCCGTCAGCGACCCGGCGTGGACGGCCGGCCTGCTCGGCTGGCTGCGCGGCGAGGGCAATCTCCGTACGGCCTCGATCGTGGGCGCCGCCGAGTACGTGAAGGCACGGCTCGACGCGGGCGTCACCGACGGGCCCACCAACCGCCAGGTCGTCGACTCGGTGCTGCGGCGCCCGGACGAGCCCGGCGAGCTGCTCGCCTACTGGACCTCGCGCTACGGCCGCAACATCCCCAAGCCCGTGAAGCGGGGCGTCGCCGACGCCGTACGCCGGCTCTACAGCGCCAAGTCGCTGCTGAAGTACGACACGGCGTCCAAGGGCTACCGCTTCGGCGACATCCTCAACCTGGTGCACGCGGCACCGGACCCGGACAAGCCGTGGCAGGGCGACCTGTTCCAGTACGCCCTCGACCGGCGCCACAACCCGGACACGGCGGTCGTGCCCAGGTCGCTGCCCGTGCTCGCGGCCCACCGCGACCTGATGGAGCTGCGGCCCGCGAAGCGACGCCGGGTCGTCACCGGTGCGGGCGGCGCCCAGCGCCTCGCGGACGCGGGTATCACCTGGGAGGCGCTGGCCGGCTGGCTGCAGGGGCCGATGGACAAGGCGGCCTGGGAGGCCGTCATTCCGTCCATGGGCACCATGGCCCTCGTCCGCAACCTGCGGAACTTCGACGAGGCGGGCGTCTGCGACGAGGTCGCGGCGCGGGTGGCGGCGAGGATCAGTGACCCGGCGGAGGTCGCGCGGTCGCGGCAGTTCCCGTTCCGCTACCTCTCGGCGTACCGGCACGCGCCGTCGCTGCGGTGGTCGTACCCGCTGGAGCAGGCGCTCGGGCACTCGCTGGCCAACGTGCCCGCGCTGCCCGGCCGGACCCTGGTCCTGGTCGACCGCTCGGGCTCGATGTTCTACTCGCGGCTGACCGACCGCTCCTCCCTCACCTACGCCGACGCGGCGGCGATCTTCGGCACGGCGCTCGCGCTGCGGGCGGCGGACGCGGACCTCGTCGAGTTCGGGAGCACGAGCAGGGCGGTGAAGTTCAGGGCGGGGGAGTCGGTGCTGAAGATCATCGGCCGGTTCGGCGACCTGGGCGGCACCGACACCACCGAGGCCGTCCGCCGGCACTACCGGAAGCACGACCGGGTGCTGATCGTCACCGACGAGCAGGCCACCTACAGCCACTACGGCGACCCGACCGCGCAGGTCCCGGCCGATGTGCCGGTCTACACCTGGAACCTCGCCGGGTACCGGGCGGGCCACGGCCCCTCCGGCAAGGCGAACCGCCACACCTTCGGCGGCCTCTCGGACGCGGCCTTCCGGATGGTTCCGCTGCTGGAGGCGGCACGGGACGCCGACTGGCCGTGGACCGGCTGAAGCGTGGCCGTCCGCCGTCGGCCTGCGGCTGATGGACGGGGGTGAGTGTGGCCCGTATCCCAGTGGGGGTACGGGCCACACTCTTGTTCGCGTCCTGTGCTGACATCTAACATTTCAGTTCATGGAGGCCATACGACCGGTGAACCGCACCCTGCTCAGGGACCGCGCCTACCAAGCGATTCGCGACGCCATCGTGGCCGGGGAGATCGAACCCGGCGCGGCGGTGCGGGACGCCGAGTTCGCGGACCTGCTGGGGCTGTCCCGGGCGCCGGTGCGGGAGGCCTTCTCCCGGCTGGTGGACGAGGGGCTCCTGGAGAGCAAGCCGCAGAGCTACACCCGCGTGACCGCCGTCGTGGCCGCCGATGTGCGGGACGCGGCGGCCGTCGTCGGCGCCATGCACGAACTCGTCACCCGGGCCGCGGTGCCCCGGCTGTTCGCGGCGGACGTCGAGACGATGCGCTCGGCCAACGAGCGGTTCGCGGCGGCCGTCCACGCGGGCGACGTCGACGCCGCCCTGGTCGCCGACGACGAACTGCACGACGTCCTCGTCCGGGTGAGCGGCAACCGCGCGGCCGCCGCCACCGTCGCCCGCTACACCCCGCTCATCCGCCGGCTGGAGCGACGGCGCTTCGGCGAGGGCGGCAACTGCCGCTCGGCCGGCCTGCACGACCAGCTGATCGAGGCCTGCGCGGCCGGTGACACCGAAGAGGCGGTCCGCGTCACGGCGGAGATCTGGCGCGGGCTCGCGGCACTCGCCGACGACCCCGTCGACGAAGCGGGCCACTGACCCACGCGCTCCACCGCGCCGCGCTCCGCTGCGCCACGCCCCACCGGCAGCCACCGCACCCCACCCCACCCCACCGCAGTCCACTCCACCCGGGAGAACCCGTGTCTCTTGCTTCCTTCGAGCGCTACCCGCTCCTCTTCGGGCCTTCCCCGGTCCACCCCCTGGAGCGTCTGACCGCCCACCTCGGCGGCGCCTCCGTCTGGGCCAAGCGCGAGGACTGCAACTCCGGCATCGCGTACGGCGGCAACAAGACCCGCAAGCTGGAGTACCTCGTCGCCGACGCGCTCGCCCAGGGGTGCGACACCCTCGTCTCCATCGGCGGCGTCCAGTCCAACCACACCCGCCAGGTCGCCGCCGTCGCCGCCCACGCAGGGCTCAAGTGCGTGCTGGTGCAGGAGAGTTGGGTCGACTGGCCGGACGCCGTGTACGACAAGGTCGGCAACATCCTCATCAGCCGGCTCGCCGGCGCCGACGTACGGCTCGTCCGGGCCGGCTTCGGCATCGGCTTCAAGGAGAGCTGGGAATTGGCCCTCAGGGAGGTCGAGGAGAGCGGCGGCAAGCCGTACGCCATCCCGGCCGGCGCCTCCGACCACCCACTCGGCGGCCTCGGCTTCGCGGGCTGGGCGTACGAAGTGGCCGAGCAGGAGCGGGAGTCGGGCGTCTTCTTCGACACCGTGATCGTGTGCTCGGTGACCGGCTCCACCCAGGCCGGCATGGTCGCCGGCTTCGCCGCCCTGGAGGAGGCGGGCGGACGGCCGCGCCGGGTCATCGGCATCGACGCCTCGGCCAAGCCGGACACCACCCGTGAACAGATCGCCCGGATCGCCCACAACACCGGACAACTCATCGGTGTCAAGCGGGAGTTGACGGTCGCCGACGTGGAGCTGGACGAGCGCTACCACGCCGGGATCTACGGCGTCCCGGACGACGCCACCCTCGTGGCGATGCAGCTCGCGGCGCGCACCGAGGGCATGGTCACCGACCCCGTGTACGAGGGGAAGTCGATGGCCGGGATGATCGACCTGATCGAGCGCGGCGAGATCGGGCCGGAGTCCACCGTCCTGTACGCCCATCTCGGCGGGCAGCCCGCGCTGAACGCGTACAGCGGGGTCATCCAGTGACGGGCACGCCGGTCCGGGACTGACCCGGACACCGGCTCCTGCCGCACCCCGCGCCTGGCCGAATACGCCGAATTCGCCGAATACAGTGCACAGCGTGTGGGCGGACGATCAGCAAGAGATCGACCCGGGTACGAAGGAGCGGGTGCTGGAGGCGGCCGAGCAGCGCGGCCGGCAGGTCGCGGTGTGGGACACCCGGACGTGCGGCTGTTGCGCCGGGCACGCGCCGGGCGGCCTTCCTCGGACGGGGCGCCCGGCGTCGCGTACGTGGATGCCCTCAGAGTGCCTGGGCCGCCGGCTTCACCATCCCCCTGACCGTGCGGGACTTCACGAAGTCGCCCATGGCGGTCATCTCCCACTCGCCGGAGAACTGCTTGATCAGCTTGGCCATCATCACGCCGGTCTGGGCCTCGGCGTTGGTGAGGTCGAATCGGACCAGCTCCTCGCCGGTCGCGGCGTCGAGGAGGCGGCAGTAGGCCTTGGCGACCTCGGTGAACTTCTGCCCGGAGAAGGAGTTGACGGTGAAGACCAGTCCCGTGACGTCCTGGGGGAGCCGTCCGAGATCGACGACGATCACCTCGTCGTCGCCTCCGCCCTCACCCGTGAGGTTGTCACCGGAGTGCTTGATCGCGCCGTTGACGATGGACAGCTTGCCGAAGTAGCAGCTGTCGATGTGGTTGCGCTGCGGGCCGTACGCGATGACCGACGCGTCCAGGTCGATGTCCTTGCCCCGGTACGCCGGCTCCCAGCCGAGGCCCATCTTGACCTGGGAGAGCAGCGGGCGGCCGCCCTTGACCAGGGAGACCGTCTGGTTCTTCTGGAGGCTGACGCGCCCCTTGTCCAGGTTGATCTTCCCGGCGCCGGGGGCTGGGGCGGCGGGCGCGGCCGGGGGAGTCGGGGGTGCCGGGGGCGCTGTGACGCGCGGGTCCACGGACGGGGCGGGCGGGGCCGCCGGGGGCTGCATGGCGGGGGCGGGCGGCGCGACGGGGGCGGATTGGGCCGGGGCCGGGGCGGGCTCCTCCACTGTGACGCCGAAGTCCGTCGCGATCCCCGCGAGGCCGTTCGCGTATCCCTGGCCGACCGCGCGGGCCTTCCAGGCGCCGTTGCGCAGATAGATCTCCACGATCACCAGCGCCGTCTCCGTGCCCAGCTGCGGCGGGGTGAACGTGGAGATCACCGAGCCGTCGGCCGCGTTGCGGATCGTCGCCGTCGGTTCGATGCCCTGGAAGGTCTGGCCGGCCGCGTCCGGGCTCGCCGTGACGACGATCTTCTCGATGCCCGGGGGGACGGCCGTCGTGTCGACCGTGATCGAGTCGGGGGTCGTACCGCCGCCGGAGCGGTATGTCACGCCCGGGCCGTTCGGCTGGTTGTAGAAGATGAAATCGTCGTCCGAGCGCACCTTGCCGTCGGCGGTGAGCAGCAGGCCCGACACGTCGAGCCGCACGGGCGCGGCGACGTCCACCGCGACGCGGGTGGCGGGCAGCGGGATGTTCGAGCCGGGGGTCATAGCGGTCATGCCCGGTGAACGATTCAAGCCGCTTTACCGTTCCCTTACCGACCGGCTTGGGGCCGAGTGGGTGGGGCCGGTGAGGTGAGGTGCCCTCGAAGGGGCGCCCGCTACCGCACCCCGGGCGTGAGTTCGATGCGCACGCCGTCGCCCTCTCTGAGGATGTAGACGTGGTCGGTCCGGGCCTGCCAGCCGATGGGCACGGCGTAGTAGCGCCCGGCACGCTCCACGATGAGCCGCAGGCCCTCGTAGCGGTGGCGGAGGTGGACGCCCTCACCGAGGTCCCGGTACCGGAGCCCGGGCGTCCGTGAGGAGAGGCCCAGTGGCTGGGCGCTGTGGACCACCAGACCGGTGCGCAGGATCACTTCGCGAGCGTCGTTCCTGGCGTTCCGTTCGCCGAGCTGGCCGGAGACCAGGGTGATCGCCCAGAGCAGGAACAGCCCGGCGGCGAGAACCAGCAAAGCCGTCTCCCACGGACTTCCCGGGCGGCCCGGGCCGGTGTTCCGTACCACGCCGAGCAGCAGGCCGAAGCCGACGAGGAGGGGGCCGGCCCAGCGGTACGGCAGGAGCACCTGCCACTGCCACCACAGGACGAGGAGGAGCAGGCCCGTGGCCACCACGACCGGATAGTGGCGGGCCACAGCCGATACGCCTCGGACGGCGCCGTGCACCAGCCCGCCGTGGAGTTCCCGCCATGGTCGCTGTCCGGCGGCCGCGACGACCAGGAGCAGTGCGGCGGCGCCCACCAGGACCGGGAAGGTGACCAGGTGCAGGCTGTGCAGGACGAACTCACCGAAACCGAAGCCGAGCGCGAAGGGGGAGAGGTGGAAGTGCCCGTAATACGCGCCGGTGTAGATCACCCCCACGTAGAACATCAGCGCGGCGATGAACGACGCCTGCGCGACCACGATGTTGATCAGCGCGGTCGGGGACGTCAGGGGTGCCTGCTCCGTGTGCTCGAGCCGCTCCGAAGGGCGCGGGGCCGGTTCGTTCACGTACCGTCCGGTGAGGGCGGGCACGCGGGGTCACCGGGGCAGGTTGGTGCAGGCGTCTCCGATGGGGTGACGCCAGGGCCGTTCGTCTTCGACGGGCGCGTGTTCGACGGCACGAGGTCAGGCGGAGGAACCGGCTCACCGCCGTGGGAGGGAGAGCTACCGGACGGCGACAGCGACGGAGACGAAGACAGCGACGGCGACGGAGAAGGCGATGAGAGGGTGGGGCTGGGCCGCGAAGGAGTGGTGGTCGTCTCGGGGTCGTCGGACTCTCCTTCCGACCCGCACGACACGAGCAGTCCGAGGACTGCCGCGCACACGCTCAAGCGGGCCGTCAAGCCAGGGCCGTACCTCATGCCGCTCCCCGCGTCGGTCTCCGTGTCTCCGTGTCCTGCCGGTGCAGGCAGCAGGGAGCGTAGTTCCGCGCTTGCCCGTCGCCGGGGGACCCGCCCGGAGCAGTGGGGTCATCACCACTCGACCGGAGCATCGGATGTACCGCACCGGGCGGGACACGGTCAGGGAAGTACGACGATCTTGCGGCCGATCCCCGCGGCGAACTGGTCCAGGGCCTGGGGGTAGCTGTCCAGTGGCAGGCGGTCGCTGATGAAGACGTCCGGGGCGAGGACGCCGTTCGCGAACAGTTCCGCCGCTCGTTCGAAGCTGTGCAGGACGGCCATCGAGCCGGTGATGGTGATCTCCTGGTTGTAGATGCGGTACGGGTCGATCGTGACCCGGGTCGCGTAGTCCGCCACGCCGAACTGCAGGAACGTACCGGCCTTGGCCACCCTCCCCAGCCCGTCCTGGATCGCCGCCGCGTTGCCCGTCGCGTCCACGACGACGTCCCAGCCCTGGGGGCGGTCCAGTTCGTCGGGACCGGCGGCGGACGCCGAGACGCCCAGGCGTCGGGCGGTCTCCAGCCGGGAGGGGTTCACGTCGACCACGTCCACACTCGCCGCGCCCGTCCGCTTCGCGAGCTCCAGCATCATCAGGCCCATCGTCCCCGACCCGTAGATCAGGACGTGGGCGCCGAGGCGGGAGCGGAGGACGTCGTACCCCCGTACCGCGCAGGACAGCGGTTCCACCAGCGCCGCGTCCTGCGTGCGGACGTGGTCCGGCAGCCGTACGCAGTTCGCCACCGGTGCCACCGCGTACTGCGCCGCACCCCCCGCCGTCGTGACCCCGATCGCGGCCCACCGTTCGCACAGGTTGTTGTGGCCTGTACGGCAGTACCGGCACTCGTGGCAGTACAGGGACGGGTCGACGGCCACGCGGTCGCCGATGGACAGTTCGGTGACCTGGCCGCCCACCCCGACCACCTCGCCCGCGAACTCGTGTCCCGGCACGATCGGCAGCTCGGGGGCGAACTCGCCCTGGAGGATGTGCAGATCGGTCCCGCACAGACCGCACGCGGCGACCTCGACGACGACCTCGCGGGGGCCCGGTGCCGGGTCCGGGACCTCGGCGACGACGGCCTTGCCCACGGACTCGATGACGGCGGCCTTCATTTGACGGCTCCCAAGGAGAGGCCCTGGACCAGCTTGTCCTGGGCGGCGAACCCCGCGGCGAGCACCGGCAGGGAGATGACGAGGGACGCGGCGCACACCTTGGCCAGGAACAGGCCCTGGCTGGTGATGAAACCGGTCAGGAAGACGGGGGCGGTCTCGGCGACGACGCCCGTCAGCACCCTCGCGAACAGCAGTTCGTTCCAGCTGAAGATGAAGCAGATGAGGGCGGTGGCGGCGATCCCGGGGGCCGCGATCGGGGCGACCACACGTGCCAGGACCGTCGGCAGACGGGCGCCGTCCAGTTGCGCGGCCTCGATCACCGCCACCGGGACCTCCGCCAGGAAGGACTGCATCATCCACACGGCGATCGGCAGGTTCATGGAGGTGTAGAGGAGGACCAGGAGCCAGATGTTGTCCAGCAGGCCCGTGTCCTTCGCGAAGAGGTAGATGGGGAGAAGGCCCGCCACCACCGGCAGCATCTTCGTCGAGAGGAAGAAGAACAGGACGTCCGTCCACTTCTTCACCGGCCGGATCGACAGTGCGTGCGCCGCCGGGAAGGCCAGCAGGAGGACGAGCAGCGTCGACGCCAGGGACGCCACCGTCGAGTTGATCAGGGCCGGCCAGGGGCTGGCCCCGCCGTCCACGCCGAAGAACTCGCGGTAGCCGTCGAGGGTCAACGCCGCCGCGAAGGACGGGGGGTTGGTCGCCGCGTCCGGCTCCGAGTGGAAGGACGTCAGGGCCATCCAGGCGATGGGCAGGAAGAACAGCAGGCCGAGCAGCCAGGCGGCCACGCCGAGGCCCGCGCCACGGGCCCGCCCGCCACGCACCGGACGTAGAGTCGTCGTCGTGTCGCTCATCCGCGCGACACCTCCTCGCGGAACAGCGACGACACCACGCGCAGGGCGAACGTCGCGATGATGATCGAGCCGATGACGACCAGGACCCCGGCGGCCGAGGCGAGGCCGTTCTCGTGGGCCTGGTAGAAGGTCTGGTAGACGGCGTAGGGGAGGTTCGCCGTGCCGAGGCCGCCGGACGTGATCGTGAAGACCGCGTCGAAGTTCTGGACGATGTAGATCGAGCCCAGCAGGGCGCCCAGTTCGAGATAGCGGCGCAGATGCGGGAGTGTCAGATGGCGGAAGATCTGCCAGTCGCTCGCGCCGTCCACCTTCGCCGCCTCGATCTGCTGATGGTCCCGGGACTGCAGCCCGGCGAGCAGGATCAGCATCATGAACGGCGTCCACTGCCACACCAGGGAGGCCTCGACCGCGAGCAGCGGGGTCTCGGAGATCCAGTCCGGCTGGGGGCCGCCCACATAGTGCAACAGGCCGTTGAACAGGCCGTATTCGGGGTTGTAGAGCACATGCTTCCAGAGCAGGGCCGCCGCCACCGGGACGACCAGGAAGGGGGCGATGAGGAGGGTGCGGACGATGCCCCGGCCCCGGAACCTCCGGTCGAGCAGCAGGGCGAGGAGGAGGCCCAGGACCAGGCTGGCCAGGACCACGGCGACCGTCAGCAGGATCGTCGTCCACACCGAGCGGCGCAGGTCGGGGTCGGTGAGGACCTCGCCGTAGTTGGCGAAGCCGGTGAAGGCGCGGGCGTCGGGGTAGAGGGAGTTCCAGTCGAAGAAGGAGATCACCAGCGTGGCCACGAACGGGAGTTGGGTCACGGCGATCATGAAGATCAGGGCGGGGAGGAGCGGGGCGCGGGTGGCCCAGGCGCGCAGTCGGGCGTTCGGTGTCCCTCGCGTGCGTACGGGGGTCGCCGCCATCGGCGCTGTCGTGGTCGCGGTCATCGTCCCTCGTACTCCTCGGAGATCTGCTCGGCGAGCGCCTGCGATTTCTTCAGGGCCGACTCGACGGACTGGCGTCCGGCGATGGCCGCGCTGATCTCCAGGGAGACCTTGGTGCCGAGGTCGGTGAACTCGGGGATGCCGACGAACTGGATGCCGGGCGCGGGGCGCGGCTGCACACCCGGATCGGTGGGCCGGGCGCCCTCGATGGCCTCACGGGTCATCTCCTGGAAGGCGGCGGCCTCCTGGCGGTAGTCCGGGTTCGCGTACGTCGACTCGCGCTTGCCGGCCGGGACGTTGGACCAGCCGATCTCGTCGCCGACCAGCTCCTCGTACTCCTTGCTGGACGCCCAGGACACGAACTTCCAGGCCTTGTCCGGGTTCCGGGAGGCCTGCTGGATGCCCCAGGCCCAGGTGTAGAGCCAGCCCGAGGACTCGGTCTTCTCGACCGGTGCCGGTGCGTAGCCGATCCTGCCCTTCACCGGGGAGTCGGCGGCCTCCAGGGACCCGGCGGCGGACGTGGCGTCGTACCACATGGCCACCTTGCCCTGGGTCATGTTGTTGAGGCACTCGGCGAAGCCGGCCTGGGCTGCGCCTGATTCGCCGTGCTCGCGCACGAGGTCCACGTAGAACCTGGTCGCCCGCTCGAACTCGGGGGAGTCGAGACGGGCCTTCCAGTCCTTGTCGAACCAGGTGCCGCCGAAGGTGTTCACGACGGTGGTGAGGGGTGCCATGACCTCGCCCCAGCCCGGCAGGCCGCGCAGACAGATGCCCTTCATGCCCTCCTCGGCCCCGTCCGCCCTCGCGGCGAGGTCGGCGACCTGCCGCCAGGTGGGGTGCTCGGGCATGGTGAGGCCCTGCTCGGCGAAGACGTCCTTGCGGTACATCAGGAAGGACGACTCGCCGTAGAACGGCTCCCCGTAGAGCTTGCCGTCGTCGCCGGTCAGGGACTGCCGCATCGGCTTCAGGACGTCCTGCTGGTCGAAGGCCGGGTCCTTCGCGACGTACGGGTCCAGCTCCTCCAGCCAGCCGTTGCGGGCGTAGATGGGTATCTCGTAGTTGCTGAGCGTGGCCACGTCGTACTGGCCCGCCTGGTTGGCGAAGTCCTGGCTGATCTTGTCGCGGACGTCGTTCTCCGGCAGCACGGTGAAGTTCACCCTGATGCCGGTCTCCTTGGTGAAGTGCGCGGCCGTGAGCTTCTGCAGCTCCTGCATCTGGGGGTTGTTGACCATCAGCACGTTGATGGCGTCGCCGCCGGATCCCGCCCCGCCCGCTCCGGTCCAGCAGCCGGAGAGAAGCGGGGCGAGCAGCGTCCCTGCGGCGACCGCGGCGAGTGCGCGCGGCCTCCGTCGGCTCGGGATTCGCATGGATCACTCCTGGACGTATGGGGAGATAAGGGGTGGTGCGCGGCATGGAAGGGCTGTGGAGTCGGTCGGTTGTGTCGGTCAGACTCGGATGACCTGAGGCCCCAGCAGTGAGTACCTGTGGGCCTCGGAGGTCGGCAGCAGCGTGCTCGTGACGATCGCGTCCAGGTCGCTCACCTCGGTGAACCGGCAGAAACTGACCGCGCCGAACTTGGTGTGGACGCCCGCGAAGACCGTGCGCCGGGAGGCGCGGACGGCCTGGGCCTTGACCTCGCTGACGGCCGGGTCGGGGGTGGTGAGGCCGTGCTCGCGGGTGATGCCGTTGGCGCCGATGTACGCCAGGTCGATGACGAAGCCGGCGAGCATCTTCGTCGTCCAGTGGTCGACGGTCGCGAGGGTGCCGGGGCGCACCCGGCCGCCGAGCAGCAGCACGGTGGTGTTGCCGGCCTCCGCGAGCGCGCCCGCGGTGGCGAGGGAGGCGGTGACGACGGTCAGCGGCCGGTCCCGGGGCAGTGCCTCGGCGATGAGCTGCGGGGTGAAGCCCTCGTCGACGAAGACTGTCTCGGCGTCGCCCAGCAGCTCGGCCGCGGCGGCGGCGATGCGGCGTTTCTCGGGTACGTGGCTGGTGGCGCGGAAGGCGAGCGTCGTCTCGAACCCGGCGCTCTCCACGGGGTACGCGCCGCCGTGCGTACGCCGGACCAGCCCGTGGTCCTCCAGGGCGCGCAGATCACGCCGTACGGTCTCCTTGGCGACGCCCAGGGCGAGGGCGAGTTCGGCGACGTCGACCGCGCCCGTGCGGCGGGCGGCCCTGACGATCTCGCGTTGCCTTTCTTCCGCGCTCATGGCCGACACCTGCTCTCCCTCGCCGTAGTGCTGCCCGTTCGGGCCCGGGTGGGGGCCTCGGTGGCAGTTCTACAGCGGGTGCGCGGCACTGACCAGGTCTGTTGCGGGTCCGATGATGCCCGTCCCTGACCGTTTCGCCCGGCCGCCGCCCGTCGCGGACCTGGGGCGGAGGTGAGATCGGGCAACGGGCGTGCCCGAACAAGGGAGCGGGCGGGCCCGTTCGGTGCCCGCCCGCTCCTTCCGCACGACGTACGGCCCTCGTTTCCCGTACGACGCACGAACCCTTGGTCTCGCCGGTACGGGTCAGTACGGCCAGATCGGCGGGTCGCTCACGAAGTGGCCGCCCAGGTTGGCGTGGGCCATGTTCTCCGGGTCGAGTTCGCCCTGTTCGGCGATGAGCTTCTCGGCGTACGGCTCGGAGTCGTCCTGGGGCTCGTAGCCGAGGGCGCGGGCCGTGGAGAGGTCCCACCACAGGCGGGTGTTGGCGGAGGAGCCGTAGACGACGGTGTGGCCGACGTGCTCGGCGGTCAGGGCCGCGTGGAAGAGGCGGGCGCCGTCGGCCGGGCTCATCCAGAGCGAGAGCATGCGGACACTGGTCGGCTCGGGGAAGCAGGAGCCGATGCGGACGGAGACGGTCTCCAGGCCGTACTTGTCCCAGTAGAGCTGGGCCAGGTCCTCGCCGAAGGACTTGGACAGGCCGTAGAAGGTGTCGGGGCGGTGCGGGGTGTCGATCGGGATCAGCGGGTCGTCCGCGAGCGGGCGGGGGGTGAAGCCGACCGCGTGGTTGGAGGAGGCGAAGACGATCCGGCGCACGCCCTCCTCGCGGGCGGCCTCGTACAGGTTGTACGTCCCCTCGATGTTCGCCTTCAGGATCTTCTCGAAGGAGGCTTCCAGGGAGATGCCCGCGAGGTGGATGATCGCGTCGACGCCCCGTACGGCCTCGCGCAGGGCCTCCTTGTCGGCGAGGTCGGCCGTGATCGCGTCCGGCTCGCCCTCGACGGGCAGCAGGTCCAGAAGGCGCAGCTCGTAGCCGTGGGCCGGCAGCAGCTCCCGCATCAGGGTGCCGAGTCCACCGGCGGCGCCGGTGAGCAGAACGGTGCGGGGAGCGGGCATCCGTGGATCTCCTTGCATCGCCAACCGTGCACATGGGCGTCCGACATTCACATTCATGGACACGCTAGGGAGTGCGGTGGCGTGCGTCAAGTGGGGCGCGGAGGCGGGAAATCGCTGGTGCGGTGGGGGTTACCCGGCTTGACCGGCCCCAAGGGGGCGCCTTAGCGTGCTGCTGTTCAGAAATGTAAACACTGATCAGCGATATGGACTCGCGCTGTGACTTTGACTCGGACTTGGGAGCGCCCGTGACGTCAGCCCCTCTCGCCGCCCGGCTCAGGGTCCCCAGCGGACCACTGTTCTTCCCCGTCACGGCGTACGCGCCGGACGGCACGGTCGACCTCGACGCCTGTCGCGCGCACGTCCGCCAGGGGGTCGAGGCCGGGGCCGCCGCGGTCTTCGTCTGCTGCGGCACCGGCGAGTTCCACGCGCTCACGCCCGAGGAGTTCCAGGAGTGCGTACGGGCCGCCGTCACGGAGACGGCCGGCCGGGTGCCCGTCGTGGCCGGCGCGGGCTACGGCACCGCCCTCGCCGTGCGCTACGCCCGACTCGCCGAGGAGGCCGGCGCGGACGGCCTGCTCGCCATGCCGCCCTACCTCGTCGTGGCCGCCCAGGAAGGGCTGCTGCGCCACTACCGGGAACTCGCCGCCGCGACCTCCCTCCCCGTCATCGTCTACCAGCGCGACAACGCCGTGTTCACGCCCGAGACGGTGGTCGAACTGGCCCGCACGGAAGGGATCGTGGGCCTCAAGGACGGCGTCGGCGATCTGGACCTGATGACGCGGATCGTGAGTGCGGTACGGAGCGAAGTACCGAATGACTTCCTGTACTTCAACGGCCTGCCGACCGCCGAGCTGACCCAGCCCGCGTACCGGGGCGTCGGGGTGGACCTGTACTCGTCGGCCGTCTTCTGCTTCGTACCGGAGATCGCCCTCGCGTTCCACCGGGCGCTCGAAGCCGGTGATCGTGCGATCGTGGAACGGCTGCTCGACGGGTTCTACCGGCCCTTCGTCGAACTCCGCGCCCGGGGTCGCGGCTATGCCGTGTCGCTGGTCAAGGCCGGGGTACGGCTACGGGGACTGGACGTGGGAGAGGTACGGCCGCCGCTGCACGAGCCGGCCGAGGAACACGTCAAGCGGCTGGGCGAGTTGATCGAGCGCGGATACGCGCTGCTGGAAGAGTGCCAGGAGGTCAAGTGAAGGCGTCGACGTTCGTCTACCCGTGGGACGTCAACGGGGATCCGGCCGCCGCGGAGCGCATCGCGGGACTGGGCGTACGGCAGGTGACGCTCGCCTCCGCGTACCACTCCACGCGTGCGCTCACCCCCCGCCACCCCCGGCAGCGCATCGTCACCGCCGAGCACGCGGCCGTGCTGTACCCGCCGGGGGCGCGGTGGGAGGGCCGTACGCTGCGGCCGTATCCGGCGGGGCAGTGGGCGCCCGGCGACGCTTTCGGGGAGGCCGCGACGGCGCTCGCGCACGCCGGTCTCGAGGTCCACTCCTGGGTCGTACTCGCGCACAACTCCCGTCTGGGCGCCGAGCATCCCTCGACCTCGGTGGTCAACGCGTACGGGGACCGGTATCCGTGGGCGCCGTGCGTCGCACAGCCCGCCACACGCGAGTACCTCGTCGACCTGGCCGTGGAGGCGGCGGTCCGCCCGGGGGCGCGGGGGACGGAGCTTGAATCGCTGGGCTGGTACGGGATCTCCCACCTGCACGCCCACGACAAGACGGGCGGGGTCGGGCTCGGCGACGCCGGGCAGTACCTGATGTCGCTGTGCTTCTGCGCGACCTGCCGCGACGGGTACGCCGGGGCCGGGCAGGACCCCGACGAGCTGGCGGGCACCGTGCGGGAGGCGCTGGAGCCGTCGTGGCGGGGCGAGGCCGTCGACGAGGGCTGGCCGGCGGTCGAGAAGCTGCTCGGCGCGGAGCGGGCGGCGGGGACGCGGGTGTGGCGCGACGCGATCGCGCGGTCGCTGCAGGAAGCGGCCGTCGGCGCCGTGCGGGCCGCCGCGCCCCCGGGCTTCCAGATCCTGCTGCACTCGGACCCGGTGACGTACCACTGCGGGGCGAACCCCGGGGTCGACCCGGCGCACATCCTGGGTGTGGCCGACGGCGTCGTGGTGCCGTGCGCGGGCGGACCCGGGCTGCTGCCCGCGTTCGCGGAGGCCGGGGCGGAGGGGGCGGTGCTGGCCGCCAACTTCGGCATCGTGTCCGGGATGGGCGGCAGCCCGGTGACGCTGGCCGAGGACGCCGGCCGGGCGGCGGAACTGGGGGCGACGGAACTCCGGCTGTACCACGCGGGGTTGGCGTCGGACCAGGATCTGGCGGCGGTGCGGGAGGCGTTGACGGCGGTGGGGTGAGGCGAGGGCCCACCCGACCGCCGAGGCCGCGCCGTGGGGCCGCGGTGCCGTCGGGTTGTTCAGCGGTGACGCAGCAGTCCGGCCGCTGTGAGGAGGAACGCGGCTCCGACCGTGGCCAGAAGCGCCCCGAGGCCGAGCACGTCCACCACCCCCGCCCCGATCGCCGTGCCGATCGCCGTCGGGGCGAAGAGCAGGGTGTGGGCGGTGGCCGTGGTGCGGCCCAGGAGGCCGGACGGGGTCGCGCTCTGGACCGCTGTGAGCGTGGCCGTCAGGACGCAGGGCAGACCGACGCCGATCGCCGCGCTGCAGGCCAGGGCGAGGATGTCGTTCGGGACCGCGCGGAGGGCCACTGCCGACCCCGTCAGCGCGATCCCGTACGCCGCGAAGGGGAGTTCGCCCAGGCGGCGTAGGAGAGGGCCCGTGATCAGGCCGATGGCGATCGAGCCGGTGCCCTGGGCGACGTGGAGGAGGCCGGTGTACGCGGGGGAGTGGCCGAGGGACTCGACCACCGCGTAGATCAGGGCACCGTTCACGCCGGAGAGCAGCATGGTCGTGCCGCCGGCCAGGACCAGGGGGCGTAGGCGCTTGTCGGCGAGGAGGCGGCGGGCGCCTTCGGCCGTGCGGGCGCGCAGGCCCGGGGTGCGCTGTTCAGCGGCGTGGGGCTCAGGCTCCCCCGCACGCTCCCGCACCCGCACCAACCCGTACAACCCCGCCGCCGCGACGAACGTGGCCGCGTCCAACAGCGCCACCGTCGCCCCGCCGTACGCCGTGTACAGCCCCGCCCCCACCAGCGGGGCCACCAGCTTCATGCTCTCGTTGGCGGTCATGCGCAGCCCGTTGAAGTCGCCGAGGAGGGACTTGTCGACGGCCGTGGTGACCAGGGCCGACTCGGTCGCGTCGTGGACCACGCCGGCCGCGCCGTAGACGAGGAGGACCGCGTAGAGGAGCCACAGGTCGCCCGGGGCGTCGACGGTCAAGAGGGTGGGCAGGAGCGCGGCCAGGGCGAGGTTGGTCGTGACGAGGAGGGCGCGGCGGTGGAGGCGGTCCGCCAGGGTCCCCAGCAGGGGGCCGGCGAGGAGCGGGGCCCACAGGGCGAACGTGCACAGCGCCGCCAGCGCGTCCGAGCCGGTGAGGTCCTTGACCCAGATGCCCGCGACCAGCCACATCGCCGACGAACCCAGGCCCGAGACCACCACTCCGGCCAGGTACAGCCCCGCGTCGCGGTCCCCGAGGACCCGCCTCGCCGCCCATGTCGTCCGTGGCGTCCGTGTCGTGGATGTCATGGCTGGTGATCGTGGTGCTAAGGCCCCGTCGCGGGGATCGGGCGGATGCCCTAGGAATCGTCGCCGGGACAGGTGGGTGCGTGGCGGGAGATGAGTTCTCGGGACGCCGAGGGTCTACCGAACAGAGGAGACCCGCCGTGGGCGAACCACCGCCCCGGCACGCCGTCCCGTCCGAGGAGCACCGCATGACCGACCACGGCTCGACCCTGCTCGACCTCACCCCCCAGACCCGGATCGTCGCCCGTCTCGCCCAGGCCGTCCGTGACGACCAGCTCTCCGGTCCCACCCCCTGTCCGGAGTACGCCGTGCGCCATCTCCTCGGGCATCTGCTCGGGCTGGCCGTCGCCTTCCGGGACGCGGGGCGCAAGGATCTGGGGGAGACGACGGACACCGACCCGCAGGCGGCCGTGCCGGACATCGGGCCGGGCTGGCGGGAGGCGCTGCCGCAGGTGCTCGTCGAGCTCGGTGCGGCCTGGCGGGACCCGGCCGCGTGGACGGGGGAGACCAGGGCGGGCGGGGTGTCGCTGCCGGGGGCCGTCGCCGGTGCCGTGGCGGCGGACGAGCTGATCGTGCACGGCTGGGACCTCGCCCGGGCGACCGGGCAGGCGTACGAATCCGATCCGGCGGTTCTCGCGGCGACGCACTCCTTCCTCGCCGCCTCGGTGGACGACCCCGGGCGCGGCGAGATCTTCGGCCCCGTGGTATCCGTGCCGGACGACGCGCCGCTGCTGGACCGGGTGATCGGTTTGAGCGGACGTGATCCCTTCTGGAAGCCCTGAGGCTCCAGGAGCCCGAAGTTCGTAGGGTTCCGCAAGCCGTGGGAGCGTCCATGAGACAGAACGTGCGAACGCGGCGCGCGCCCCCGCCCGCGTCCGTACGCTCCCGAACATGCCCCTGAGCCTCACCGTCCTCGGCACCGCCTCACCGCACCCCGGCCCCGGTCGGCCCGCCTCCGGCTATCTGCTGCGCGGCGGGGGTGCCGAGATATGGGTGGACGCGGGGTTCGGTACGTTCGCCGAGTTGCAGCGGCACACGGATCCCACCCGGCTCACGGCGATCTGGATCTCCCATCTGCACGCGGACCACAGTGCCGATCTGGTGGCCGCCATGTACGGGTTCGCGTACGGCGGCCTCACCCTGCCCGCGCCGCTGCCCGTCTACGCGCCCGGCGACTGCGCGGAGCGCCTCGCGGGGTTCTTCGGGCGGCCGGACACGACCTTCCTGAGCGGGGTGTTCGACTTCCGTCCCCTGTACGACGGCCACACCGTCCGGCACTGGAACCTCAGCCTCACCGCCCGGGCCGTCGTACACGACGTGGAGGCGTACGGGCTGCGCGCCGAGTGTCAGGGGCGGGTGTTCGCGTACTCGGGGGACAGCGGTCCGTGCGAGGCGCTGACCTCGCTCGCGGGCAGCGCCGACCTGTTCCTGTGCGAGGCGGACGTCGACGCGCATCGCGATGGCGAACCCCGGGTGCATCTCACGCCGGAGGAAGCCGGGACGTACGCCAAGGGCGCGAGCCGGCTGCTGATCACGCATGTGGGGCCCACGCTCACCCCGGAGGGGGCCACCGGGCGAGCGGCCGTCGTCTTCGGCGGTCCCACCGAGAGCGCGCGTGAGGGCGACACCAAGATCGTCTGACCGTCCGCGCCAAGATCATGTGACGGCGAGCACATCTTCTTCTGTCAGAAGCATTGACGAAACCCGGGGCCGCTTCTACCGTCAACGCGTCGTACTTCGTACGTCATATATGAGACGCGATATGGGAGATCCCATACGTGAGATCGCATACGTGAGATCCGAGAGGCGCGCATGACCTCTGTGCCCATGCCGATCCCGTCCCGCACGCAGTTCGTGCTGGAGGGGATCAAACACCGCATCCTCACCGGGCAGCTGACGCCCGGTCAGGCCCTGGTCGAGACCGAGCTGGCCGCGCAGTTCGGGGTGTCCAAGACGCCCGTGCGCGAGGCGCTGAAGACGCTGGCCGGCACCGGCCTCGTCGTGATGAGCCAGTACAAGGGCGTCACGGTGCGCATGGTGGACGCGGACATGGCGCGCGAGGTCTATGACGTACGGCTGCTCCTGGAGCCGGAGGCCCTGCGGCGCTCGGTGCGCCGCGGCGCCCCTTGGGACGCGGCGAGCGACGCGCTGGCCAGGGCCGACGAGGCCACGGACACCGCCGAACGGTCGCTGGCCAACCGGGAGTTCCACCGCGCGCTGTACGTACCGTGCGGCAATCCGCTGCTCGGCCGGATGCTCGACGAGGTGCGCGACCAGGCCGCCCTGGTCTCGGCCGTCGCCTGGGCCGCCGACCCCTCCTGGGAGCGGGAGGCCGCCGAGCACCGGGAGATCCTGCGGCTCGCCCTCGACGGCGACGCCGACGGCGCGGCCGCCGCCCTGCACGCGCACATCGCCTCCTTCGTCGAGCGGGCCTTCCCCGAGGCCCGCGCCGCCGACGGGGCACAGAACGCCCGCACGGCCTAGGGCGCTCCGCAGGAGGTAGGGCGCCCGCGAGACCCGAAGACCCGCACGGCCCGCGAAGCCCGGCAAGCCCCGGAGTCCACGAGGCCCGGTGGGTCGCGCAGCCCAGGAGGCCGCGCGGCCCCCACCGCCTCCGCAGTCCTCGAAGAGGAAGGTCATCAATGAGCAGCGTGACGTTCGAGACCCAACGGACGGCCCTGGCCGACGTGGTGGCCATCCCGGTGACGCCGTTCGCCGAGGACGGCACCGTCGACCAGGGCGCCCACCGGGCCCTGCTGCGTCGGCTGCTCGACGGCGGGATCACCACCCTCACCCCGAACGGCAACACCGGCGAGTTCTACGCCCTCACCCCCGAAGAGCGCCGCCTGGTCACCGAGTTGACGATGGACGAGGTCGGCGACCGGGCCGTGATCCTGGTCGGCGTCGGGCACGACATACCGACGGCCATCGCCTCCGCCGAGCACGCCCGCGAGATCGGCGCGCAGATGGTGATGGTCCATCAGCCCGTTCACCCCTACGTCTCGCAGAGCGGCTGGGTCGACTACCACGGGGCGATCGCGGAGGCCGTGCCCGAGCTGGGCGTGGTGCCCTACATCCGCAACGCACAGCTCACCGGCGACCGGCTCGCCGAGCTCGCCGACGCCTGCCCGAACGTGATCGGGGTCAAATACGCCGTCCCGGACGCCGCGCGCTTCGCCGCCTTCGCCCGCGACGCCGGCCTGGAGCGCTTCGTCTGGGTGGCCGGGCTCGCCGAACCGTACGCACCCTCGTACTTCTCTGCCGGTGCCACCGGCTTCACCTCGGGGCTGGTGAACGTCGCCCCGGCCGTCTCGCTGAACATGATCGAAGCGCTTCGATCGGGTGACTTCCCGGCCGCCATGAAGGTCTGGGAGCAGATCCGCCGCTTCGAGGAGCTGCGCGCCGCCAACGGCTCCGCCAACAACGTCACCGTCGTCAAGGAGGCCCTCGCCTCCCTCGGCCTCTGCCGCCGCGACGTCCGGGCCCCCAGCAGGCAACTGCCCGAGGACGAACGCGCCGAGGTCGCCGCCATAGCCGCCGGGTGGTCGATATGAACAAGCCGGTCGAAGGCACGAACAAGCCGGTCGAAGGCACGAACAAGCCGGTCGAAGACATGAAGAAGCCGGTCGCCATGAAGAAGCCGGAACAACTCAGAAGCCACCAGTGGTACGGCACCGACGGCCTGCGCTCCTTCAGCCACCGGGCCCGTACCCGGCAGCTCGGCTACCTCCCCGAGGAGCACCTCGGCAAGCCGGTCATCGCGATCCTCAACACCTGGTCGGACATCAACCCCTGTCATGTGCACCTCCGGGATCGCGCACAGGCGGTCAAGCGAGGGGTGTGGCAGGCCGGAGGCTTCCCACTGGAGTTCCCGGTCTCGACCCTCTCCGAGACCTTCCAGAAGCCGACCCCCATGCTCTACCGCAACATGCTCGCGATGGAGACCGAGGAGCTGCTCCGCTCGTACCCGGTCGACGGGGCCGTGCTGATGGGCGGCTGCGACAAGTCGACGCCGGCGCTGCTGATGGGCGCGGCGAGCGTCGACCTCCCCACCGTCTTCGTGCCCGCCGGGCCCATGCTGCCGGGGCACTGGCGCAACGAGGTCCTCGGCTCCGGCACCGACATGTGGAAGTACTGGGACGACAAGCGCGCCGGCCTGATCGGCGACTGCGAGATGACCGAGCTGGAGTCCGGTCTCGCGCGCTCGCCGGGGCACTGCATGACGATGGGTACGGCGTCCACGCTCACCGCCGCCGCCGAGGCGCTGGGGGTCACGGTCCCGGGCGCGTCCAGCATCCCGGCCGTCGACTCCGGGCACGACCGCATGGCCGCGGCGGCCGGACTCAGGATCGTCGAACTGGTCCACACGGACCGCAAGTTGAACGACATCCTGACCGCCGAGGCCTTCGAGGACGCCGTGACCACCGTCCTCGGACTCGGCGGGTCCACCAACGCGGTCATCCACCTCATCGCCATGGCCGGCCGCGCGGGCGTCAAGCTCACCCTCGACGACTTCGACCGCATCGCCCGTACGGTCCCGGTGCTGGCCAACGTCCGGCCCGGCGGCCGGACGTACCTGATGGAGGACTTCCACTTCGCGGGCGGCCTGCCCGGTTTCCTGTCCCGGATCACCGACCTGCTCCACCTGGACCGGCCGACCGTCTCGTACGACACGATGCGCGAGCAACTCGACGGCGCGCTCGTGCACAACGACGACGTGATCCGCACCCGGGACAACCCGGTCGCCACCGAGGGCGGCGTCGCCGTCCTGCGCGGCAACCTCTGCCCGGACGGCGCGGTCATCAAGCACATCTCGGCCGAGCCGCACCTGCTCAAGCACACCGGTCCGGCGGTCGTCTTCGACGACTACAGGACCATGCAGCGGACCATCAACGACCCGTCCCTCGGCATCACCGCCGACAGTGTCCTGGTGCTGCGCAACGCCGGGCCCAAGGGCGGGCCGGGCATGCCCGAGTACGGGATGCTGCCCATCCCCGACCACCTGCTGAAGCAGGGCGTACGGGACATGGTGCGGATCTCCGACGCCCGGATGAGCGGGACGAGCTACGGCGCCTGCGCGCTGCACGTGGCGCCGGAGTCGTACGTCGGCGGGCCCCTCGCCCTCGTACGCACCGGCGACTCGATCACCCTCGACGTCGAGGCCCGCACCCTCCAACTCAACGTGGACGACGAGGAGTTGGAGCGCCGTCGAGCGGAGTGGACCCCACCGCCCACCCGCTACGAGCGCGGCTACGGCGCCCTCTACAACGACCAGATCACCCAGGCCGACACCGGCTGCGACTTCGAGTTCCTGGCCAGACCGGGCAAGGTCCCGGACCCGTACGCGGGGTGAACAACTCGACCGACCCGAGGCCCAGGTCTTTTAGGGGCGCGGGGAACTGCGCGAACAACCCCAACGCACCCGCACCCGCCACTCCACCGCAAGTGGCACCCCGTACCGCGCGATCCAGCACACCCCTGCACATCGAGAAAGCGCTTCCTGCACGACAACGCACCACGACGTACCCAGAAACGGAGCCCCAGTCATGGCCCAAGCCGCAGCCGTGGCGAAACCGCCCGCGCCGCCCCGGCGGAGCCGTGCGCGGAGCCGTGCGCGCCGTGTCTCCGCGACCCCGCGCAGGCTGCCGTACCTGCTGATCGCCCCGGCCGCCCTGCTCATGCTGGGCTTCATCGCCTACCCGGTCATCAGCGTCTTCTACTACAGCCTGCAGAACTACAACCCCACGAAACCCTGGCGGAACGGCTTCGCCGGCTTCGACAACTTCGTCCACGCCTTCACCGAGGACCCCCTGTTCTGGGACACCCTCGTGTTCAGCGCCAAGTGGGTGATCGTCGAGGTCTCGCTGCAGCTGCTGTTCGGTCTCGCCCTCGCGCTGATCGTCAACCAGACGTTCGTCGGACGAGCCCTCGGCCGCGCGCTGGTCTTCTCGCCCTGGGCCGTCTCCGGTGTGCTGACCTCCGCGATCTGGGTGCTCCTCTACAACTCCCAGACCGGCATCACCCGTTACCTCGCGGACATGGGCATCGGTGAGTACGGCACCAGCTGGCTCTCCGACACCTCCACCGTCTTCTCGGCGGCGATCGTCGCCGACCTGTGGCGCGGTGTCCCCTTCTTCGCGATCCTCATCCTCGCCGACCTCCAGTCCATCTCGAAGGACCTGTACGAGGCCGCCGAGGTCGACGGCGCCAGCCGCGTCCGGCAGTTCCTGCACATCACGCTGCCGCACCTGAAGGACGCGATCATCCTCTCCACGCTGCTTCGCGCGGTGTGGGAGTTCAACAACGTCGACCTGCTCTACACCCTGACGGGCGGCGGACCGGCCGGAGTGACCACGACCCTCCCGCTGTACATCGCCAACACCTCCGTCGACGCCCACAACTTCGGCTACGCGTCCGCCCTGACCACGGTCGCGTTCGTGATCCTGCTCTTCTGCTCGATGGTCTATCTGCGGCTGAGCAAGTTCGGAGGCGAGTCCAAGTGATCACCAAGGACGCCGAGAGGACCGTACCGGTGACGTCCGCGCCCGCGGCCGAGGAGCCCCCGCAGCGGCCCGGCAAGACCCGCCGCGCCTGGGACGAGGTGCCGCGCTGGCAGATCTATCTGCCGCTGGGGGTCTACCTGGTCTTCACCCTCGTCCCCTTCTACTGGATCCTGCTCTTCGCGCTCCGCAAGCCCGGCTCGACCTCGCTCGTGCCCTGGCCCATCACCTTCGAGCACTTCGAGAAGGTGTGGAACGAGCGCAGCTTCGGGGTCTATTTCCAGAACAGCGTCCTGGTCGGTGTCGTGACGCTGGTGATGACCACGCTGGTCGCCCTGGCCGGCGGCTACGCCCTCGCCCGCTTCGACTTCAAGATCAAGCGCGGGTTCATGCTGGCGCTGCTGTGCTCCCAGTTCGTCCCGGGCGCGCTGCTCCTCGTCCCGCTGTTCCAGATCTTCGCCGAGCTGCGGATGATCAACTCGCTCGGCAGTGTCATCCTCGCCGAGACGGTCTTCCAACTGCCGCTGTCGATCATCCTGATCAGCAACTTCATCAAGAACGTGCCGTATTCGCTGGAGGAAGCGGCCTGGGTCGACGGCTGCAACCGGTTCACCGCCTTCCGGGTGGTCGTGCTGCCGCTGCTGCGGCCCGGTCTGATCGCCGTCGGTTCCTTCGCCTTCGTGCACTCCTGGAACCACTTCCTGTTCGCCCTGATGTTCCTCAACAACCAGGCCAAGCAGACCATCCCGGTCGGCCTGAACACGCTGCTGAGTGCGGACAGCGTCGACCTGGGCGCACTGGCGGCCGGCGGCATCATCGCCGCCGTCCCGGTGGTCATCGTCTTCGCCTTCATCCAGAAGTGGCTCATCACGGGCTTCAGCGCCGGGGCGGTGAAGGGATGAGACTCCAGGGACTCGCCAAGCGGAGGGGTGTACAACTGCTCGCCCTGGCGGGGGCATTGGGCTTCACGCTCACCACCCCGGCCGGGGCCGGGTCCCGGGACATCAGCCGGGACACGCTCGCGGCGGACGACGGCTGGGCCGCGGCCGACGGTGGTACCACGGGGGGTTCCACCGCCGACGACGCCCATGTCTTCACCGTACGCACCCGGAGCGAGCTGGTCCGCGCGCTCGACGGCGGCAGCGCCACCCCCAAGATCATCCGGATCGCGGGGACCATCGACGCCAACACCGGCGACGACGGCCGGCGGCTCGACTGCGCCGACTACGCGACCGACGGCTACGACCTGAAGGAGTACCTGGCCGCGTACGACCCGCGCACCTGGGGTTCCGCCAAGCCCGGCGGCCCCCAGGAGGAGGCCCGACAGGCGTCGGCGGCGAAGCAGGCCGAGCGGGTGGAGCTGGCCGTCGGCTCCCACACCACGATCGTCGGCCTCAAGGGCGCGGTCCTCAAGGGCGCCAGCCTCCAGCTCAAGGGCGCGGACAACGTGATCATCCGCAATCTCGAACTCCGCGACGCCTACGACTGCTTCCCCGTCTGGCAGCCCAACACCGGCGGCCTCGGCGACTGGAAGACGGCGTACGACAACATCTGGGTGCGCGGCTCCAGCCACGTCTGGATCGACCACGTCACCGTCACCGACAAGGGCCACTACGACGAGGACGAGCCGACGTACTTCGGCCGCAACTACCTCCGCCACGACGGCCTGCTCGACATCACCAACGCGTCCGACCTGGTCACCGTCTCCTGGAGCCGCTTCGCCGACCACGACAAGGGCATCCTCATCGGCAACGGCGACACGGCCACCGCCGACCGGGGCAGGCTCCGGGTGACGCTGCACCACAACCAGTTCGAGAACGTCGTCCAGCGCGCGCCGCGCGTCCGCTTCGGGCAGGTGCACCTCTACAACAACCGCTACGTCGTCCCGGCCCGCGCCCACGACTACCGCTACTCCCTGGGCGTCTCCACCGAGTCCGCCGTGTACGCGGAGAACAACGCGTTCACCACGCCCGGGCACGTCGAGGTCGCCGACCTGGTGAAGAGCTGGAACGGCACCGCCCTGCACCAGACGGGCACCCTCTTCAACGGCTATCCGGTGGATCTCCTGGCCATCCACAACGCCTACAACTCCGGCAGCGAGCGTGATCTCACGGCCGACGTGGGCTGGACGCCTACCCTGCACCAGAAGATCGACAGCGCCGGGAAGGCCGACCGAGAGGTGGCACGCGGCGCGGGCGCAGGGAGGATCCGATGACCCCGATGAACCCGATGAACCAGAAGAACCCGCACACCACCTCGTACGGCACCCCGCTGCCGCTCGTCCTCGCGGGCGCCCGGGGCCACGGCCGCTGGCACCTGGAGAACATCCGCCGTCTCGCGGACAAGGGCATCGTCCGGCTCGCCGGCATCTGCGAGCTGACCCCGCTGGGCGCGGACGAGATCCCGGACGGCCTCGGCACGCCCGAGCAGTCCGCCGACTTCGGGGCGCTCCTCGACTCCACGGGCGCGGCGATCGCGGTGATCTGCACCCCGATCCCCACCCACACCGACCTGGCCCTGACGGCGGCCGAACGGGGCGTCCACGTCCTGCTGGAGAAGCCGCCGGCCCCGTCGTACGCCGAGTTCCGCCGGATGGCGGAGGGGGTGACCGCCGCCGGAGTGGTCTGCCAGATCGGCTTCCAGTCGCTGGGCTCGCACGCCGTGCCCGCGATCCGGAAGATGGTCGCGGACGGCCTGATCGGCGAGGTCGTCGGCATCGGCGGCGCCGGGGCCTGGGCCCGCGCCGAGGCGTACTACCGGCGGGCCCCCTGGGCGGGCAAGCGGCGCATGAACGGCGTCGACGTGATCGACGGGGCGCTCACCAACCCCCTCGCGCACGCCGTCGCCACCGGGTTCGCGCTCGGTGGCGCCCCCCGCGCCGAGGACGTCACCGCCATCGAGACCGAGCTGCTGCGCGCCAACGACATCGAGTCCGACGACACCTCGTGCGTGCGGATCACCACCGCCGACGGCGGCCGGATCACCGTCGCGGCCACGCTGTGCGCCGAGGACCCGGACGAGCCGTACAACGTCGTCCACGGCACCAGCGGCCGGATCACCTACTGGTACAAGCAGGACCGCGTGCTCGTCCAGCGGGCCGGACACGGCCCGGAGGAGATCGAGTACGGCCGTACCGACCTGCTGGAGAACCTCGTCGACCATCTCGTCGACGGCACCGACCTGCTCGTCCCGCCGGAGGTGACCGGCGCGTTCATGAAGGTCGTCGAGGCGATCCGCACCGCCCCGGACCCGATCGCGCTGCCGGCCGGTGCCTGGCACCTGCTGCCCGAGGAGGACCGCCGGGTCGTCGACGGCATCGACGGCCTCGTCGCGGCAGCCGCCGACAACCTCGCCCTCTACTCCGAACTCGGCGCCCCCTGGGCGCTTCCCGAAACACCGGCGAAAGAGGTGAGCACCTGATGACGACCGACGAGTCCCTGGTCCTGCGTGTGGCCGGCCGCCCGGTGGGCCGTTACCTCACCCGGCCCGAACTGCCGGACCGGCTCTCCCCGCGCCCCTGTCTGCATCCCGTCACCACCCTGTCCGGTACGGCGGTCACCGAGCTGAGCCCCGCCGACCACCTCCACCACCTCGGCGTCGGTGTCGCCGTTCCCGACGTCGAGGGGCACAACTTCTGGGGCGGGCGGACCTATGTCCGTGACCAGGGACCGACCGAGCTCGACAACCACGGCTCCCAGCGCCACACCGCCTTCCAGCTGCGCGACCCCGACGGCTTCGTCGAGGAGCTGCGCTGGGTGGCGTCCGGCCGGGAGCTGCTGCGCGAGCGCCGCACGGTCGCGGCCACCGAACTGACGGACACCGCCTGGGCGTTGGACTTCACCTTCTCGCTCACCAACATCACCGACGCCCCGGTGTCGATCGGCAGCCCCGCCACCAACGGCCGGCCCGGCGCCGCGTACGGCGGCTTCTTCTGGCGGGCCCGCAAGGAGGCCGCGGCACCCCGTGTCTTCACCGCCGACGCGGAGGGTGAGTCGGAGGTCCACGGCAGCCGCGCCGACTGGCTCGCCCTGGTCGGCGGCGCCTGGACGCTCGTCTTCGCGGGCGCCACGGAGACCACCCGCCGCGACCCGTGGTTCGTGCGCGCCGACGAGTACCCGGGCGTCGGCTCCTCCCTCGCCCCCACCGACCGCCTCCCGATCGAGCCGGGCGGGACGGCCGTACGCCGGGTCGTCACCGTCGTCGCCGACGGCAGCCTCGACCGGGGCGAGGCGGCGGCCCTCGTCCGCAAGGCGGTGAGCCCGTGAGCGAGATATCCGGAGCCACGGCCGGTGCGCCCGCCACGGCCGGTGCGCCCGTCATGGCCGGTGCTTCCGTCACCGCCTCCGCGCCCGCCTTCTCAGCGGACCTGGGCGACGGGACGTACCGCAATCCGATCCTCGACGCCGACTGGTCCGACCCCGATGTCCTGCGCGTGGCCGACGACTTCTATATGACCGCCTCCAGCTTCGGCCGGGCCCCGGGCCTTCCCCTGCTCCACTCCCGGGACCTTGTCAACTGGACGCTCGTCGGCCACGCGCTCCCCCTCCTCGAACCGGCCGCCGAGTTCAAGGTCCCGCGCCACGACTGCGGGGTGTGGGCGCCCTCGCTGTGCCACTTCGACGACCGGTTCTGGATCTTCTGGGGCGACCCCGACCACGGCATCTACCAGGTCAACGCCCCGGGAATCAGGGGCCCTTGGACCCGCCCGCACCTGGTCAAGGAGGGCAAGGGACTCATCGACCCCTGCCCGCTGTGGGACGAGGAGACCGGCGAGGCGTACCTCGTGCACGCCTGGGCCAAGTCCCGCTCCGGGATCAAGAACCGGCTCACCGGGCACCGGATGCGGCCGGACGGCACCGGAGTGCTCGACGAGGGCAAGGTCGTCGTCGACGCGGACCGGCTCCCCGGCTGGTTCACCCTGGAAGGGCCCAAGCTCTACCACCACGACGGCTGGTACTGGATCTTCGCCCCCGCCGGGGGAGTGGAGACCGGCTGGCAGGGCGTCTTCCGCTCCCGCGAGTTCTTCGGCCCGTACGAGGAGCGGATCGTCCTGGAGCAGAAGGACACCGACGTCAACGGGCCGCACCAGGGCGGCTGGGTGCGCACGGCGGCCGACGAGGACTGGTTCCTGCACTTTCAGCAGCGCGGCGCCTACGGCAGGGTCGTCCATCTCCAGCCGATGCGCTGGGGCTCGGACGGCTGGCCCGTGCTCGGCGACGAGGGCGCCCCCGTCGCCGTACACCGCAAGCCGGAGCTGCCGCCGCAGCCGCCGGCCGCGCCCGCCACCGACGACGACTTCCCCGGCGGCCGCTTCGGACGCCAGTGGCAGTGGACCGCGAACCCCCAGGACGGCTGGGCCACCCAGCACTCCGGGGACGGGCTGCGGCTCACGTGCGTGCGCTCCGTGCACGCGCACGACCTGCGAAAACTGGCGAATGTGCTCACACAGCGGCTGCCGGGGATCCCCGCCGTCATCGAGGTCGAACTGAGTCTCGACAGCGAGGATCCGGGGGCGCGGGCGGGGCTCGCCGTGCTCGGGGACGCGTTCCGCTGGATCGGGCTCCAGCGGGGCGCCGACGGGAGCGTGCACCTCGTCCACCGGTTCGCCGAGACCGTCGCCGACCGGGAACGGGACGCCGGCCATCCGCGCCCGGCACCCGAGGGGCGCGCCCGGCTGCGCATCGAGACCCGGGCCGGGGCCCGCTGCCACTTCTCCTACGACGTGGGGGAGGGGTGGGAGCCCTCGGGACAGGTCTTCGCCGCCACCCCCTGGCGCTGGGTCGGCGCCCTGCTCGGCCTCTTCGCGGTCGCGCCCACCGGCGGGGGACACGCCGGGGCGGCCACGTTCACGCAGTTCCGGATCACCGCCACGAGAACCACGACCGCCTGACCCCGGTCTTCGTACGCCTGTTGGGAGCCGCAATGACGCACCTCCGTAGCAAGCGCTTGCCGCATCGAGGGAGAACCTACGCCGCCGTCACCGCCCTGATCGCCTCGTTCGTCGTCGGCGCGTTCACCCCGGCGGAGGCCGCCGCGTTCACCCCGGCGGAGCCCGCGGAACCGGTGGCGACGACCTCGACCCCCCGATGGGGCGACAAGCCCCACGGTTTCGCCTCCCTCGACGGCGGCACCACCGGCGGCGCGGGCGGCAAGGTCGTGACCGTCACCGACCAGCCCTCGCTGGTCAAGTACGCGTCCGCCGAGGAGCCGTACATCATCCGGGTGGCCGGCGCGATCGACGTCGAGCCCTTCGGCTCGGACATCGTCGTGACCTCCGACAAGACGATCATCGGCGTCGGTGACACCGGCGAGATCGTCCACGGGGAACTGCACCTCAACCCCGGTACCAGCAACGTCATCATCCGCAACCTGACGATCCGGGACTCCTACGTCGAGGGCGACTGGGACGGCAAGACGACCGACTTCGACGCGATCCAGATGGACACCGTCGACCACGTCTGGATCGACCACAACCGCTTCGAGCACATGGGTGACGGACTGCTCGACATCCGCAAGGACAGCCGGTACGTCACCGTCTCCTACAACCAGTTCAAGAACCACAACAAGGCCCTCGGCATCGGCTGGACCACCAACGTCCAGACCGAGATCACCATCGACCACAACTGGTTCACCGGCACCAAACAGCGCAATCCTTCGGCGGACAACTGCGCCTACGCGCACCTCTACAACAACTACCTCTCCGCGCAGGTGGCCGACGGCGACCCCGTGTGGACGTACGGGAACTGGGCGCGCGGCAGGACCAGGATGGTCATCGAGAACAGCTACTACCGGGACGTCCAGCACCCCTACCAGGCCGATGCCACCGCCGAGCTGGTGCAGCGCGGGTCGATCCTGAAGAACGTCACCGGACGCCGGGAGGCGTGGGGTACGGCCTTCGAGCCGAAGGACTTCTACGACTACCGGCTCGACCCGGCCGCCGCCGTCCCCGCCCTGGTCACGCGCTTCTCCGGCCCGCAGAAGAAGATCGGCACGAACACGGTGCTGAACGTCCCCGGTGACTACCCGACCGTGCAGACCGCCGTGGACGCGGTGCCCGCCGGCAACGACGGCACCGTCACCCTCCGCATCGCGCCCGGCGTCCACCGCGCGAAGGTCCTCATCCCCGCGAACAAGCCCGACTTGGTGCTGCAGGGGACTGGACAGGACCGCTCGGACACCGTCATCGTCTACGACACGCCCGCCGCGAACGGCGGCTCCAACGGCAGCGCCACCGTGCGGATCCTCGCCAGTGACGTGACCGCCCGCAACCTCACCTTCAGCAACGACTTCGACGAGGCCGCGCACGAGCTGAACGGCGAGCAGGCGCTGGCGGTGAAGACGACCGGCGACCGGATCGTCTTCGAGAACACGGCCTTCCTGGGCAACCAGGACACCCTGATGACCGACAGCCCCAGGCTCGACGTCATCAGCCGCGTCTACATCCGCGACTCGTACATCGAGGGCGATGTCGACTTCATCTACGGCCGCGCCACGACCGTCATCGAGCGGTCGCTGATCAGGGCGCTCAGCCGTGGCTCGGACAGCAACAACGGCTACATCACGGCCGCCTCGACCTGGAAGGACAACCCCTACGGCTTCCTGATCACCAGGTCGAAGGTCGTCAGCGACGCGCCTGCCGGGACCTACCACCTGGGCCGTCCCTGGCACCCCGGCGGCGAGCCGAACGCCGTCGCCCAGGTGCTCTTCCGCGACACGGAGCTGCCCGCCGCGATCAAGTCGTCGCCGTGGACCGACATGAGCGGCTTCTCGTGGAAGGACGCGCGGTTCACGGAGTACCGCACCTACGGGCCGGGCGCCGGTGCGACCGCCGACCGTCCGCAGCTCTCCCCCGCGGACGCCTCGGCCTACACGGTCGCCAAGTACCTCGCCGGGACGGACGGTTGGGCGCCGCACCTCGGGCGCGCCGGCCGCTGACCGAAGCCCCGGCGACAGAGAGAACAGACCCCCCACAACTTCATAACCCTCGTATCCAGAAGAAGAGAGCCGTTCAATGAAGATCAGCAATCGCAGAAGCAGGCGTGCCGCCGCGGCCATCGCCCTGGGATCCGTACTCGCGCTGACCGCCACCGCCTGTGGTGACGACGGCAGTGGCGCGGGCGGCGACAAGGGCTCCGAGGGCAGCGGCAAGGGCGAGGTCGTCTTCTGGGACAACAACGGCGGTGTCCGGACCGACATCTGGAAGGAGATCATCGCCGACTTCGAGAAGGCCAACCCGGAGATCAAGGTCGAGTACGTCGGGATCGCCTCCACCGAGTACCAGTCCAAGGTCGACACCGCCATCCAGGGCGGCGGTCTCCCGGACGTCGGCGGTGTCGGCGCGGCCATGGCCGCCGGGTTCGCCGCGCAGGGCGCCCTGGAGCCGCTCGACGACCGGCTCTCCAAGTCCTCCCTGGGCGGCAAGCTCAACGAGTCGATGGTCGAGTCGCTGAAGTCCGCCGGCGGCGGCGACGCCCTGTACTCGATCCCGACCTCCGCCAACAACGGTGTCCTCTACTACCGCACCGACCTGTTCAAGGAGGCGGGCCTGGCGGAGCCCACCGACTGGGACAAGTTCTACGAGGCCGCCGAGAAGCTCACCGACAAGGGCAAGAACAAGTTCGGCTACACCATCCGCGGTGGCGCCGGCTCCATCGCCCAGGCGCTGGACGCGATGTACGGGCAGTCCGGCATCACCTCGTTCTGGGACGCGAGCGGTGAGAAGACCACCGTCAACGACCCGAAGAACGTCGAGGCCCTGGAGAAGTACGTCGGCCTCTACAAGAAGGTCACCCCCGCGGCCGACCTCAACAACGACTTCACCAAGATGGTCGCGCAGTTCGACTCCGGCACGATCGGGATGCTGAACCACAACCTGGGGTCGTACCAGGACCATGTGAAGGCGTTCGGCGACAAGTTCCGGGGCATCCCCCAGCCGACCGGGCCCGGCGGCAAGCGGGTCCAGGTGTCCAACCCCGTCGACGGGCTCGGCATGTTCAAGAGCTCGAAGAACAAGGAAGCCGCCTGGAAGTTCATCGAGTTCGCGACCTCGCACGAGGAGAACTCCAAGTTCAACAAGTCCGCCGGACAGGTGCCGTCGAACAACGACGCCGCCAAGGACGCGTGGATCTCCGAGGCGGAGCCGACGAAGCTGGCCGCCGCCGCGCTGACCGACGGGTCGACGACGATCGTGCAGCTGCCGTACTACCTGCCGGACTGGAACACGATCTCCAAGGCCGACAACGAGCCGGCCTTCCAGAAGGTGATGGACGGGCAGAGCACGGCGAAGGAGTTCCTGGACTCGCTGGCCGACCAGCTGAACAAGGCGCAGGCCGAGTGGAACGAGCAGAAGAAGGGCTGAGGGTCCGGTCCGGTTCGACTGTGGCCGGCTGTGGGTTGTTGTGGCTGGTCGCGCCCACGCGGCGGAGCCGCACATGTCACAGCCCCGCGCCCCTGAAGGGGCGCGGGGGTACCCCCTGCTGAGAAAGGCACCCGCACGTGTCACTCACCCGTAGACAGGTCACCAGCGCGGCTCTCGCCGCCGTTCCGCTCGCCGCCACCGCCACCGGGCCCGCGTCCGCCGCCGTGTCGTCCGGCGGGCCCCGGCGTGAGCGCACCCTCTACATCGCCGGTGACTCCACCGCCGCGCAGAAGTACGCCGACGCCGCGCCCGAGACGGGGTGGGGGATGGCGCTCCCGTTCTTCCTCAGGAAGGGGCTGGCGGTCTCCAACCACGCCGTGAACGGGCGTAGTTCGAAGAGCTTCATCGACGAGGGGCGCCTGGACGTCATCCTCGGAGCCATTCGGCCCGGGGACTTCCTGGTCATCCAGTTCGGGCACAACGACTCCAAGATCGCCGATCCCACGCGGTACACCGAGCCGTGGACGACGTACCAGGACCATCTGCGCCAGTACATCGACGGTGCGCGGGCGCGGGGGGCGCGGCCGGTGCTCGCCACCTCCGTCGAGCGGAGGAAGTTCGACGCGGCGGGCAACGCCGTGGCGACCCACGGCGACTATCCGGCGTCGGCGATCGCTCTCGCCGCCGAAGAGGGTGTCGCGCTCCTCGACATCCAGGCGCTGTCCATCGCGCTGTGGCAGAAGCTCGGGGTCGAGGAGACCAAGAAGTACTTCAACTGGACCGAGACCGAGCAGGACAACACGCACTTCAATCCGCCGGGGGCCATCGCCGTGGCCCGGCTCGTCGCGGGTGAGTTGTCGCGCGGGCGGGTTCTTTCACCGAGGGACGTTCGTCGTCTGGGCGAAGAGGTCCCCGACTCCTGGATCACGTGGCCCGAGGCGTAGCGCCGCACTTGTAGGCCGGTTTATGGCTGCGGGCCCGTTCGTGGCTGGTCGCGCAGTTCCCCACGCCCCTGACGGGGCGCCACCTCCCCCCTTCTTTCGCTTCGAAAGGAACCGCATTCATGCGTCCTCGTATCTGGCATGCCCATGTCATGACATCCGTTGTCGGCTGCACCGCTCTGGTGCTCGGTGTCACCGGGACCGGAGCGGCCTCTGCCGCCCAGCGTGACCTCGGTCGGCAGGTTCTCGGCGCCGGTGACGGCTGGGGCTCGGCGGAGGGTGGTACGACCGGTGGCTCGGCCGCCGACGCCGAGCACATCTACACCGTGACCACCTGGGCCCAGTTCAAGGCCGC
Organism: Streptomyces sp. NPDC002787; assembly: GCF_053592095.1. NCBI lineage: Bacteria > Bacillati > Actinomycetota > Actinomycetes > Kitasatosporales > Streptomycetaceae > Streptomyces > Streptomyces sp. NPDC002787. The sequence goes on along the minus strand of NZ_JBSFVC010000004.1, from coordinate 134,253 downwards.
GCTGAAGGACGGCGGCGACGCACCGAAGATCATCAAGGTCAAGGGGATGATCGACGCCGTCTCCGAGGGCTGCGAGGCCTTCGTCACCGGCGGCTACGACCTCCAGCAGTACCTCAAGGACTACGACCCGGCCGTCTACGGCAACGACGAGGTCGCCAAGGGCCCGCAGGAGGACGCGCGGGTCGCGTCCATGGCCAACCAGGACTCGGCGATCAAGGCCCACATCCCGAGCAACACCACCATCGTCGGCGTCGGCAAGAACTCCGGCATCCTCGGCGGCAGCATCCAGATCAAGGACGTCTCGAACGTCATCATGCGCAACCTCACCATCGAGGCCCCGCTCGACTGCTTCCCCAAGTGGGACCCGACCGACGACAACAACACCGGCAACTGGAACTCCGAGTACGACACCGTGGTCGTCTACAACACCCACCATGTGTGGCTCGACCACAACACGTTCACCGACGGGCGCTACCCCGACAGCGAGCGGCCGGTCTACTTCGGCAAGGTCTTCCAGCAGCACGACGGGCTGACGGACATCGTGCGCGGCTCCAACTACGTGACCGTGTCCTGGAACCGCTACGAGAACCACGACAAGAACATGCTGATCGGGAACGGCGACGGCCTCGCCGCCATCGACGCCGGCAAGCTCAAGGTCACCATGCACCACAACCGCTTCGAGGGCATCCTCCAGCGCTCCCCGCGCGTGCGGTTCGGTCAGGTCGACGTCTACAACAACCACTACATCGTGACCGAGGAGCAGAAGGACGACTACTACATCTTCGGTGTCGGCATCTCCTCGCAGCTCCACGCCAGCGACAACGCGATCTCGCTGCCGGCCGGCGCCAGCGTCGGCAAGGCCCTGAAGAAGTGGAACGAGTCCCCGCTCACCGCCGAGAACAACTACGTCAACGGCAGGCTGACGGATCTCATCGCCGTCCACAACGCCGAGATCCCCTCGGAGATCCTGCGGTCCGGAGCCGGCTGGACGCCCACCCTGCGGACCAAGGTCGACAAGCCGCGCGCCGTGCCGGGCATCGTCGCCAAGAACGCCGGTGTCGGAAAGGTCTGCTGATGACCGACCAGCACAGGGGCCTCAGCAGACGCTCGTTCGTCGTCGCCGGTGTGGGGGCCGCGCTCGCCCTGGGGGCCGCGCCGTCGGCGCATGCCGCCCGTGGGCGTTCCCCCTTCGGCCGGTACGGCTCTCCCGCCGCCCGGCTCGACGAGCGGACCCTGTACGTGGACGCCGGCGGCGCCGGTGACTTCACCACCGTCCAGGCCGCCGTGACCGCCGCGAGCACCAGCGGGTACACCCTCGTCATCGCGCCGGGCGTCTACCGCGGGACCGTCGCCGTCGGCGTCGCCCGTACGCAGATGACCTGGATCGGCGCCTCCGGCCGCGCGCGGGACGTCGTGGTCGTCCACGACAACGCGGCCGGTACGCCGAAGCCCGGCGGCGGCACCTACGGCACCACCGGGTCGGCCACGACCCTGGTGCAGGCCGACGGGTTCACCGCGCGGGACATCACCTTCGCCAACGACTGGCTGCGCGCCGACCACCCCGGGATCAGCGGCACCCAGGCCGTCGCCATCAAGGTGCAGGGCGACCGGTCGGCGTTCGTGCGCTGCCGGTTCCTCGGGCACCAGGACACCCTGTACGCCGACTCGATGGCCCTCGGCACCTTCGCCCGGCAGTACTTCCGCGACTGCTACGCCGAAGGGGACGTGGACTTCGTCTTCGGGCGGGCCACGGCCGTGTTCGAACGCTGCCACTTCCACACCCTGACCAGGACCGACCTGACGTCCGCCCCGTACGGGTTCGTGTTCGCGCCCTCCACCGCGGGCGCCAACCCACGCGGCTACCTGGTGACCCGGAGCCGGATCACCAGCGAGGCCCCGGACGCCTACTACAAGCTGGCTCGCCCCTGGGTGCCCAGCTCGGACACCACCGCCCGGCCCATGCTCACCGTGCGCGAGACCCGCCTCGGTGCCGGGATCGACGCTGTCGCTCCCTACACCAACATGTCGTCGGGCTTCCCCTGGCAGGACCAGCGGTTCGCCGAGTACCGGAACACCGGACCGGGCGCCGTCGTCTCCGTCCCGGAGAACCGGCCCCAACTCACGGCCGCGGAAGCCGAGTCGGCCACCCGCGAGGCGTACCTCGGCGACTGGACTCCGTGGGAGAGGTGCTGAGATGCGCCGGCGCACACTGCTCACCGGGATCGCCGGCGGCCTCGTGGCCGCCGGCGCGGCCCCCGCCCTGGCCCATGGCCGCCGGGTCCTGCACGTCCGGCCCGGCGGTTCCGTCCAGGCCGCCGTGGACGCCGTCACCGGCCCCGGGTGGACGATCGTCGTCCACCCGGGTACGTACCGCGAGGTCGTCGACATCCCCGCGGACAAGGGTGAGTTGACCCTGCGCGGCGCGTCCCGCGACGCGCGTGCCGCCGTCGTCGTCTTCGACCGCGCCAACGGCACCCCCAGGCCCGAGGGCGGCACCTACGGCACCGCGGGCTCCGCCACCCTCACCTCGGCGGCGCCCGGCCTGACCGTACGCGACGTGACCCTCGCCAACGACTGGCTGCGCGCCGACCACCCCGACATCACCGGGACCCAGGCGGTCGCCGCGTACGTCACCGGGGACCGGTCGCACTTCGAGAACGTCCGGTTCCTCGCCCACCAGGACACCCTCTTCGCGGACACCACCGCGCTCGACGCCTTCGACCGGCAGTACTACCGGCGCTGCTACATCGAGGGCGACGTGGACTTCGTCTTCGGGCGGGCCCGGGCCGTCTTCGACTCCTGCCACTTCCACACCCTCCAGCGGGACGTGTCCTTCACCCCCAAGGGCATGGTCTTCGCGCCCGCCACCGCCCGCGCCAACCCCTACGGCTTCCTCGCCCTGCACGGCCGGATCACCTCCGGCGCGGAGGACGCGGCCTACAAGATCGCCCGCCCCTGGGTGCCCTCGTACGAGACGACCGCCTGGCCCTCGCTCGTCGTCCGGGACACCTGGATCGGCCCCGGCATCGACGCCGTCGAGCCCTACACCAACATGCGTGAGGCCTACCCCTGGCAGACCATGCGCTTTCGCGAGTACGCCAACTCCGGGCCGGGCGCGGCCGTTTCGGTGCCGGAGAACCGGCCCCAGCTGACGGCCGCCGAAGCGCGGGAGCACACACGGCGGACGTATCTGGGGGACTGGAGGCCCTATGGCCGCCGGTGATCCGGTGGGGCGTCGCGCCTTCGTGGTGGGCGCGGGGGCGGCCGCCCTCTTCGGCGGCGTCGGATCCGCCGAGGCGGCGGCGCCCCTGGAAGGCGCCCTCCCCGGCTTCCACCCCCTCCTCAAGGAGGAGCTCCGCTTCCCGCTCGCCTGGGGGACCTCACCGATCCGCGACTTCCGCACCTGGCGGCGGGCCGCCCGCGCGAAGGTCGAGGAGCATCTCCTCGTCGAGCGGGACCACACCCCCTACGCGCCCGAGTTCGGCGGGCAGCGGGCCGAAGGCGACGGCTGTACCCGCGAGTTGGTGACCTTCTCCCCCACCCGGTACGGCCGGGTCCGGGGCGCCCTGCTCACCCCGCACGGCACCGGGCCCTTCCCCGCCGTCCTCCTCCTGCACGACCACGGCGCCAAGTTCGACATCGGGAAGGAGAAGCTGGTCAGGCCCTGGTACGACGACACCCGGCTGACCTCCGCGCAAGGATGGGCCGACCGGTACTTCAGCGGGCGGTTCGTCGGCGACGAACTCGCCCGGCGCGGCTACGTCGTCCTCGCCGTGGACGCGCTCGGCTGGGGCGACCGCGGACCGGTCACCTACGACGAGCAGCAGGCGCTCGCGAGCAACCTCTACAACCTGGGCTCGTCGCTCGCCGGGCTCATGGCCAGGGAGGACGTCCGCGCGGCGGCCTTCCTGGCCGGCCTCGACCGGGTGGACCGGCGCCGGGTCGCCGCCCTCGGCTTCTCCATGGGCGCCTTCCGGGCCTGGCAGACGGCCGCGCTCAGCGACGACATCGCGGCCGCCGCGAGCGTGTGCTGGATGACCGGCCTCAAGGAGGTCATGGTCCCCGGCAACAACATCCTGCGCGGCCAGTCCTCCTTCCACATGCTCCACCCCGGGCTCGCCCGGCACCTGGACTTCCCCGACGTGGCGAGCATCGGCGCCCCCAAGCCGATGTTCTTCCTGAGCGGCGGCCTCGACCCGCTGTTCCCCGCCGACGGCGTCCGCGTGGCCCACGACAAGCTGCGCGCCGTCTGGCGGTCCCGCCACGCCGAGGAGCGGTTGCGGCTGAGGACCTGGCCGGACCTCGGCCATGTGTTTACCGCGCCCCAGCAGGACGAGGTCCTCGACTGGCTCGATGCCGTCCTGTGAACCACCCCACCCGCACGAGAAAGGAACCGCTCTCCATGTCTCGTCGTACCACTCTGGCCCTGGGCACCGCCCTGGCCCTCGGCGCCGGTCTGGCCGTGCTCCCCACCCAGGCGCACGCCGCGACCGTGGTCGTCAGCAACTCCACCGACCTGTCCAACGCCCTCAAGAACGCCACCGCGGGCACCGTCATCCAGGTGCGCGGCGGCACGTACTACCCGACGGCGACCCTCCAGTCCACGGCGAACGGCACCTCGTCCAGCCGGATACACCTCCAGCCGTACGGCTCCGAGACCGTGAAGATCGACGGCTCGAACCTCCCCGACGGCGACTGGATCTTCAAGCTGACCGCCGACTACTGGACCGTCTCCGGCATCACCTTCCAGAACTCCCCGGACAGCGCGGTCGTCTGCCAGTCCTGCGCCTCCACGGTCTGGGACAACATCAAGACCATCAACGGCGGCGACTCCGGCTTCACGCTCACCGGCGACAGCACCACCAACAACACCGTCCGGAACATCGACTCCTACGGTCACTACGACGCGGCCACCCACGGCGAGAACGCCGACGGCATCGCCGTGAAGTTCGGCTCCGGCAGCGGCAACCTCATCACCGGCGCCCGCCTCTACAACAACTCGGACGACGGCCTGGACTTCTGGTCCTTCTCCTCGCCCGTCACCGTCGAGCACACCTGGGCGATGGGCAACGGCAAGAACCGCTGGGGCGACTCCGCCTTCGCGGGCGACGGCAACGGCTACAAGCTGGGCGGCGACGGCGAGGTGGTCGCCCATGTCATCAACAACTCGGCCGCCTGGGACAACGCCGGCAACGGCTTCACCGAGAACAGCAACAAGGGCGCCATCGTCATCAACCGCACCACCGCCTACGCCAACGCCAAGTGGGGCTACTACTTCGCCACCGGCGCGGCCCGCCTCGGCAAGAACCTGGCGGTCCGCAACGGCTCCGGCTCGGTGAACAAGGGCTCGTCGGTGGTGTCGTCCGGCAACAACTGGGACTCCGGCATCGCCACGCCCTCCTTCCGCTCCACCGACGCCTCCTCGACGTACAACGCCCGTTCGTCGAGCGGCACACTGCCCGCGACCACCTTCCTGACCACGGGCAGCACGACGATCGGCGCGACGATGAACTGAGCCGGTTACCGCCTGACCGGCCTGATCGACTCCAGGGTCGGCACCACCGGCTCGATCGTCCCGTCGGCCGCGAACTCCATACGGTCGATGGTCGTCTCCCGGTGCGTGCCGTCCCCGCCGGACTTGCCGGGGCCGTTGAGGGCGAACCGGTGGTAGACGATGTACCAGTCGTCCGTGCCGGGCACGTTCACCACCGAGTGGTGGCCGGTCGCCTTGATGCCGTACTCGGGACGCTTGGACAGGATCGTGTCCCGCTTGGTCCAGGGGCCGAGCGGGGACGGCCCGGTCGCGTATGCCACGTGGTAGTTCTCGCTGCGCGTGTCGTCCTCGGACCACATGAAGTAGTAGGTGCCCTTGCGCTTGATCACGAAGGCGCCCTCCCGGAAGTTGTCCGGGGTGATGTCCTTCACCTCGGCCGCGTCGAACGACACCATGTCGTCGTTCAGCGGCACGACGTACCCGTGCATGTTGCCCCAGTACAGATACGCCTGCCCGTCGTCGTCGACGAAGACCGACGGGTCGATCGCCTGGCCGCTGAACTGCCCCTTGGCGACGAGGGGTTTGCCGAGGGCGTCCTTGAACGGGCCGGCGGGGGAGTCCGCGACGGCCACGCCGATGTTCCCCTCGGCGCAGAAGTAGAAGTAGTACCTGCCGTCGCGCTCGGCGATCGCCGGGGCCCAGGCGTTCTTGTCGGCCCAGGTCACGTCGGGGCCCAGGTCGAGGATCAGGCCGTGGTCCTTCCAATGGACCAGGTCCTTCGACGAGAACGCCTTGAACCGCGTGCCGCTCCAGCCGGGGAAACCGTCGGTCGTCGGGTAGATCCAGTAGCGGCCGTTCATGTACTTGACGTCGGGGTCGGCGTAGAGGCCCGGCAGGACCGGGCTGCGGGTGGGCACCGCCTCGACCGTCCAGACGCGTTTCGTGCCGTCGGCCGCCTTGACCGTGTACTTCTGCGGCTTGCGGAAGTCGCGTCGCGTGCCCGACCTCGGGGTCACCGTCGCGCCCTCACCGACCCAGAGCTTCGGCGCGAGCCGCGAGAGGTCGGTGGCGGGCTCCATCGGCAGGACGACCTTCGACGCGTCCTCCGTGACGATCGCGTAGCCCTCCTGGTCCTTCGCCGTCACGTCCACGACCGAGGTGGGGTTCACCGGATACGCGGCCAGCAGCCGGTCGTACTCCTTCTGCGTCACCGGGATGACCGTGCCGTGCCGAGGGCTCGCGGGCAGCTGGTAGTTCGTGGACGGGGTCCACTTCCCCGAGTCGAGGTCGGTCGTCTCGAAGGGGAGGTAGCCCCGGCCGCCGTACTCGTCGATGAACAGGTACCACTTCTCCTCGGTGTTCGACTTGAACACCGTCGGCCCCTCACCCCGGTCCATGGCGCCGTCGCCGATGCAGTCCGCGACGAAGTCGTACGTCGTCGAGGTCAGCGAGGCCGACTTCTCACCGGTGATGAACTTGGCGCAGGGGCTGGAGGAGGCGGGGTCCCGCTCGTCCTTGGTGTAGCGGTAGTACGTGCCGTCGTGCTTGACGACCGTGGAGTCGATGACCGAGTAGCCGGGGTCGTTCCAGACCTTCGGCTCACTGAAGGTGCGGAAGTCCTTCGTCGTCGCGTACAGCATCTTGTTGTACGTCGAGCCGGTGTGGTCCGGGTCGTCGTCGGCGTACAGCTTCGACGCCCAGAAGACGACGAACTCGCCGAGGCTGTCGTCCCAGTAGGCCTCCGGCGCCCAGGTGTTGCCCGCGTTGTCGGGCGAGACCTTCACCAGGCGCTGGTCGGTCCAGTTCACCAGGTCGGTGGATTCCCAGACCATGATCGACTTGCTGCCGTGTCTCTGGACCTGGTCCCAACTACCGCTGCTGTTCCGGTACATGCGCAGATCGGTCGCGATCATGTAGAACTTGTCGCCCTCGGGGGAGCGGATCACGAACGGGTCGCGCAGGCCCTTCTCGCCGATGGTCGAGGTGAGGACCGGCTTGCCGGAGTTCAGCTCCCGCCAGTGCAGCGCGTCGTTGCCACGGCTGAGGGCGTAGCGGATCTGCTCGCCGTCGGCGGTGCCCTCGCCGGTGAAGTAGGCGAAGAGATAACCGGCGTACTTGGATTTCTTCACGGGTTGCTCCGAGACCTTCGCGGGGGACTGGGCCGTGCCCGGTGGGGCCGCCAGGAGGCTGAGGAAGAGTGCCAGGAGGGGAAGCAGGAGCGTACGGGCGGTGGGGCGCATGACACATCCTGTGAGAGTCTGGTGGATTCTGTTGGCTGAGCTGCCCTCGGAGTCTCATCAGTGGGGTTCGGCGCGTCAATCGGTGTGCGTGTGAAGAGTCCGAGCGAAACTTTCGAACGATTTCGCAGGGGCACGGCAACCCTTTCCCGCCGGGTGGCGACCAGTGATCAGAAGCGGGTCGGGGCGGCCCCTCCGGCCCGCTTCGTTCCTTGTCTCCCCGAGACCCGTCCCCTGCGAAAGGAACACCCGTGCGTCAGACCAATGGACGCCATCGAAGAACCCGCACCCTGTCGATCGCGGCCGCGGTGTCCGTCGCCGCGGGGGCGGGCGGCGTCCACCTCGGCCTCTCGATCGACGGCGCCCGGGCCGCGGCCACCACGGTCACCGTCTCCAGCACCGCCCAGCTGGAGTCGGCCGTCGCGAGCGCCACCGCCGGTACGACCATCCAGGTGCGTGGTGGCACCTACCACCCGGCGAAGACGCTGAAGTCCACGGCGAACGGCACCACCTCGGCCCGCATCACGCTCACCGCGTACGGCAGCGAGAAGGTCAGGATCGACGGGTCCAAGCTCGCCGCCGGCTCCTGGCTCGCCGGGATCTACGGCGACCACTGGACCGTCTCGGGGATCACCTTCCAGAACTCTCCGGCCCAGGGCTTCGTCGCCACGTCGTCCGTCGGCGGGATCTTCGAGAACCTCGTCACCGCGAACAACGGCGACTCCGGGTTCACGCTGCGCGGCGACGGCACGACGAACAACCTCGTGCGGAATCTCGACAGTCACGGCAACTACGACGCCGCGAACCACGGCCAGAACGCCGACGGCATCGCCGTGAAGTTCGGCTCAGGCACGGGCAACAAGATCACCGGCGCGCGCCTGTACAACAACGCGGATGACGGGCTCGACCTCTGGCAGTTCTCCTCGCCCGTCACCATCGAGCACTCCTGGGCCTTCGGCAACGGCAGGAACCGCTGGAACGACTCCGCGTTCGAAGGCAACGGCAACGGGTTCAAGCTGGGCGGGGGAGGGGTCGTTGTCGCGCACTCCGTCAACAACAACGCGGCCTGGGACAACACGCTGCACGGGTTCACCGAGAACTCCAACACCGGGGCGATGCTGCTCAACCGGAACACCACGTACGGCAACAAGTCGAACGGGTTCTATTTCGCCACGGGTAGGGCGAGGTTGGCGCGGAACCTGGCGGTGGGGGACGGAACGGGCAAGGCGAAGCTGGGGTCGTCCACGGTGTCGGCCGCGAACAACTGGGACAGCGGGGTGACCGCGCCGGCCTTCAGGTCGACGGACGCGGCGACCGCGTATGCCGCTCGGCAGGCGAACGGGTCATTGCCGGCCACGACGTTTCTGACCACGGGCTCCACGGCTGTCGGCTCGACGATGGACTGATCTGCCGCGCAGGGATCGTGGGGAGCCGCGGGTCGTCTGTGGCCGGCCGCGCGGTGCCCGCGCCCCTCTGGGGGGCCAGCACCTGAAAGGCGCCCCCCGCCGGTCGTCACCGGCGGGGGGCGTTGTGTGTGCCGACCCGAGGGGGGCTCTGGTCGGCACCTGCTGCCGGCCGAGGGGGGCTCAGGCCGGCAGGTCCATGTTGATCTTCAGGACGTCGTACTCACCGGTGTTCGACTTCCACGCACTGGTAGGGACGCCGTAGGTGAACGTGTGGTTGTTCCCCCGGCCAGCCGAAGCCGGGGACTGCCGGATCCTGGGCTACTTGTACGTGAGGGCGGATGACGGGAACTTGCAGGTGGTTCCGTCCGCGCCCACGCCGATCTGGGTCGGCTCCTTGCCCGAGCTGTTGCCCTTGAAGCGCACGCAGGTCTTGACCTTCTTCTTCGCGTCGCCGTGGATGCGGATCTTCGACAGCGTCGCGGTGTCACCGTAGTTGGCGTTCACGCCGACGATCGCCTTCAGGGGCGCCACGACGTCGATGTCGCTCAGCACGATCGTGCGCTTGTACTGCTTCTTGCAGTTGCCGCAGGAGCGCACCAGCTTGCCGGAGTCCTGCACCCGGAACCCGGTGATGTTGAGCCTCCCGGCGCCGTTGAACTGGAAGACCTTGTCCGAGGCCTTCTTCGCGCCGCCGCCGACGACCTTGTACACGGCCTTCGGCGACTTGCCCTTGAAGCTGGCGGCGTCCTCGCCGACGTCCAGCCACCACACGTTCTTCAGCGTGCAGCTGCCCTTGCAGTGCACCCCGTCCGCCCCCGGCACACCGATGATCACGTTCTTCAGCACGGCGCCGTCCGCCAGCTCGAAGATCGGGTCCTGGCCCTCGTCCTGGCTGCCGGAGCCGAGCGCGCCCTTGCCGGAGAACTTCTTCAGCTTGCCGTCGTAGGTGCCCTTCACCTTGATCGTCGAGGAGACGGCCTTGCTGCCCTTGGCCGTCGGCCAGGTCGCCGCGGCGCCGGCGGTGGACAGCAGCGACGCCGTGACGATCGCCCCGCCGGTGAGGGCGAGGGCGGCCACCGAGCCGATCACGGCCCGCCGGCCGGTGACCCGACGGCGGTGCCGGACGCGCTGTTCTGCAGGTGCGGTCATGTACCCGATTCCTCGCTGGTGGTGACTGTTGCGCCTACTGGTCGCCACCGGTGGGGAAAGGGTTGCCGCGCCCACAGATCTTTTTTACGAATCACCCTCGTCCGAGGAGTCGTTGTCGCCGTGGTCCTCGAAGTCGCCCGCCACCGCCAGGTCTTCCCCGCCGGCCGTCGCCGTCATCGCGTAGCGGTCGTCGCCCGCGTCGCGCCCGCCGCGCTCGTGGTTGTACTGCCCCGCGAAGACGAACTCGCCCTTCGGGACCGTACGGCCGTCCTTGAGCGTCCAGGTGTAGACCAGGAAGCCGTCGTCTTCCTCGACCGTGAGGTCGAAGTCCTGCTCGGGCAGCGAACGCCACGCCCCGGCCGAGGAGACCCCGCCGGTCTGGGCGATCCGCAACTGGACGGTCAGCTCGGTGAGTTGCCCGCTCGTCTTCAGGGTGAGATTGCTCTGCGCCCAGAAGTCGTTGCTGTGCGGGTCGACCGAGCCGTCCGACCAGAGCGGGCCGTCCTCCTCGTTCCCCGAGGTGGGCAGCTCCGGCGCGGTCGTGTCCTTGGTGGACGGGCTCTTCGACGGGGTCGAGCCGGGCTTCTTCCGCTGCTCGCCGCCGGTGCTCGGGCTCGGGTCGTCGGGGTGGACCGGGGCCCGGCTCGTGGCGGCCGGGGAGTCGGCCGGGGTCGGGGAGACCACGACGGTCCCGCGGTCGGCCGGCGGTGCCTCCTCGCCCTTCACCGCGGAGGCGACCGCGTAACCGCCGACCGCGAGCACACCCGCGACACCGGCGGTGGCGGTGACCACCCGCACCCAGCCCCACAGCGGCGGCCGGGTCGCCTCGCGGCTCCGGCGCTTCTCGGGGGTGGCCATGCCGCGCTCGATCCGGGCCAGGATGCGGGCGCGGTCGGGCTCGTGCGCCTCGGCCGACTCGCGCAGCCGGGCACGCAGCTCCTCGTGCACGTCCCTCATCGGTCCCTTCCTCCGCCACTGCCCGGCGCGGCCGCACCGGTCACACTCGCGCCCGTCACGCCCGCGCCCGTGATGCCGGCGTGCATCCGCCGAGGCGCCTCCTCGGTGCCGAGCAGCTTCTGCAACTCGGCCATCCCCTTGGACGTCTGGCTCTTCACCGTACCGACCGAGACGCCGAGGGCGAGCGCCGTGTCCTTCTCCGAGAGGTCGAAGGCGTGCCGCAGGACCACGCACGCCCGCTTGCGGAACGGCAGTCTGCGCAGCGCCGACTGGACGTCGACCACGCCGGGCACATCGGGATTCTCGGTCTTCTCCTCGCGCTGCGACCAGAACAGCGTGATCCTGCGGCGCTCGCGGACCGCGCTGCGGATCCGGGTGCGGGCCAGATTGGCGACGACACCCCGGGCGTAGGCCACCGGATGGTCCGCCGCCCGGACCCGGTCCCAGCGGTGCCACATCGCGAGCAGCGCGTCCGCGGCCAGGTCGTCGGCGGCGTCGGCCTCACCGGTCAACAGATGGGCCAGGCGGGACAGTTCGGCATAGTGACGTTCGAAGAAGGCGTGGAACTCCACGGAGGCTGCGTCGTCGACGACAGTGCCCACGGGGACCTCTCTTCTCGCTGCGGCCACAGCAGCCGAGCCGGCTGGCTGTGCGTGTCATGTGAATGACATGTGCTCGTCCGGGGTCGACCCCCGACGAGATCCGGAAGAGTAGCAGTGATCGTGAAAGGGGTTCGTACGCGGCTTCGAACGCCGTCTTGCAGGGAGAACTCCGATTCCGTAACACGGGGAAAACCCGAATCGGGTTCATCGGGGGAACAATCCAGCCAGCATCCGCGCGTAGTTCACGCATGTCACTAGGAGCACCGTTCATGTCCGACGCACAGAAGGTGGCCGACCGTCCCGGAGCCGAGCCACCCGGGGCGAACAGCGTCGATCGCTTCTTCAGGATCACCGCCCGTGGGTCCACCTTCGCCCGGGAGACACGCGGCGGCTTCGCCACGTTCTTCACGATGGCGTACATCCTTGTCCTGAATCCCATCATCCTCGGCAGCGCCAAGGACAAGTACGGCCACACCCTCGACGGCGCCGAACTCGTCACCGCCACCGCCCTCGTGGCCGCCGTGATGACGATCATCATGGGCGTCGGAGGAAACCTTCCTCTCGCGCTCGCCGCCGGCCTCGGCCTCAACGCGGTCGTCGCCTTCCAGATAGCCCCGCTGATGAGCTGGTCCGACGCGATGGGCCTGGTCGTCCTCGAAGGCCTGCTGATCTGCGTCCTGGTGGTCACGGGCCTGCGCGAGGCCGTCATGCACGCCATTCCACAGCCGCTCAAGCAGGCGATCAGCGTCGGCATCGGCCTGTTCATCGCCTTCATCGGCTTCGTCGACGCCGGGTTCGTCAGCCGCATCCCGGACATCGCGAACACCACCGTCCCGGTCCAGCTGGGCGCCACCGGATCGCTGTCCGGCTGGCCCATCCTGGTCTTCTGTCTCGGTGTCCTGCTGACCATCGCGCTGCTCGCCCGCAAGGTGAAGGGCGCGATCCTGATCAGCATCCTGACGATGACGGTCGTTGCGATCGTGATCAACTCGGTGGCCGACATCAAGAGCTGGGGCCTGACCACCCCGAAGGCCCCCGACGACATCGTGGCCGCCCCCGAGTTCGGACTGATCGGCGACTTCAGTCTCTTCGGCTCGTTCGGCGAGACCACGGTCATCACGGTCGTCCTGCTGATCTTCACGCTGCTGCTGTCGGACTTCTTCGACACCATGGGCACGGTCGTCGGCATCACCGCCGAGGCGGGCCTGCTGGACGAGGAGGGCAAGGTCCCGAACCTCGGCCGGGTCCTCCTCATCGACGGCGCGGCGGCCGTCGCGGGCGGCGCCTCCTCCTCGTCCTCCGCGACCTCCTACATCGAGTCCGCGGCCGGCGTCGGCGAAGGCGCCCGCACCGGCTTCTCCAACCTGATCACCGGCGGCCTCTTCGCGGTGGCGCTCTTCCTCACGCCGCTGCTGACCATCGTCCCCATGCAGGCCGCCGCCCCCGCGCTCGTCGCCGTCGGCTTCCTGATGATGACCCAGGTCAAGAACATCGACTGGGACAGGTACGAGATCGCGATCCCCGCGTTCCTCACCATCGCCGTCATGCCGTTCACCTACTCCATCACCAACGGCATCGGCGCCGGCTTCCTCGCCTTCGTCCTGATCAAGACGGTCCTCGGCAAGGCCAAGGAGGTCCACTGGCTGCTGTGGGGCACCTCGGCGCTGTTCCTGGTCTACTTCGCGATCAACCCGGTGCAGCAGCTGTTCGGGGTGAAGTGACAGTGCGTACGTGCTGAGAACGAAGGGCCGCCCTCCGGGGGGAGTGAGGGCGGCCCTTCCTCTTCAGGTGGTCCTTCAGTCCTTCAACGCCGCCTCCATCACGGCCTTCGCGATCGGCGCGGCCAACCCGTTGCCGCTGACCTCCGAGCGCGCCGCGTTCGACTGCTCGACGACGACCGCGACAGCGACCTCCTTGCCGTCGGCCTTCCCGTACGACGTGAACCAGGCGTACGGCGTCTTGCTGTTGTTCTCGCCGTGCTGGGCCGTCCCGGTCTTGCCGCCCACGGTCGCGCCCGGGATCCGGGCGTTGGTGCCCGTACCGTCCTCGACGACCGTCTGCATCGCCGACTGCAACTGCTCGGCGGTGCCGGAGCTCATGATCTCCTCGGTGCCCGCCTCGGCGTCGTAGTCCTCCAGCACGTCCCCACCGCCGTTGGTGATCTGCGACACCATGTGCGGCGAGACCAGCTTGCCGCCGTTGGCGATCGCCGCCGACACCATGGCCATCTGGAGCGGCGTCGCGGTGACGTCGTACTGGCCGATGCCCGTCAGGGCCGTGGAGGGCCTGTTCATGTCCGACGGATAGACGCTCTCGTACGCCCGCACCGGCACGTCCTGCGTCTTGTCGTTGAAGCCGAACTTCTCGGCCGTCGCCTGCACCTTGTCCTGCCCGAGGTCGACGGCCATCTTCGCGAAGACGTTGTTGCACGAGTACTGCAGCGCCGTACGGATCGTGGCGTTCTCGCAGGGCGCGCTCGGATTCTCGTTCGACAACCGCGTGGTCGAGTCGGGCAGGGTGTACGGGTCCGGGCTGTCGGTCCTCGTGTCCACCGATCCGTACAGCCCGTCCTCCAGCGCGGCGGCGGCCACGACCAGCTTGAACGTCGACCCCGGCGGCAGCGGCTGGCGCAGCGCCCGGTTGGTCAGCGGCTTGTCAGGGTCCGCGTTGAGCCTCTTCCAGGCCGTACCGGCGGTGTTGGCGTCGGTGAGCGAGGACGGGTCGTACGACGGGGTCGACACCACCGCGAGGATCTTCCCGGTGGCCGGGTCGATCGCGACGGCCGCGCCCTTGGTGTCGCCGAGCGCGTCGAACGCCGCCTTCTGCACGGCCGGGTCGATCGTGGTGATCACGTTGCCCGGGTCGGCCCGCTTGTCGGTGACCGTGTCCATCACGGTCTTCAGCCGGAGGTCCGTGCCGTTGAGCAGGTCCTGGTAGATGCCCTCCAGCTGCGTCGGCGCGTACGCCTGCGAGGCATAGCCCGTCACCGCCGCGTACAGCTCGCCGTCCGTGTACGTGCGCTTGTACGCGAGGTCGCTGCCCTTCGTGCGGGCCGAGCCGGTGATCGCGTCGCCGGCCACGATGATGTTCCCGAGCGGGGCCGCGTACGTCCTGATCGCGTTGCGCCGGTTGTTCTTGTTGTCCGCGAGCGCCGTGCCGTCGTAGAACTGCACCCAGGTCGCCCTCACCAGCAGGGCGAGCACGAGCAGCAGGGTGAAGACGGCGGAGCGCCTGATCGTCTTGTTCATCGCATTCGGAAGGACGAGCCGGATGCGATCAATCGTTCCCTTCGCCCGGTTTTCTCATGGGGTCTTCATGAAACCGGGGTTGCCACCGGGCCGTCCCGGGGCGGGTCAGAGCCTTCGCGTCGCCAGCGTCAGCCGGTCGCGCGCGTCGAAGAGGGCGTCCTTGACCAGTTGTTCGTGGGCGGGGGTCAGCCGGGCCACCGGGACCGAGCAGCTGATGGCGTCGCGGGCCGGTGTGCGGTACGGGATCGCCACGCCGAAGCAGCGCAGCCCGAGCGTGTTCTCCTCGCGGTCGACGGAGAAGCCCTGCTCACGGATCTGGTGCAGTTCCTCGATGAGCTGCTCGCGGTCGATGATCGTGTTCTCCGTGAGCGCCGGGAGGGTCTCCGGGAGCATCTTGCGGACCTGCTCGTCGGTGCAGGTCGCCAGCAGCGCCTTGCCGAGCGAGGTGGAGTGGGCGGGCAGCCGGCGGCCGACGCGGGTGAAGGGGCGCAGATAGTGCTGCGACTGGCGGGTGGCCAGATAGACGACGTTCGTGCCGTCGAGGCGGGCCAGGTGGATCGTCTCCGTCGTGTCGTCCGACAGCCGGTCCAGCGTCGGCCGGGCCAGCGCCACCACCTCGTCGCCGTCGATGTACGAGGTGCCGACGAGGAGTGCCCGGACGCCGATGCCGTACCGCGTGCCCGTCGCGTCCGTCTCGACCCAGCCCAGCTCCACGAGGGTGCGCAGCAGCATGTACAGACTCGACTTGGGGTATCCGACGGCCTCCTGGACCGCCGCCAGGGAGTGCATACCGGGGCGTCCGGCGAAGTATTCGAGCAGCTCAACGGTCCGTACCGCCGACTTGACCTGTGCTCCGCCGCCCGTCTCGACTGCCGACATCGCCCTTGACCCCTATCGTTCGACGGGAAATAGTCTCAGACAGCATATTCATCATCAGAGACAGCGTTCAGCATATCGAACGAGCCTGGTGAATGGACCCAGAAACACGCTCAGGAATACGTGGAGGAACCCCCGGTGGCAGCAGCACCAGTCTGGAGTGTCGACCCCCGAACCGGGAAGCAGCGCGAGCAGGTTGCGGTGGAGGCCACAGCCCAGGAGGTGGACGCCGCTGTCCGCGCGGCGCACGCCGCCCGTGCTTCCCTGGCCGATCGCACCGTCCGCTCGGCCTTCCTGCGCACGGCCGCCGACCAGCTTCAGGCGGCCAAGGACCAGCTCGTCGAGGTCGCCGACGCCGAGACCGCGCTCGGCCCGGTCCGGCTCACGGGCGAGCTCGCCCGCACCTGCTACCAGCTGCGGGCCTTCGCCGACATCGTGGACGAGGGCGCGTTCCTCGACGTGGTGATCAACCACCCCGACGACACCGCCACCCCGCCCATCCCCGACCTGCGCCGCTACAAGGTCCCGCTGGGCGTCGTCGCGGTCTACTCGGCCTCCAACTTCCCCTTCGCCTTCTCCGTTTCCGGCGGCGACACGGCGAGCGCGCTGGCCGCCGGGTGCCCGGTGGTCGTCAAGGCCCACCCCGACCACCCGGCCCTGTCCGAGCTGGTCGCGATCGTGCTGCGCCGGGCCGCCGCCGAGCACGGCATCCCCGAGGGCGTCCTCGGCCTCGTCCACGGCTTCGAGGCGGGCGTCGAGCTGGTCAAGCACCCGCTCGTCACCGCCGCCGGCTTCACCGGTTCCGTACGCGGCGGCCGGGCCCTCTTCGACGCGGCGGCCGCCCGGCCGGTGCCGATCCCGTTCCACGGCGAGCTGGGCTCCCTGAACCCCGTCCTGATCACCGAGGCCGCCGCCGCCGAGCGCGCGGAGGCCATCGGCACCGGCCTCGCCGGGTCGATGACCCTCGGGGTCGGCCAGTTCTGTGTGAAGCCGGGCCTGGTGCTGGCGCCCGCCGGTGACGCCGGTGACCGGCTGCTGAAGTCGCTCACCGACGCGGTCAGCGACGTCGACTCCGGGGTCCTGCTGGACCACCGGATGCGGGACAACTTCCTCGCCGGTGTCGCCGAGCGCGCCGAGCTGCCGGACGTGGAGTCGCCGGTGACCGCCGGCGCGGGCGGCGAGCACACCGTCAGCCCCGGTTTCCTGACCGTCCCCGCCGCCAAGCTGGCGGCCGAGGGCGAGCACGACCTGCTCCTGGAGGAGTGCTTCGGACCGCTCACGGTCGTGGCGCGCTACGAGGACGAGGACGAGGCCAAGTCGGTGCTGTCCCGTCTGCCGGGCAACCTCACCGCGACGGTGCACGTGTCGGGTGAGGAGGCGGCCGAGGGCGGGCGCGGACCGGAGCTGCTGGCCGAGCTGACGCCGCTGGCCGGGCGCGTGCTCGTGAACGGCTGGCCGACGGGTGTGGCCGTGGCCGCGGCCCAGCACCACGGCGGTCCCTACCCGGCCACCACGTCGACGTCCACGTCGGTGGGCGGCACGGCCATCGAGCGGTGGCTGCGACCGGTCGCCTACCAGGGGGCGCCCGAGGCGCTGCTTCCGCCGGAGCTGCGGGACGACAACCCGCTGGGGCTGCCGCGTCGGTTCAACGGCGTTCTGGAGCGGTAGCGCTCCGCGCGGGGCCCCGTTGGGGTTCGGTTCGTTTCGGGCTGCGCGGGCGGCTGTGGTCGCCCGCGCGGTTCCCCGCGCCCCCAAAGGCCTGCTGTCGTGGGTCGGGAGCTGCGAGAATCCCCCAATGGACCTCGAAATCCCCGAACTCCCGTTCCCTCTCCGTACCTACGGCCCCGATGGGCACTGGTCGTACGAGGACGGGGTGCTCACCGGGTGGGCCGGGGCTCGGCAGGACCGGTTCGTGCCGCCCACCGGTGAGGGACTGGATCCCGCTTCGGACGCGCCCCGGCTGCTGGGGGCGCCGGAGGGGGACTTCCAGCTGATAGCCCGCGTCACCGTCGGCTTCGCCGCCGGGTTCGACGCGGGCGTGCTCTATGTGCACGTGGGGGAACGGGCCTGGGCGAAGCTGTGCCTGGAGTACTCGCCGGACGTGCCGACCGTGTGCACGGTGGTCACCCGGGGGTACTCGGACGACGCCAACTCCTTCACCGTGGAGGGCAGTTCGGTATGGCTACGGGTCAGCCGCACCGGCCGGGCCTTCGCCTTCCACGCCTCCCGCGACGGCAAGCAGTGGACCTTCGTCCGCCTCTTCACCCTCGCCGGCGAGCGGGAGAGCGGAGCCGCCCTCGTCGGCTTCATGACCCAGTCCCCGATGGGCGAGGGCTGCGTGGTGACGTACGACGAGCTCGATTTCCGCCCCACCTGGCCGAACGACCTGAGAAACGGCAGCTGAGCGCCCCGTCGCCGGCGCGTCCCCTGGGATGGGGCGGATGGCTGAGCGCCCCGTCAGGGGCGCGGGGAACTGCGCGACAAGCCCCCACCGTCCCGCAGACGCAGGCGCACGCAAGCGGGGGTCGAAGGGGCGCAGCCCCTGGGGATGGGACGGGTAGGGGCGGCGGGGGCGAAAAACTCCCGGGAACCGCTCCGCCGCCCGCCGCGTCCTCCCCGACATGATCAAGGACCGTGTGACCCGAGTCACAGGCGCGCGCGTGATCAGAACCGCGCTCCCCGCCGAGGCCCCGGCCATCACCGCACTGCACACCCGCGCCCGCGCGACGTACCACCCGGACGGCGCCCCCGACGCCGCCCCCGACGACGCCACGGACTGGCTCGCCTCCTGGCGGCGGGCCATCGAACGCCCCGACGGCCACGTCCTGTGCGCCGTGGAGCACGGCCGCATCACAGCCGTCGCCTCCTTCCGCACGGCAGACGGCGCGCCCGCCGACACCGTGCACCTGGCGCAGTTCCACGTCGACCCCGACCGATGGCGCCGGGGCACCGGCCGCGCCCTGCACGCGGCCTGCGAGGAGGAGTGGCGGGCGGACGGCAAGCGCACGGCGGGCCTCTCCGTCCCTGTGGACAACCACCGGGCACGGGCCTTCTACGCGGGTCTGGGCTGGAGCCCCGATCCGCACAGCCCGCCCGCCCCGGGTGACCGTCACCTTCTGCTCACTTTCACGGTGACCGGGGAATGAGCCGGGCTGCTTGAACGTTCATCGACCGTAGAAGCGGAGGGCGTCTCCGTACCCGTACGACCTGGAGAGAGCTGACACCATGCGCGTCGAGATCTGGAGCGACATCGCCTGCCCCTGGTGCTACGTGGGCAAGGCCCGCTTCGAGAAGGCGCTCGCGGCCTTCCCGCACCGCGACGGCGTCGAGGTGGTGCACCGCTCCTTCGAGCTCGACCCGGGCCGGGCCAAGGACGACATCCAGCCGGTCCTCACCATGCTGACCAAGAAGTACGGGATGAGTCAGGCGCAGGCCCAGGCCGGCGAGCACAACCTCCGCGAGCAGGCCGCCGCCGAGGGGCTCGCCTACCGGGCCGAGGGCCGCGACCACGGCAGCACCTTCGACATGCACCGCCTGCTGCACTTCGCCAAGGAGCAGGGCCGGCAGAGCGAGCTGCTGCAGGCCTTCTACCGGGCGAACTTCGCCGAGGAGCGGTCCGTGTACGCGGACGCCGATGCGTATCTGATCGAGCTGGCCGTCGAGGCGGGGCTCGACGAGGAGGCCGCGCGCAAGGTGCTGGCCGACCCGGCCGCGTACGCCGACGCCGTCCGCGCCGATGAGCGGGAGGCCTCGGAGCTGGGCGCGAACGGGGTGCCCTTCTTCGTGCTGGACCGGAAGTACGGGGTTTCCGGGGCGCAGCCCGCCGAGGTGTTCGAGAAGGCTCTCGCCCAGGCGTGGGGGGAGAGGCCGGCGCCGTTGAAGGTCGTGGCGGCGGAGGGCGCGGAGGCTTGCGGGCCGGATGGATGTGCCGTGCCTCAGTAGTCACCCCTTGAGGGGCGCCGCGGTCCAGGTCGGCAGGGATGTATAAGCGGCACTTGGGGAAAGCACGCGAAACATCTCAATGGACGTGGGGTCCGTGCGGCCCCACAGTGGTCTCATGGAAACCTTCGAGAGCCTCGTCCGGACCGAGTTCGCCCCGAAGAACACCTATCTGAACACCGCCAGCACCGGGCTGTTGCCCGCCCGGGCGGTCGACGCGCTGAAGGCCGGTGCCGAGTCGGTGGCGGCCGGGCGGCCACAGGACATGTTCGCCGACGTGGAGGCCGCGCGGGCGGCCTTCGGCCGGATCGTCGGGGTGCCGGACCGCCGCGTGGCGGCCGGCGCCTCGGTCGCCGTCTACAGCGGGCTGATTGCCGCCTCGCTGCCCGAGGGCGCGGAAGTGCTGACCGCCGAGGGCGACTTCGCCTCCCTGGTGAGCCCCTTCCACGTACGCGGCGACCTCAAGGTGCGCCAGGTGCCGCTGGAGCGGGTCGCCGAGTCGGTGCGGCCCGGCACGGCGCTCGTCGCGGTGAGCGCCGCGCAGTCCGCCGACGGCCGGATCGCCGGCCTTGGCGCGATCCGGGAGGCCGCCCGGGCACACGGGGCGCGTACGTACGTCGACGCGTCGCAGTCCGCCGGCTGGCTGCCGATCGAGGCGGACGCGTACGACTACGTCGTGTCCGTCGGCTTCAAGTGGCTCCTCTGTCCGCGCGGGGTGACCTTCCTCGTCGTCCCGGAGGATCTCGGCGGACTCACCCCCCTCTTCGCCGGCTGGGCCGCGGGGGAGGAGCCGTGGGACAGCTGCTACGGCCCCGTCAAGGAACTCGCCCGCTCCGCCCGCCGGTTCGACGAGAGCCCCAGCCTGTTCTCGTACGCCGGTGCCCGCCGCTCCCTCGCGCTGGTCGAGGAGCTGGGCGTGGCGAACGTACGGGATCACGATCTCGCGCTGGCCGACCGCTTCCGCGCCGGCCTCGCCGAACTGGGTCACGAGCCCGTGCCCGCGCCCGGCTCGGCGATCGTCTCGGTGCCCGGACTCGGCCACCGGCAGGCGGAATTGAGCCGGGCGGGCGTCGAGACCTCCGACCGCGCGGGCCATCTGCGGGCCGCCTTCCACCTGTACAACACGCCGACGGACGTCGACCGGCTCCTGGACGTCCTGTCCGGCTGACTTCCCGTACCCACTGGCGCGGACCGCGCGAGAACGCTAGGAAGGCTTCACGAGGTGGTGGTGCCGGTGGAGCCGACGCTCGAACAGCCGTCCATCGATGTGGAGTTGCATCGGCGGCTGGTGTACGGGGACGAGTCCGCGCTGCGTGAGGTGTACGCGGCGTACGGGGGACTCGTCCGGCGGGTGGCCGTCCGCGTCACCCGCAGCCCGGCGGCGGCCGAGGACGTGGCGCAGGAGGTCTTCGCCCAGCTGTGGAGCAGACCGTACGGCTTCGACGCGCGACGGGGCTCGCTGCGCACCTGGCTGTCCATGGTCGCCCACCGGCGGGCCGTGGACTGGGTGCGCGGCGAGGCCCGGCACCGCAAGGACGCCCACGCGGACGACTCGGCGCTGCACTCCATCCCCGACACCGGACCCGGCCCGGACGAGGCGGTCGTCGACCGCGAGCGCTCCCTCCTGCTGCACACCGCCCTCGCCCAACTCCCGCGCCCGCAGCGGGAGGTGGTCCACCTCGCCTACTTCGCGGGCCGCACCTACCGCCAGGCCGCCGTCGAACTCGGCATACCCGAGGGCACCGCGAAGACCCGGCTGCGCTCGGCCCTGCGCAAACTGGCGGAGTCCCTCGCGGACCCACCGGACCCCGCGACGGTGAGGGGCGCGTGATGGGGGCGCACATGACCGTCCGGACCACGCGGGTCCTGCGTATCGTGGACATGGCAGGGCGAAAGGGCGGCGCGCGATGACCAACGACCACGACGGCGTACGGGAGCTGCTGGCCGCCTGGGCGGTCGGCGCGCTCCCACCCGGCGACGACAGGTCCGTCCCCCTGCACCTGGCCACGTGCGAGGAGTGCGCGACGGAGGCCGAGCGGCTCCGGGACACCGTGCGCCTGCTGGACGGCACACCGGGACCGGATGCCCTGCCGGACAAGGGAACCGGAGCCTCGCCGACCGGTGCGGAGGGTGCCCTGCCGGGCGGTACGAGGGCGGCCGTGCCGCTCCCCGGTCCGGGTGCCGACCCGGCCCGTGGCTCGGGTGCCGTGCCGCGTAGTGCGCCGAACGGCGGGCGGGCCGACGCTCCGAGGGGAACCCCCGGAGCCTTCTCGCGCGGCGCCGTGAACGGGAGCGCGGACGAGGTTCTCGCGCTGGCCCTCCGTTCCCGTCGCGCCCGCGCCGCCGAGGTCGCCCACCACGCGGCCCCCTACGCCGCCGCCGTGGCCGGACTCCACGCGCTGGTCCCGGAGTTGGACGGCCGCTGGGGCACGCCGGTCGTCCACGACTGGGACGCGCACGCCACCGTCGCGCACCTGGTCGCCGCCGACGAGCACCTGGGCGTACATCTCGGCGTCGAAGCGCCCCTGCCCGCCTCGCACCTCCCGGAGGGGATCCCGGCGGGGGAGGCGTGGGCCCGGCGCACCGCCGACGTCATCGCCCACGAGCACGGGCGTACGCCGGCGGAGACCGTCGCCACCTGGGCCGCGCAGGCCGCCGCGCTGCTGGCCACGCCCGAGGCCCGCGACCTCGACCTCGCCGCCCGCGCCGTCACGGTGATGGACCTCCGGCTGCCGGTCGCCGACCACTTCGTGATCCGCGCCTTCGAGGCGTGGATCCACACGGACGACATCGGCCGCGCCGTCGGCATCGCCGTCCCCCCGCCCCCGGACGAACACCTCGGGACCCTGGTCCGCCTGGCCGTCCGCATCCTCGGCCTCGCCCTCCACGACGCGCCCCCCGTCCTCTTCGAGGTCACCCGCCCCACCGACACCCGCTGGTTCCTCGGCTCCGACGCCGAGCCCGCACGCGCCGAACTCACCCTGGACCCGATCGACTTCTGCCTCCTGGTGGGCGGCCGGTTCGCCCCGGAAGACGTACCGAGGGCGATCACGGGGGACGAGGTCGCGGCACGGAACGTGTTGGAGAGGGCGGCGTCACTGGCCTGGTTGTGAGGGGTGGGCCGAGGGGCGCCTCAACGCTCCGCCGACTCCGTGCAGAGATTCGACTCGACGCGGGCCAGAAGCCTCAGGAACTGCTGACGCTCGGTGGCGTCGAGCCCCGCCAGCGTCTGCTCCTCCAGCTCCCCCCAGGCCCGCTCGACCTTCTCCAGCAGCGCACAACTCGCGTCCGTCGCCTCGACGAGGACGGCCCGCCGATCAGCGGGATCCGCCCGCCGTCGCACGTGCCCGGCCTGCTCCAGCCGCTGCAGCATCTTCGTCACCGTCGACGGATCGAGGTCCAGCAGCCGGATCAGGTCGGACTGCCGCGCCGGTCCGTCCTCCCAGAGGCGCATCATCACCAGCTCCTGCCCGGGGTGGAGCCCGAGCCCCCGCAACAGCCGCCCGGCGGCGTAGCGGTGCAGCCGGGCCACCCGGGAGACCGCGTGGCTCACCGGCCCGCCCCGCGCCGCGGACGGCAGCGCGGCGGCACATCTCTCCGTGGCCTCCATCGAGAACTCCCTGGTCAGCTCGGCCTGTGAGCCCAAGGGTACCTGCCCGGGAAAAAAGATTGGCCGACCAAGGAATGGGTTAGGGTGCTCCTCGGTTGGATTCATTGGCCGACCACATAATCCCTTCACCAGGAGTGACCGTGACCACCGCCTACGACCCCATCGACCTGTCCGGCACGCGGCTCGCCAACCGCGTCGCCATGGCGCCCATGACCCGCAGCCGCGCCGCCGAAGGCGGTCTCCCCACCGCCCTCACCGCCGAGTACTACGCACAGCGCGCCTCCGCCGGCCTGATCGTGACCGAGGGCATCCAGCCGTCCCACGTCGGCCAGGGCTACCCGAACACCCCGGGGCTCCACCACGAGGACCAGATCGCGGCCTGGCGCGAGGTCACCGACGCCGTGCACGCGGCCGGCGGCCGGATCTTCGCCCAGCTGATGCACGCCGGCCGCATCGGCCACCCCGTACTGCTCCCCGACGGCCTGCACCCCGTCGGCGTCTCGGCGGTCGCCGCACAGGGGCAGGTGTACACCCACGAAGGCCCCAAGGACTTCGTGACCCCGCGCGAGCTGACCCACGACGAGATCCTCGACACCGTCCAGGACTTCGCGGCGGCGGCGCGCGGCGCCGTCGAGGCCGGCTTCGACGGAGTCGAACTGCACGGCGCCAACGGCTATCTGATCCACCAGTTCCTCGCACCCGGCTCCAACCGGCGCGACGACGAGTGGGGCGGCTCCGACGAGAACCGCGCCCGCTTCGCCGTGGAGACCGTGAAGGCCGTGGCGGAGGCGATCGGCGCCCACCGCACCGGGCTGCGCCTCTCGCCCGGCAACCCCTTCAACGACATCAGCGAGCCCGACCCCGAGCCCACGTACACCGCGCTCGTCGAGGCCCTGGCACCGCTCGGTCTGGCGTACCTGCACATCGGCGAGGCCCCCGGCCGGCGTGAGCTGACCCAGCGGCTGCGCAAGCTGTTCTCCGGCACCCTCATCCTCAACCCGGCGACGGACGGTCCCACCGGCCCCGACGCCCTGACCCTGGTCGAGGACGGCACCGCCGACCTCGTCGCCTTCGGTCAGCTCTTCCTCGCCAACCCGGACCTCCCGGCCCGGCTGAAGGCGGGCGGCCCGTACAACGAGGCCGACCCCGCGACCTTCTACGGCGGCGACGCGAAGGGATACACGGACTACCCGGCGCTGTGACGCCGTAGCCGGCCGGGACGCGCACAAGGGCCGGGCGGCCGCTCAGGGGTAGCGGCCGCCCGGCCCGGTCAAGGTGTCGACGGACTCACCGCACCGGCGTGAAGTCCCGTGCGCCGATGAACTCCGGTCGCCGTACCGGCGCCGCGAACGGTTCGACCGCCGCGTTCTCCACGCTGTTGAAGACGATGAAGACGTTACTGCGCGGGAACGGCGTGATGTTGTCGCCGGAGCCGTGCATGCAGTTGCAGTCGAACCAGGTCGCCGAACCGGCCTTGCCCGTGAACAGCTTGATGCCGTACTCGGAGGCCATGGCCGTCAGCGCCTCGTCGGACGGGGTGCCGGCGTCCTGCATCTGCAGGGACTTCTTGTAGTTGTCCTTCGGGGTGGCCCCCGCACAGCCGAGGAACGTCCGGTGCGACCCCGGCATGATCATCAGGCCGCCGTTGGTGTCGTAGTTCTCGGTCAGGGCGATCGAGACGGACACGGTCCGCATGTTCGGCAGGCCGTCCTCGGCGTGCCAGGTCTCGAAGTCGGAGTGCCAGTAGAAGCCGGACGCGCCGAAACCGGGCTTCACGTTGATCCGTGACTGGTGGACGTACACGTCCGAGCCGAGGATCTGCCGGGCCCGGCCGACGACCCGCTCGTCGCGCACCAACTGGGCGAACAGCTCGCTGATCCGGTGCACCTCGAAGACCGACCGGATCTCCTGCGACTTCGGCTCGACGATCGAGCGCTCGTCGGCGCGGATCGCCGGATCGGTCACCAGCCGCTCCAGCTCCTGCCGGTAGACGGCGACCTCGTCCGGCGCGATGAGCTCCTCGACGGCGAGGAAGCCGTCACGCTCGTACGCCTGGAGATCGGCGAGGGAGACCGGGCCGGGCGTGCCGGGGGAGCCCCAGACGACCGGGTCCTGACGCGGGACCGTCACCTCGGTGGCCCCGCGGCTCGGGTAGAGGTCGGGAACGGTGGTGGCAGTGTGCATGGTCGTGGTCGTGGTCATGTGATGTCACACCTCCTCGGGCTCGGTGAGCAGCGGGTAGACGCCGTTCTCGTCGTGGTCCTCACGTCCGGTGACGGGCGGGTTGAAGACGCAGAGGCAGCGGAAGTCCTCCTTGACCCGCAGCGTGTGCCGCTCGTGGCCGTCGAGGAGGTACATGGTCCCGGGCGTGATCGTGTAACTCCGCCCGGTCTCCTGGTCGGTGAGCTCGGCCTCGCCCTCGACGCACACGACGGCCTCGACGTGGTTCGCGTACCACATCGCCGTCTCCGTACCCGCGTACAGAATCGTCTCGTGGAGGGAGAAGCCGACCCGCTCCCTGGCGAGCACGATCCGTTTGCTCTCCCAGGTGCCGGACGCCGCCTTCACATGCCGGTCGGTTCCTTCGATGTCCTTGAACGAACGGACGATCACGGTGTCGCGATGCCTCCTTGATCGGTGTTTCTCTGATGGGGTTCTCCGACTGGTGTCGCTGCCGGTCGGCGGTGGTCTCAGACGGTCTCCCGCACGGCCCTGGCGAGGACGCGCAGGCCCTCGTCGAGCTCTTCGGGGGTGATGGTGAGGGCGGGCAGCAGCTTGACGACCTCGCTCTCCGGGCCGGACGTCTCGACCAGCAGCCCGAGTTCGAAGGCCCGCTTGGCCACCCGTCCCGCGCGCTCCTTGTCGTGGAACTCCAGGCCCCACACCAGGCCGCGGCCCCGGTACTCCTTCACATCGGCGAGGTTCTCCTCCGTGATGGAGATGAAGGCCTGCTCGACCTGCTCACCGCGCTTGCGGGTCTGCTTCTCCATGGCGGAACCGTCCGCCCAGTACGCCTCCAGGGCGGCCGTCGCCGTCACGAAGGCGGGGTTGTTGCCGCGGAACGTGCCGTTGTGCTCGCCCGGCTCCCAGATGTCCAGCTCCGGCTTGAACAGGCACAGCGACATCGGCAGGCCGTAGCCGCTGATGGACTTGGAGACGGTGACGATGTCGGGCGTGATGCCCGCCTCCTCGAACGAGAAGAAGGCACCGGTCCGGCCGCAGCCCATCTGGATGTCGTCGACGATGAGCAGCATGTCCTGCCGCTCGCACAGCGCGGCGAGCGCGCGCAGCCACTCCGGGCGGGCGACGTTGATGCCGCCCTCGCCCTGGACGCTCTCGACGATCACGGCC
The DNA here is from genome assembly GCF_053592095.1 of Streptomyces sp. NPDC002787. Classification (NCBI taxonomy): domain Bacteria; kingdom Bacillati; phylum Actinomycetota; class Actinomycetes; order Kitasatosporales; family Streptomycetaceae; genus Streptomyces; species Streptomyces sp. NPDC002787. The sequence continues at coordinate 107,384 of NZ_JBSFVC010000004.1, read as the reverse complement.
GCGGGCTTGTTCAGCCCGGACCCCTGGTCCTCGAGCAGCCGCTCGAACCACAGGAAGTCCGGGACCTGCCCGTCGAAGTAGTTGTCGAACGGCATCGGGGTGCCGTGCACCAGCGGGATGCCGGCCCCGGCCCGCTTGAAGGCGTTCCCGGTGACGGCGAGCGACCCGAGCGACATGCCGTGGAAGGCGTTGGTGAACGAGACGATCGCCTCGCGGCCCTTCACCTTCCGGGCCAGCTTCAGCGCCGACTCCACCGCGTTGGTGCCGGTCGGCCCCGGGAACATGACCTTGTACGGCAGGTCGCGCGGGCGCAGCACGAGATTCTGGAAGGACTCCAGGAACGCCCGCTTCGCCGTCGTCGACATGTCGAGACCGTGGGTGACGCCGTCCCGCTCCAGATAGTCGATCAGCGCGCGTTTGAGTACGGGGTTGTTGTGGCCGTAGTTGAGTGAACCGGCGCCGGCGAAGAAGTCCAGGTACGTGTGGCCGTCCTCGTCGTACATGCGGCTGCCCTGCGCGCGGTCGAAGACGGTGGGCCAGCCGCGGCAGTAGCTGCGCACCTCGGACTCCAGGGTCTCGAAGACGCTCAGGTCGGGCTGGGTGATGGTCACGTCGAATCGCTCCTCGGTGCGTGGGGGGAGGGGAAGGGGGAGTGAGGGGGCTGAGTGAGGGGGTGGGGGCTCGGGCTCGGCCCGCCAGGGGCTCAAGGGCTCAGGGGCTCAAGGCTCAGGCGGACAGGGGCTCAAGGGCTCAGGCGGACAGCGGGCCGATGCGGTGGAGGACCTCGGGCTGGTGCGGGCCGTCCGGGAAGTCCCCCGCCTCGAACAGGACCGTGCGCTCGACGCCGGCGCCATGACGTTCGGCGTACGCGGCGAACAGGCGCTCGGAGGCGGTGTTGCCCGGTGTGATGGTGGTCTCGACGGTGGTCAGCGGGTGCTCGCGCGCGACCCGTTCGGTCAGCCCGTCCAGGAGGGCGGCCGCGAGCCCGAGCCCCCGGTGCGCCTCGTCGACGGCGACCTGCCACACGAGCAGGGTGTCCGGCCGCTGCGGCCGCACGTACCCGGTCACGAACCCGACCGGCTCCCCGGTCGCGTCCCGCGCCACCGCCGAGGTGTCGGCGAAGTCCCGGGACCACAGCAGATAGCTGTACGAGGAGTTCAGGTCCAGGGATCCGGAGTCTCGCGCGATACGCCACAGCGCAGCGCCGTCCGCCACGTCCGGGCGATCGATCCGAATCCCTTCCGCGATTTCCGTCTGTGGTTCTGCGTGTGCGGCAGTCATAGGGCTTGAATTTACCCATGGGAATTTCGAATTGCATCGCCGCATGGGGTTACGCATGGGCGGGTCACGTGTTATCACGCGGGCGCGAGTGATCCACGTGGGCGTGGTCGATATGAGGTAGTCTGCCCGTATATTACCGCGCAAAATGGGCGCGTTGTGGAGTCGGTCACACGTGCGTAACCCTCACGAGATCTGCCCGAATCAGCCCCGTCGGTGTTCGCGAAACCTTTGCGTTTAGGCGAGAGGATAGCGGGCAGAAGAATACGGGATTCTGTTCTTCGAATTCCACTGAATTCTCGTCCTAAAGTGGCCCGCAATTCCCTCGGTGGATCGGTTCCCTACGCCTACGCCTACGCCGATGCCTGGGCCTCCGCCGCCGCGCGACGGGCCCGCTCCAGATCGACCGTGATGCCGAACTCCGCCAACGCCGCCCCCAGTCCCGCGAGGCTGGAGTGCACGGCACCCGGGGTCGCGTCCGGGCCGTAGTGGTTCACGCGGACCATCTCCCGTGCGAGGGCGCCACCGCCCGCGGCCAGCGGCAGCGCGGGGTCCGTGGCCAGCGCCTTGGCGACCAGCTCCGACGCGTCGACCCCGGCGGGCGCCCGGAGCGTCGTGGCGACCGGCGCGGCGTCGGCCGCCTCGTGGACGTACGGCTCCAGGCCCCCGCCCAGGGCGAGCGCCCCCGCCCGGGTCGCGGCGGCGGCGGACGTGTGCCGGGCCATGACCACGTCGAGCCCCTCCGCCTCGATGCGCTCCAGACAGGCCTCCAGAGCGAGCATCTCCAGCTGGGCGGGCGCGTGGAGGAGTGCGCGGCGGCCGCCGTCGATCCAGCGCTCCTTCCAGTCCAGGAGGGAGAGGTACGACCGCCTGGGCGCCCGCGGGTTGGCGGCCATCCGCGCCCACGCCCGCTCGCTCACGGAGATCGCCGACACCCCGGCCGGACCGCCCATGGCCTTCTGCGCCCCGATGACGCACAGGTCGACACCCCACGCGTCGGGCAGCACCGGCTCGGCGCCGACGGAGGCGACGGCGTCCAGGTAGAAGAGGGCGCCCTGCTCGCGGACCGCCTCCCCGATTTCCGCGACCGGGTTGGTGTTGCCGGTCGCCGCCTCCGCATGGACCAACGACACGAAGTCGATCGCCGGGTGCGCGGCGAAGGCCTCCCGGATCTGCCCGGCCGTCACCGCCGTGTGGAAGGGCACCGCCAGGTCGACGACCCTCGCCCCGCAGTCCCGCAGCCAGTCCCCGAAGGTCTGCCCGTACGGACCGGTGATCACGTTCAGCGCCGTCGTACCGGGCCCGGCGGCCCCGCGGATCGCCCCCTCCAGCGGCAGCAGCGCCTCGCCCTGCGTGATCACGACGTCCTGCTCGGTCGAGAGCAGCCGGGCCACCCGGTCCTCGATCGAGGCGAAGTGCGACGCGCTCAGCGGGGCCAGATCCAGAAACGGGTGTGTCACGGGGTGCTCTCTTCACTGACGGGGTAGATGGTGTCGAGGGTACCGACGGCACCTGGGCGCCCCTCACCGATGACATCCGAGGTCAAGCGGCCCGCCAGCCATGGGAATAGTTTGAGCGAGCCAAACATTTCCTTATCATCGGTTGTCTCAAGCACCGGTTGTCTCAGTTCCCCCTCAGGAGGTCTCCCCGTGAACTCGGTCCCCGGACGCCGGACCCGCATCCTGGCCGCCACCACCGCCGCGGCCGGACTGCTGCTCGTGGCCGGCTGTTCCTCGGACGACGGCGGCAGCGGCGGCACCAAGACCGCGGCCGGCGGGGTCGAACTGGTGAAGGCCGGTCAGCTCACGACCTGCACCCACCTCCCGTACCCGCCCTTCCAGTCGGAGATCGACGGCAAGGTGCAGGGCTTCGACGTCTCCCTGATCGACCTCGTCGCCGAGGACCTGGGCGTGAAGCAGGAGATCCTCGACACCCCCTTCGAGAACTTCAAGACGGGCGCCTTCCTGAACTCCGGCGAGTGCGACCTCGCCGCGGCCGGCATGACGATCACCGACGAGCGCAAGAAGAACGTCGACTTCTCCGACCCGTACTTCGAGGCCACCCAGGCCGTCCTCGCCGACAAGAGCGCCGGCGTCGGCTCCTTCGCCGATCTCAAGGGCAAGAAGGTCGGCACCCAGGCACAGACCACCGGCGAGGACTACGCCAAGAGCAAGGGCCTCGACCCGGTCTCCTTCGAGTCCTCCGACGCCGTCCTCAACGGCCTGCGCACCAAGCAGGTCGACGCCGTGATCATCGACTACCCGGTCGTCCAGGGCTGGCTGAAGGACAAGGCGAACGCCGCCTCCTTCGAGGTCGCCGAGCAGATCAACACCGGCGAGCAGTACGGCTTCACGGTGAAGAAGGGCAACAGCAAGCTCCTCGCGGCGATCGACAAGGCGCTGTCGGAGGCCAAGGCCGACGGCACGTACAAGAAGCTGTACGAGCAGTGGATCGGCCCGTACGACGAGAGCGCCGCCTCGGCCTCCCCGTCGGCCTCATGAGCGGGACCGACTCGGACACAGCGCTCCAGCCGAAGAAGAAGGGCCTCAGCCGGAGCCAGAAGCGCACCCTCTCCCGGGGCGCGCAGTACGCGCTGTTCGTCGCCGCCGTCGTCGCCTTCGCGGCGTCGGCGGACTGGGCCCGGCTGAAGAACCAGTTCGCCCAGTGGGACATCGCGGAGCAGATGTTCCCCGACGTCATCACGCTGGCGTTGAAGAACACCGTGCTGTACACGCTGTCCGGCTTCGCCTTCGGACTCGTCCTCGGCATGGTCATCGCGCTGATGCGGCTGTCGTCGGTGGGCCCGTACCGCTGGTTCGCCGGCGTGTACATCGAGATCTTCCGGGGCCTGCCCGCCCTGCTGATCTTCATCTTCATCGGCGTCGCCGTGCCGCTCGCCTTCCCCGGCACGGAGATCCCCGGCGGCACCTACGGCAAGGTGGCCCTCGCGCTGGGCCTGGTGGCGGCGGCGTACATGGCGGAGACGATCCGCGCGGGCATCCAGGCGGTCCCCAAAGGCCAGATGGAGGCAGCCCGTTCCCTGGGCTTCTCTCCCGCCCGGGCGATGGTCTCGATCATCATCCCCCAGGCGTTCCGGATCATCCTTCCGCCGCTCACCAACGAGTTGGTCCTGCTCTTCAAGGACTCCTCCCTCGTCCTCTTCCTGGGTGTCACCCTGGAGGAGCGCGAACTGTCCAAGTTCGGCCGCGACCTGGCCAGCACCACGGCCAACTCCACGCCGATCCTGGTCGCCGGCCTGTGCTACCTGCTGGTGACCATCCCGCTCGGCTTCGTCGTACGCCGTATGGAGGCGAAGGCCCAGGAGGCCGTGAAATGAACCGGCCCGAGATCCAAGTAAGCGGTCTGCACAAGTCGTTCGGTGACAACGAGGTGCTGAAGGGCATCGACCTGGAGATCGGGCGGGGCGAGGTGGTCTGCGTCATCGGCCCGTCCGGCTCCGGCAAGTCGACCCTGCTCAGGTGTGTGAACCTGCTGGAGGAACCCACCAAGGGCCAGGTCTTCGTCGGCGGCACGGAGTTGACGGACCCCGACGTCGACATCGACGCCGTGCGCCGCCGGATCGGCATGGTCTTCCAGCAGTTCAACCTGTTCCCGCACCTCACGGTGACCGAGAACCTCACGCTGCCGCAGCGCCGGGTCCTGAAGCGGGACAAGGCGACGGCGGCGAAGGTGGCGGCGGAGAACCTGTCCCGGGTGGGCCTGTCGGAGAAGGCGGACGCCTACCCCGCCTCCCTCTCCGGCGGCCAGCAGCAGCGCGTGGCGATCGCCCGCGCGCTGTCGATGGGCCCCGAGGTGATGCTCTTCGACGAGCCGACCTCGGCCCTCGACCCGGAACTGGTGGGTGACGTCCTGGCGGTCATGCGCATGCTCGCCCAGGAGGGCATGACCATGATGGTGGTGACCCACGAGATGACCTTCGCGAAGGAGGTCGCCGACCGGGTCGTCTTCATGGACGACGGCGTGATCGTCGAGGAAGGCCCCCCGTCCCAGGTCATCGGCAGCCCGAGCCACGAGCGGACGCGGCACTTCCTGTCGCGTCTGCTGGACCCGGCGATGGCGGACGTCGAGGAGGAGACGTCGGACCAGGTGGGCGGCAAGGACTGAGGAGGGCGCACCTTTCTGGCGTAACGGCGCGCTGACTAAGGTGCGGTGCATGAGCGAGCGCGCGGTGCTGCATGTGAAGGGCCGGATCCTGGTCGGACCCGAGGAGGTCCGGGACGAGCTGTGGGTGATCGACGGCCGGGTGTCGTACGACCGCCCGGCCGGCGCCCAGGACATCCGTACCGTCGAGGGCTGGGCCCTCCCCGGCCTGGTCGACGCGCACTGTCACGTCGGCCTCGGCCCGCACGGCCCGGTCCCGGAGGACGTCGCCGAGAAACAGGCGCTGACCGACCGGGACGCGGGCACCCTCCTGATCCGCGACGCGGGTTCCCCCTCCGACACGCGCTGGATCGACGACCGTGACGACCTGCCGAACATCATCCGGGCCGGCCGCCACATCGCCCGCACACGGCGCTACATCCGCAACTTCGCCCACGAGATCGAGCCGGACGAACTGGTCGCGTACGTCGCCCAGGAGGCCCGCCGCGGGGACGGCTGGGTGAAGCTGGTGGGGGACTGGATCGACCGGGGGCTGGGCGACCTGTCGCCGTGCTGGCCGCGTGAGGCGGTCGAGGCGGCGATCACGGAGGCGCACCTCCTGGGCGCCCGCGTGACGGCGCACTGCTTCGCGGAGTCGTCCCTCCGCGACCTCGTCGAGGCGGGCATCGACTGCATCGAACACGCGACGGGCCTGACGGACGACCTGATCCCGTTGTTCGCCTCGCGAGGCGTGGCGATCGTCCCCACGCTCGTCAACATCGCCACCTTCCCCTCCATGGCGGCCGGCGGCGAGACCAAGTTCCCGAACTGGTCGGCCCACATGATGCGCCTCCACGAACGCCGCTACGACACCGTCCGCAACGCCTACGACGCGGGCATCCCGGTGTACGTCGGCACGGACGCGGGCGGCTCCCTGGCCCACGGCCTGGTCGCCGCCGAGGTCGCCGAACTGGTCACCGCCGGTATCCCGCCGGTCGAGGCCCTCGCGGCGACCACGTGGAGCGCCCGCGCGTGGCTGGGCCGCCCCGCCCTGGACGAGGGCGCCCCTGCCGACCTGGTGGTGTACGAACGGGACCCCCGCACGGATGTTCGTGTGCTGGGGGCCCCGTCGAGGGTGGTGCTGAACGGGCGGGTCGTGGGGTAAGCGCCACCGGCGCGGATGTGGTCATGCGGGCAGCGGGGGTGATCGTCGTTCGGCGGTCCGTGGCCGTACGGCGCGGTGCCTCTGGCTAAACCAGCTCCTGCCAGATCGCGAAATCACGTGGCTTCTTCGTGGCGAGAAGGCTCGAAATCGGCGCCCGACCCACGGAATCCAACCAGTTGTCGAACGAGACCTCACCGCCGGGGAACCACCACTCCGAATGACTGCCTGCAGAATCAAGGTCGTCATCCAAGGAGTACCTGAATTCGAATTGAACCTGGACAAAAGCCTCGTGTTTACCGGTCGCGTCACCGATTTCAAGCTGTCGAACGATGCCGAGAGTGAAGGTGGGCTCCGGGAACCAGTTGACCTTGCCGTACTGGAAGAGGTATCCGTCTGCGTCGGGGAGTTCCGGCACCTCGAACTCGATCGCCGAAAATCGTCTCACCAGCCGAGTCAGCCCCGAGAGCGATGCATCTAGATCATCCATCTCCTCGACAAGTCGACGGGCGGTGCGTTCCGCCGAATCTACCTGCTGTTTCATAGGCGATCACCTTTCGAGCCCAGCGGTACGCACCTGACCGGTGCCCGCCCGCCAATCACTCGGCGGGCGGGCGCTTGCGGCCTACGGCCAGTGGCCGCCGAGCAGTTGCCGTCTGACGTGGTCTATGACGTCAAGTGCCTCACTCTTGTTCCTGGCTCCACTCATCAAGTCGTTCACGTAGGCGTAGTAGTCGTTTGTGTGAATCTTCGAGTGCACCGACAACCCGTTCGGGTTGGGAGATGAACTGCTCCGCGGCAGCCAGACGCCGTTCTCGGCATCGTTTACGCCGATTCCGAATCTATCCAGCTGCGCCCTTGCGGGCGCGGCCTTTGGTGAGTTTCCTGCCACAATGTGGTGCGGGGAGTGAGGTGTCGCCGGTTCCAAGTCGCCGGCATTGTTGAGGGCCTCCCTGAGCTTGTTGGCGCAACCCGGGTCAGCATTGTGCACCAGGACCGGAGTGGCCCCCGCCAGGACGTAGTAGGTGTGTATGCCCTCGACGCTCAGGTTGTGGACCGTCGCCTGTGTTGCCCGCGCCCGGGAGGCTGTGACCTGGATCCAACTGCCGCTCCCTGTGCTCAGCCACTGCCCGGGCTCCAGGTCGCCGGCCTCCACCCAGCGGCCCACGTCGGGCAACCAGAAGGGGTGGCCGTCGGTGGCTGTGATGGTGGACGTCTCGTTGCCCGTGCGGCCGTCCGTGTCAACCGTGAGGGTGACCAGGTGCTTCGTGCCGTCACCTGTGATCGTGTTGGTCACCGTGCGGGGCTGGATGCCGTCCGTTTCCACGTCCGACGTCCTGACCTTGTCGCCGACCTCGACGTCCTCGATCGGTTTCGTCGTGCCGTCGGCCATCAGGACCTTCGTGCCCGGTGCGAAACTGTTCCCCACCCTGCAGGTCGCACCACTGGCCGGCGGTGCGTCCGGGGGATTGGGAGCGGCCGGTGCCGGGGCCGGGGCGTCGGCCGCCGGGGGGTTGGCGCCGCCCGTGGGGGGTGCGTCCGCGGCGCCGGCCGGCGGGGGATCGGCGGCGCCGGCAGGCGGCGGATTCGCGCTGCTCGTCGGCGGTGTCGCCGCGCCCGACGGCACATTGCGACCCACGTCGCTGGCCGTGTCCAGGGCCTCCAGTGCCTCGTCCCCGTACTTCGCCACCTTCGCCGCCGTCGCCCCGTACCCCGCGAACGGGATCGCCGAGGCGCAGGACAGGGCCGCGTCGACGTACTCGCCCTCGGCCGCGTACCAGCCGCAGTTGGCCAGGTCAGCGACCTCGCCGACCACCGGGATCAGGCCGACCACGTCCAACGCCGCGTGGCCGATGTCGGACCAGGAGAGGCCGAACAGGTGGCCGTCGATCTCGATGAAGGAGATCGGGTTGCCGCCGGCGAAGGCGTAGCGGTTGCCGGTGAAGGGATCCGTGGCGAGGCCCATGTCCGCCAGGGCGCCGCCGTACATGTCACGGGTCAGGAAGCGGTTCAGGCCCGGGTCGTAGGTGCGGAAACCCATGTCGTACGTGCCGGACGTCGTGTCGTAGCGCTTCGCGTTGAAGCGGTACGAGTTGTACGGCTCCGCGGCCTCGCCCCCCGCCCCCGGCTTGTCCGCGCCCGTGAACTGGGCCGTGTCGTTCTTGCCGTACGCCGTGTAGCCGTACGTGGTCTTGGTGTCGCCGTCCTTGTCGGTCAGCGCCTCCACGTCACCGTGCGGGTGGTAGAGGTACTGCGTGGTCTCCGGGGCCGCGCCCTCATCGTCTTCCTCGTCCTTGATCTGGGTGAGCTTCTGACCCCAGGAGGCGTACTGGAAGGACGTGACGCCCTCGTCCGTCACCTCCTCCCGCAGGGAGTTCGAGGTGATGCCCAGGTAGGTGAAGAGGGTGGTCTTCGCGTCGTCGCCGCTGCCGACCGCCTCCTTCACCGTGCGGTCGAACGCGTCGTACGTCATACGGGTCGTCCGAGCCGCGTCACCGGTGCCCGACGTGATCGACTCCGGACGGTCGAAGCCGTCGTAGCGGTACTTCTGGATCGTCTCGCCGCCGAAGGAGACGGTGTCGAGGCGGCCCAGCGGGTCGTAGTTGTACGTCGAGGACGCGCCGTCCGCCGTGGAGGTCAGGAGGCGGTTGCGGTCGTAGCGGTGGGTGGTGGTCGTGTCGTCGACCGTCTGCCAGACCACGTTTCCGGCCGCGTCGTGCCGGTACTCCTCCGTCTTCTCGTCGTCGCCGGTCTTCGCGACCTTGGCGATGCGGTCCTGCGGGTCGTACGTGTACGCGTACGTGTTGTCGATCGTGGAGCCGTGGTCGTCCGCGTCCATCAGCTTCAGGACGTCCTCGACCTTGTGGCCGTTGGCGTTGTACTTCAGGGCGTGCTCGGCGACGAGGGTGTCGTCGGACTGCCGCTCCGTGGTCTTCTTCGTCGCGCCGTCGAGGTAGTAGTCGACGGTCAGGACGTTGCCGTTCGGCTTCGTCTGTTTCGCCAGCTCGCCCCGGGCCGTGTACTCGACCGAGGTGATCTGGCGGTCGGCCGCCGTCGGCGACGACGCGTTGGTGATGCGCTCGACCCGGTCCAGCGGGTCGTAGTCCAGCTTGCTCCAGGTCAGGTCGTGGGTCGTCGTCAGCGTGTTGCCGTTGGCGTCGTACGTCAGGGCCGTCTTGTCGCGGACGCTGTCGCCGTCGTGCTCCACCACCTCGGTGAGCTGGTTGAGTTCGTCGTAGGCCAGGGTGTAGCGGTCGGTCTCGACGCCGGGGCTGTTGTCGGTGATCTCGACCTGGTTGCCGTTGGCGTCGTACCGGTAGGAGAAGTCCTTCTTCTCGTTGTCGGTGTCGCCCTCGTAGTCGCGGACCAGCCGGACCGCGTCCGCGACCACCGTGCCGGTCGCCTTGTCGGTGAGGGTGATGGCCTGACCGGTGTCCTCGGCGAAGGCGTACTTGCCCAGGGAGCGCCACTCACCGGGGAGTTCACTCTGGTCGAGGGTCTTGGTCTCGGTGCCGTCCTTGTGCTTGATCTCGTACGAGGCGTCCTTCGCCGCCCCGTCGACCTTCGGGTACCGGACGTAGACCGTGTAGTCGCCGGCCTGCGGGATCGTCAGCTGCCAGACGAAGCGGTCCTCGCCCGCACCGGGCGCGTGCGTCTGGGCGTTGTAGCCGTACGAGCCCTCGGCGTCGACCGCGGCCCACGTGCCCTGCTGCGCCGTGTTGTTGATGTCGCTGTTGTCGACCAGGGCGACCTGAAGGCCCACCGGGACTCCGTCGTCCGAGCGGGACTTGAGGGCGCCGCTCGGGTAGAAGGAGGAGTTGAGGGTGCGGGAGACCGAATCGCCCGCGCTGCTCAGGGTGTTCTGGATCTGCTGGCCGAGGTCGTTGTACCGGTAGGTGTTCTTGATGTCGAAGGCGTCGACCGACGTCTTGATCCAGCCGGTGTCGAAGTAGGTGTACTCGGTCTCGTTGCGGATGCTCTGGCCCTCGGACGGCGGGGCGCTGACCTTCTTCAGCCTGCTCAGCGCGTCGTACTCGTACGTCGTCCGGTCGGGGGTGTTGTATCGGTCGTCGTCCGGGTCGAAGGGGCTCAGGGTCTCCTTGACGCGGTTCAGCTCATCGTAGACGGTTTCGGTGGCGAAGTCCTTCGGGTCCTCGGTCTCCATGCCCCGCGGGGTGATGACCCGGGTCTGGTTGCCGACCTCGTCGTACTCGAACCGGGTCTTGCGTGTGACGCCGTCGTCGTGCGGGACGTGCGCCTCGACCAGCGCGGCGCGGGCGTCCAGGACCAGCTCGGTGCGGTTGCCGTCCGCGTCGGTGGTGGCGGTGGTCAGACCGTCCCAGTCGTAGGTGCTGGTCGTCGACTTGCCGATCGCGTCGGTGGTCTCCAGCAGCCGGTGGTCGAGGTCGTAGCGGAACTTGGTGGTGTAGTCGTCGGGGTCGTCGGTCTCGTTCTTGCGGGCATCGACGACCTTCACCAGGTCACCGACGTCGTTGTAGACCGCCGAGGCGCGCTTGCCCGCCGCGTTGACCGCCTCGATCGGCTGGTAGACCTCGTCGTACTTGGTCGTCGAGGTGAAGTCGCCGGGCTTCTCGGTCAGGTTGCCCTTCGGCTCCGTCGAGGTGAGCTGGTTGCCGACCTTGTCGTAGGTGAAGGTCGACACCCGTGGGGGCGCGCCCTCCTCGTCACCGGGCTGGCTGGACTTCAGCAGCTGGTCGGCGGCGTCGAACTGGCTGCTGCTGGACACCCCGTTGGGGGCGGTGAAGACGAGCGTGTTGTCGTTCACGTCGTACTTCGGCGCGGGCGTGACGATGAACTCACCCGCCTGCTGGTCCTTCGGCCTGCGGTTCTCCAGCGGACGCGCGAACACGTCGTACGTCTGCGTGGTCGTCGCCCCGTCGGCCTCCTCGACCTCGGTGACGTTGCCGCGCACGTCGTACGTCGTCAGCGTGCGGTTGCCGAGGGCGTCGACGATCACCTGCGGATAGCCGGAGGGGTCGTAGTCCTCGAACTTCGTGGTGTGCTCGCCCGCGTCGGTCGCGGAGACGAGCCGTCCCCGCGCGTCGTAGGCGTTGGTGGAGGTGTAGTCGTCCGCAGGCTCGCTCTCCACGCCCTTCGGGTCGGTGACCGAGGTCATGTTGCCGCGTGCGTCGTAGCCGAACCGCCAGGTACGGCCCTCCGGGGAGACCCGGCGCACCAGGTCGGCGATATAGCCGTTCTCACCGGTCGCGTAGGTGAGCGTGGCGGCGGGCCGGTCGTTCTTCACCGACTCCGCGTCCCGGCTCTCCAGCGGATAGCCCGTCTTGGGGTCGTACCTCCAGGTGCGGGCGGCGCCGTTGTTCTCCTCCAGACGCGTGACGTTGTTGTCCGCGTCCCAACCCAGCCTCGTGGTCCGCTTCTTGGCGTCGGTGAGCTTCACGGGACGGCCGTAGCCGTCCAGCAGCTGGGTGCTGGGGTTGCCCTCGGCGTCCGTGACGACCGTCTCGGTCCCCTTGCCGTCATGGCCGTCGGGGTCCTTGTAGCGGTACTTGGTCACACCGCCGAGCCGGTCCGTGACCGTCTTGGTGTACCCCAGGTAGTGCAGCTGGTCCTTGTCGTCGTGCGGGCCGACATAGTCGACCTTCGAGGCGTTGCCGCGCGGGTCGGTGACCTGGACCAGCTTCACGCCGGGGTGGTCGAACTCCTTGCCGTACTCGAACCTGAAGACCTTGCGCAGCTTGTCCTCGGCGTTCGCGCCGTCCGTCAGCCGCGCCAGCAGGCCCTTCTCCGTGAAGGTGAGGTCGACCCGGCGCCCGGAGATGTCGGTGACCGACCGAACCTTGTCGATGATGAACGGGTTGAGGAGATGCTTGCCCTCCTTCACCTTCCCGTCCTTGTCGACGTACGAGTACGCCTCGCCCTTCTCCCAGTAGTCGACGGTGAGCGTGCGCCGGCCCTCGGCGTCGGTGACGTACTTCAGCAGCTTCGACGGGTGCCCGAGCAGCCGCTCCTCGTACGTGAACTCCATCCGGTTGCCGTTCTTGTCCACCTGGGCACTCGGATAGCCCTGGCAGTCGAAGAGGAACCGGGTGCGGTCCGGGCGCAGGAACTCCCAGGCCTCGCGCTGGTGGGGGTGGAGCAGACAGTCCTTCTCCAGCTGCCTGACCCGGAAGTGGACGCCGGCGGGGGAGTCCCACTCGCCCTTCTTGTTCTTGCTGAAGACATGGCTGGTGCCGTCGCCGTCGGTCAGCGTGATCTGCTTGGGCAGCAGCGCGGCCGGATGGAAGTCCAGAGGCGTGCCCAGCCGGACCGGCGAGGAGGCCTGCAGCGACCAGCCGAAACCGGCCGGAGTGCTGGAGGCGTCCTGCGAGTTGTAGGCCAGCCGCAGGAAGGTCGAGAAGCCGAGCGACGGGTTCGAGAAGGCGTTGTACGACCACACCGCGTTGCCCGCGTGAAGGTTGCTCATCAGCGCCGAACCCGCGCCGGTGTTCTTGCCGGCATAGGAGTGGAAGTCCTCCAGACCGAGCTGGTCGGAGGTCGGGTACTCGGCGGTGACCTCGTGCTTCGACGGCGGGACCCCGTCCGTCTCGGACAGCCAGTCGCCGGTGGCCTTGTCCCGAAGGTCCCACTCCAGGCCGAAGGTGAGCCGCTTGTCGAGCGGGTCGACCAGGACCGGGGCCTTCAGCTCCGCGTCGAAGGCGACCGTCTCGCCCGGCCGCACGTCCTTCGGCAGGGGGGTCGCGTCCTTGTTGAGGAGGTTGGTGACGTCCTTGCCGTCCAGAGTCCAGCGGTACGACAGGACCCGCTCGCCCTTCTTCCACACCGTGTCGGTGGTGTTGGTGAGCGTGGCCTCGACGGTGGCCTTCTCGCCGGGGATCATCCGCGCCGGCGTGTACGGCAGGAAGTAGGTCTCGCCCTCGGGGGCGGCGAGCAGCTTCGTCCCCTCGGCGACCTGGCCCAGGGGCGGCAGTTCGACCGTGCGGGCGGGGCCGGCCAGCAGCTTGCCCTGCTGGGTGCGGACGACGATCCGGTAGTGGTAGGTGCGGCCCTCACCGTCGCCGTCGCCGCTGCCCTCGCCGTCGAACGCCGGGGGCGCGGTGCGGTCGGCGAAGGTCCGGGTGTCGCGGTCGACGGGGGCGAGAAGGGTCTCGTCGGTGGGGGTGAAGTCCTTCTTCGTGGAGCGGTGGACCTCGTACTCCCGCAGGCCCTTGCCCCGGTACGCGCTCCAGGAGAGGTCGGCGCCGGTGGCGTGCGTGGTGCGGGGTGCGGCGATACGGACGCCCACGGCGTCGCCCGTGACGCCCCGGTGGGTGAGGGAGGCCGATCCCCGGGAGCGGTCCAGGCCGATGCGGGGCGGCTCGGGGTCGTCGCCCCGGCCGATCTCGTCGCCGTCCTCGTCGTCGCCGAAGAGACGCTCCAGGAAACCGGGGTCGTCCTCGTCCTCGGCGCGTTCGCTGGCGGGTCTCCAGCCGTCGCGGGGATCGCTGGTGTCGGGTTCGACCGCGGCCGCGGGTCTCGCCTCGGCGGTTCTGGCGGGGGTGGCGGGTGCGGTGCCGATGATCATGGCCGTCGCCACGGCGCCGACCAGGGCGGCACGGAGTCGGAAACGGCGCAGGCGGACGCGGCGGAGGCGGATACGGACGCGGGTGTGGTCTAAGGCTGCCATGAAGGGCTCCTTGTTCCCCGTGAGCACAGGGGTCGCACAGGAATCGCCGGGCGCAACTGTCTACCAAGGCCCCCCAAAGCCGTGTCAATGACATGTCAAATGGAGGGGCGAGTTCCGGACTGCGAACGTTGCGGAGAAGTCCTGTACGGACGGGTGAGGCGGTGTGAAACCGCGGAAGCGGGACGGCCGGATCCGGTCACCAGGCCAACAGTCCTTCCTGTCAGGGCTGTTGACCGCTCTGATGAAAACGTTTTAACTTCCCCTCACTCCGACTTCGAGACGTGAGGGGGACCCGTGGCCGCTGTACTACGGGAACACACAGGTAAAGAGGAGGTTGGACCGGATCGCCGTCGAGCGAACGGCGCACCGCCAGGGCGAAAAGGTTTTCAGAGACGGGGAAGGAACCGGAGTTCCCGGGCTCTCCTGCTGCTCATGCTCCCCGGCCTCGCCTACTTCCTCCTGTTCCACTACGGCGCGCTGGCCGGCAACCTCATCGCGTTCAAGGAATACGTCCCGTTCGACGGCATCTGGGGCAGCCCCTGGGTCGGCGCGGACAACTTTCGACGGATGTTCGACGACGGGGCGTTCTGGGCGGCCGTCCTCAACACGCTCTGGATCGCGGTCCTCCAGCTCGTCTTCTACTTCCCGGTGCCGCTCGCGCTCGCCCTGCTCCTGCACAGCCTCACCCGCAGCAGCGTCCGCCGCTTCGTGCAGTCGGTGGCGTATCTGCCGCACTTCATCTCGTGGGTGATCGTCGTCGCCCTGTTCCAGCAGGTGCTCGGCGACACGGGACTGCTCAACTCCTCGCTGGACGGCATGGGGTTGAGCACCGTCGACATCATCGGCAACCCCGACGCCTTCCGGTCGCTCACCGTCGCCCAGGTCATCTGGAAGGACGCCGGCTGGGGCACGATCATCTTCCTCGCCGCGCTCGCCCAGGTCGACGAGCAGCAGTACGAGGCCGCCGCGATCGACGGCGCCGGCCCCTGGCGGCGCTTCTGGCACGTCACCCTGCCCGCCATCCGCCCGGTGATCGTGCTGCTGCTCATCATGCGGCTCGGCGACATCCTCTCCGTCGGCTTCGAGCAGATGCTGCTCCAGCGCGACGCGGTCGGCCCGGAGGCCGCCGAGATCATCGACACCTTCGTCTACTACCAGGGCGTCGTCGGCGGCGACTACGGATTCGCCGCCGCCGCGGGCCTGTTCAAGGGCGTCATCGGCGCGCTGCTCGTGTACGCCGCCAACAAGGTCGCCCACCGCCTCGGCGAACAGGGGGTCTACAGGTGAGCACCCGCTCCGGGCCGGTCCGGCCCGTCCGACGCGTCCGGGAGACACGCCCCGCCCGCCCCGGCTGGCTGGAGAAGCCGAAGCCCGTCACCCAGGCGGCCAAGGCCGTCGCGCTCGTCGCCGTCGTCCTGCTGGTGTGCGTGCCGTTCCTGGTGATCGTGTCCACGTCCCTGGCCTCCACCGACGAAGTGGTGGCAGGCGGCGGCTGGGTGCTGTGGCCGACCGAGCCCAGCCTGGATGCCTACCGCGACATCCTCGACGGCGGCATCGTCACGCACGCCCTCGGCGTCAGCGCCGGAGTCACCCTCGTCGGCACCCTGCTCAGCCTCGCCTGCACGGTCACCCTCGCCTATGCGCTCTCCCGCCCCGGCGTCTTCGGCGGCAGGCCGGTGCTCCTGCTGATCCTCTTCACGTTCCTCTTCCCGCCCGGCATGATCCCCAGCTTCCTGCTGGTCAAGGAGCTGGGCCTGCTGGACAGTTACGCCTCCCTCGTCCTGCCCGTCCTCGTGAACGTCTTCAACCTCGTCGTCCTGCGCGGCTTCTTCCAGGGCATCCCCGAGGAGCTGTACGAGGCCGCGCGGCTCGACGGGGCCGGGGACTGGCGGGTGCTCCTGTCGGTCGTACTGCCGCTGTCGAAGGCCGCGCTCGCGGTCGTCGGACTCTTCTACGCGGTGGGGTACTGGAACTCCTGGTTCTACGCCTCCCTGTACCTGGAGAGCGACCACTGGCCCCTCCAGCAGGTCCTGCGCACCTACGTGGTGGCGGGGTCCGGGCTCACCGACGCCACGACCGGCGAGGCCACCGTCACCGCCCCGCAGACCGTGCAGATGGCGGTCCTGGTGATCGCCACCGTACCGATCCTGCTCGTCTACCCGTTCCTGCAGAAGTACTTCACCAAGGGCGTGCTCACCGGCGCCATCAAGAGCTGACACTCCGTCAAGAGCCGTGTGTAGAAAGGTGACTTGCTCATGTCCAGCACGTCCCGACGTACCCTGCTCCGATCCCTGGCCGTGGGCGGAGCCGCGCTCTCGGCCCCCGGTCTGCTGACCGCCTGCTCCACCGGCTCCGGCGACAGCGACGTCTCCAACGCGGGCAAGAAACTCGCGCCCTGGCCGACGTACACCCCCGCGAGCGGCCCGAAGCCGGACCTCGCGCCCACCGAGGCAGGCGTCCAGGCCGGTTACACCGCCTACCCCGCCGACCTGGTCAAGTCCGTCTCCCGGACACCGGGCGACGGCTCCACGGTCAAGGTCATGTCGGTGTCGTTCGGCACGCCGCCGAAACCCGCCTCCGCGAACCGCTTCTGGGCGGCGGTGGAGAAGGCCCTCGGGGTGAAGATCGAGTACACGATCATCTCCCAGGCCGACTACCAGAAGAAGATGGCCACGGTGATGGCCGGCGACGCCGACACCCTGCCCGACATCATGAACATCTTCTCCGGCTTCGTCCTGCCCCGCGAGGGCGAGTTCGTGCGGCGCCGGGCCGAGGACCTGACCCCGTTCCTCTCCGGGGACGCGATCGCCGACTACCCGAACCTCGCGAACATCCCCACCCACGCCTGGCGCGACATGGGCCGCATCGGCGGCCGTATCCACGGCATCCCCCTGGAGCGCCCACTGCCCGGCTCCACGCTCTGGCTCAACCAGGGCATGTTCGCCGACGCCGGCATGAAGGAGGCCTGGACCGCCGACGACTTCGCCGCCGTCGCCAAGAAGGCCACCGGCGGCCGCACCTACGCCCTCGGCGCCGCCGCCGGCTCCCTCTTCGGCAACGCCGTCCACGCCGCCGCGCACAACGCGCCCCTGGAGTGGGCCGTCACCGACGACGGCACCTTCGCACCGGGCTGGGCCGACGAACGCTTCAAGGCGGCCATCGCCTTCCAGACACGGCTGCGCGAGGACGGCTCGTACCACCCCGACGCCACGTCCGTCTCCCAGATCGACCTGACCACCCTTTACTACAACGGCACGGTCGGCTCCATGCAGGACGGCTTCGGCGCGTACCTCCCCAAGTACCGGGAGAGCAAGGGAAAGCTGACCCCGGCGGCGGCCCTCCCGTACAGCGTCGGCGGCGAGCCGGGCGGGATCGTGGCGGCCCGCCGCTCCTTCGGCTACACCGTGCTGAAGAAGGCGAAGAAGGAACGGATCGAGCTGCTGCTGCGCATCCTCGACCTCCTCGCCGCCCCCTTCGGCAGCGAGGAGTGGGAACTCGTCCACTACGGCGTCGAGGGCACCCACTTCACCCGTGGCGCGGACGGTTCCCCGCAGCCCACGAAGCTCGGCGAGGTCGAGAACAACACCAACCTGCCGCTGAAGTACCTCGCCGAGGGCCCCCAGGTGCTGTTCGTACCCGGCATGCCGGACGCCGTACGGGCCCTGCACACCTGGCAGCGGAAGGTCGTGCCGCACGCCGTCCGCAACGCCTCCTTCGGGCTCCAGTCCGCCACCAAGAACTCCCAGGGCACCACCCTCAAGGCCCTCCTCGAGGACACGCTCACCGGCATCGTCGCCGGGCGCCTCCCGCTGTCCGAGTGGGACGCGACCGTGAAGAAGTGGCGGCAACGCGGCGGCGACAGAATGGCCGAGGAGTTCGGAGAGGACTACGCGGCCAACACGTGAGCAGCGGCCTGCGGCCGGCGGAAGCGGAACAGGAGACGCGGGGGATGGGGAACGACATGGTGTCCAAGGGGCGGGTCACGATCCGGGAGGTGGCCGAGCGGGCCGGGGTCTCGACGGCCACCGCCTCCCGCGCGCTCAGCGGCAACCATCCGGTGCCCGCCGCCACCCGGGCCCGCGTCCTGCGCGCCGCCCGCGAACTCGACTACGTCGCCAACGCGCACGCCCGCGCCCTGGTCGGCGGCGGCCGCAAGATGGCCGCCGTCGTCGTCCGCCAGGTCACCAGCCCCTTCTACGCCCAGGTCGCCGAGGGAGTGGAGGCGGAGGCCGCCGACCGGGGCTGGCTGTGCGTGGTCGGCGCGACCGGGGGAGACCCGCAGCGGGAGATGGACTTCGTGCGGCTCATGCGGGAGGAAGGGGCACGGCTGGTGATCCTGGTCGGCGGGGTCGTCGAGGACGACGCGTACCGCTCGCGCGTGGCCCAGTACGCGCAGGCCCTGGACGCCTCCGGGGCCCGGCTGGTGCTGTGCGGCCGGCCCGCGCCGGGGCCCGAAGTCCCCGCACTCGTCGTCGAGTTCGACAACGAGGCCGGGGCGCGGGCGATCACCGGGCATCTGCTCTCCGCCGGGCACCGCCGGATCGTCTTCCTCGGCGGGCTGCCCGGCAACACCGCGCTGGACGCCCGGGTCGCCGGGTACCGGGCCGCGCTGGCCGAGCACGGGTTGCCTCCGGCGGCCGGGCGGGTCGTCGACTGCGGGCTCGGCCGGGCCGCCGGGCTGCGGGCGATGACCGAACTCCTCAAGGAGACACGGGAGTTCACGGCCGTGTTCGCGGGGGACGACATGGTCGCGGCGGGGGCGCTCCGCGCGATCGCCGAATCCGGGCTGAGTGTTCCCGACGACATCTCGGTGGTCGGGTACAACGACATCCCGCTGGCCGAGGACTTCGATCCGCCGCTCACGACGGTGCGTACGCCGGCGGAGGAGCTGGGGCGGGCGGCGGTGCGGATCGCTCTGCGGGATCCGGAGCGGGGGGTGGGGGGCCGGCATGTGCTGGGCACGCACATCGTCGTGCGGCGGAGTGTGGCTTCGCCGAGGGGGCCGTTGTGACAGTGCGGGTCGTATGTGGCTGGTCGCGCCCACGCGGCGGAGCCGCATATGTCACAGCCCCGCGCCCCTGTCGGGGCGCGCTGCCCTGCTCCCTCACCACGACTCACGGAGGATGCACTCCCCTATGACCGCGCCGCACGTGTCGCCCGCCGACAACTCGACGCTCCCGCCCACCGACTTCCTCCTCTCCCCCCTCACCGGCTGGACCCGCGCCCACTGGGAGGCCATGGCCGATCGGCTGCTCGACGGGCTCGTGCCATACGCCTCGCCGGGGCTGGCGCAGTACCGGCTGCCGGGGCGGGCCAGCCACTCCGGTCCCTTGTCCGACGGGCTGGAGGGGTTCGCCCGCTCCTTTCTGCTCGCCGCCTTCCGGATCGCGGGCTCGGGCGGGCGGGTCGGACCGGCCCTGATCGAGCGGTACGCGGCCGGGCTCGCCGCGGGTACCCATCCGCGCGGCGGCGACGAGCGGTGGCCGGCGATCACCGACCGGGCGCAGCCCATGGTGGAGGCGGCGTCGATCGCGATCGCGCTGCACGAGTCCCGGCCGTGGCTGTGGGACCGCCTCGACGACGCCGTACGCGGCCGGGTCGCCGACTGGCTGGGCGGCTTCGTCGGGGCGGACGCCAACGACTCCAACTGGCGGCTCTTCCAGGTGATCACCGAGGAGTTCCTCGCCTCGGTCGGCGCCCCGCACAGCCGCTCCGAGATCGACGCGGGGCTCGCCCGGCTGGAGGACTGGTACCGGGGCGGCGGCTGGTACACCGACGGAGACGGCCGGAAGTTCGACTACTACAACGGCTGGGCCCTGCACCTGTACCCGGTGCTGTGGGCGCGGATCGCGGGCCCGAGGGCGGACGCGAGGCTGGTGGCCCGGCATCGCGGGCGGCTGCGCGAGTTCCTCGGCGCCCACCAGCACTTCTTCGGCGCCGACGGGGCACCGGTGCACCAGGGCCGCTCGCTCACCTACCGCTTCGCGACCACCGCCCCCTTGTGGGCCGGCGCCCTCGCCGACGCCACCCCCCTGCCGCCCGGCCGCACCCGCCGGCTCGCCTCCGGCGCCGTGAAGCACTTCGCGGAACGGGGCGCACCCGACGAGCGGGGCCTGCTCACGCTGGGCTGGTACCGGCCCTTCCTCCCCGTCACCCAGCGCTACTCGGGCCCCGCCTCCCCCTACTGGGCGAGCAAGGCCTTCCTCGGGCTGCTCCTGCCCGAGAGCCACCCCGTGTGGACCGCGCCCGAGGAGCCCGCGCCCGTCGACACGGCCGACACCACGCTCGCCCTGCCCGGCCCCGGCTGGCTACTGCAGTCCACCGCCGCAGACGGACTCGTACGGCTCGTCAACCACGGCAGCGACCGGTTACCGCCCCCGCCCGCCACCGCCGACGACAGCCCGCACTACGCCCGGCTCGCCTACTCCAGCGCGACCGCGCCGGAGACCCCGGCAGCCCCGGGGACCGGCGGCCCCGACAACCACCTCGCCCTGCTCGCACCCGACGGCACGCCCTCCCCGCGTGGCCGCATCCATCCGCTCGGCGCCGAGGGCCGCCGCGCAGCCTCCCGGTACGGCGACGGCATCGAGACGATCAGTGTGGTGCGCGGACCCTGGGAGGTCAGGGTGCACCGCGTCGACGTCCCACCCGACTCGGCCGTACGGGAAGGGGGATGGGCCGTGGCCGACGATGCCGGGCCACCCACGGGGGCGGCTGGCCCGGGGTGGGCGCTGGCCTGCCGCGCGGACGGTCTGACCAGCGCGATCGTGGGGCTGTACGGCTGGGGCGAGGGGCCCGGAACCGTGACACGAGCCGTCGGCACGAACGCGTACGGGCACCACTCGGCGACGCCCGCGCTGGAAGGACCCGGGGGAAGCGGTCCGGTCCTGGTCACGCTCGTCATGCTCAGCGGCGACCCGCGCACCCCGCACACCGGGGCGAGTGCGACGGTGGACACCCACGGAAACGCGCACATCCGCTTCCCGGACGGAACCGAGGAACGAATCCGCTGGGACGACCTTCCCTACGGGGCGGAACCACCGGCAGCTCCCGGTCCCTCAGCGCCGACGCCCTGACAGGCGGACCGCCGGGCCTTCTCCGCTCAGCTGTCCGCCAGTGTCATCGCGCAGTCCAGCGCCTGGAGAAAGCCGTTGACCGTGGTCCGGTCGCGGACCGCCAGTCGCAGCCACTCCTCGTCCAGGCCCGGGAAGGTGTCGCCGCGTCGCACCGCGAAGCCGAGGCTGCGCAGATGGCGTCGTACGGCACCCGCGCGGGGCAGGCGCACCAGGACGAACGGGCCCTCGGCGGGCTCGGCGACGACCAGGCCGTCCGGGCCGAACTCCTTGAGCCCGGCGACCAGATGG
Source organism: Streptomyces sp. NPDC002787 (assembly GCF_053592095.1). Classification (NCBI taxonomy): domain Bacteria; kingdom Bacillati; phylum Actinomycetota; class Actinomycetes; order Kitasatosporales; family Streptomycetaceae; genus Streptomyces; species Streptomyces sp. NPDC002787. The sequence goes on along the minus strand of NZ_JBSFVC010000004.1, from coordinate 85,834 downwards.
GCGCGGTCCGCGGCGATCCGGTCGGCCGCGGCGGCGGCTTCCGCCAGGGCCCGGTCCGACACACACGCCTCGGCCGCCGCCAGGGCGGGCGTGGACACCGGCCACAGGGGCTGGGCCCGCTCCAGTTCCGCGATCGTCTCCGGGGCGGCGAGGACGTATCCGATCCGCAGGCCGGCCAGCCCCCACGTCTTGGTGAGGCTGCGCAGGACGACGAGACCGGGCACGTCCGTCCGGCCAGCCAGCGCCTCGCGCTCACCCGGCACCGCGTCCATGAACGCCTCGTCGACCACCAGCGTCCGCCCCGGCCGGGCGAGTCGGGCGATGGACGCCGCCGGGTGCAGTACGGACGTGGGGTTGGTCGGGTTGCCGATGACGACCAGGTCGGCGTCCTCCGGCACCGCCGCCGGGTCCAGCCGGAAGCCGTCCGACTCCCGCAGCAGCACCCGGTCCACGGTGTGCCCGGCGTCCCGCAGCGCGGCCTCCGGTTCCGTGAACTGCGGGTGCACCACGACCGGTTGACGGGCCTTCAGGGCGCGTGCGAGCAGCACGAAGGCCTCGGCGGCACCTGCCGTGAGCAGCACCCGCTCCACGGGCAGCCCGTGCCGTGCCGCCACCGCCGCCCGGGCGGCCCGCCCGTCGGGGTAGGCGGCCAGCCCGGTCAGCGACCCGGCTATCCGCTCCCGCAGCCAGGCGGGCGGTGTGTCGGCCCGGACGTTCACGGCGAGGTCGGTGAGCCTCGCCCCGTCGTCCCGCACCTCGGCGTCGCCGTGATGCCGCAGGTCGTGGCCGCTCGCGGTGTCCTGTTCAGTGTGCATGGGAGTGCGCGTGTCCCCCGTGGTGATGGTGGTGCCCGTGGTCGTGGTGGTGCCCGTCGTCCGGGTGGAGGTGCGGCTGCCGCGGCAGGCCCACCTTCTCCTCGAAGCCGGGCAGGGCGACGCGGTGGACGCCGGAGTCGCAGTTCATGCGCGGATCGCCCTCCAGCGCCTTCCGGTACCGCTCCATGACCAGATCGAGAAGTTCCGGTTCCGGTCCGATGACATCGGCCGACCGTACCTCGATCTCCGGACGCGCGGCAGCCCAGCCCTCGGTCTGCAGCCGCATCCGGTCCGGCAGGACGCCGGTGAACAGGAAGTACGGCAGCACGACGATCCGCCGGGCGCCCAGCCTCACGCACCGGTCGAGACCGCTCGGCACGTCCGGCGCCGCCAGCGACACGAACGCCGTCTCCACGCCCGCGTACCCGCGCCCCTCCCACAGCAGCCGGGCCGCCTTGTGCACCTCGGCGTTGGCCTCGGGATCGGTCGACCCCCGCCCCACGAGCAGCACGGTCACATCGGCCCGGTCGCCCGGGACACGGCCGCCCCCGCCGAGCGCCTCGTCCAGCCGCCGCTCCAGGACGCGCAGCAGCGCCGGGTGCGGGCCCAGCGGACGGCCGTGGACGTACGAGATCTCCGGGTGCCGCTCCATCTCCCGGGCCAGCGCCGCCGGGATGTCCCCCTTGGCGTGCCCGGCGGACACCAGCGTCAGCGGAACGGCCGCGAACCGCCGCACCCCCCGCTCCACCAGCTCGGTCACGACCTCACCCAGCGGCGGGGACAGCTCGACGGAGTCACCCGCGACGGGCAGCTCGGGGTGACGGCGCCCCAACTCCCGTACGAAGTCGCGGAACGCCTCGGCCCCGGCGTCGTCCCGGGTGCCATGACCGGTGATGAGCAGGGCGGGCGGCGGGGTGGTCACGATGTCTCCTCGGAGTTCGGAACAGGGGTGCGCGGCAGGACGTCGGGCGCGGCGGCGGCCGGGGTCCGGGAAGGCTCCTGCCGGCGGTAGCCGCGCGGCGTCACCTTGCGCCCCGCGACCTCCCGGGTCGCCGTGTTGCCCACGGTCACGACGGTCATCATGTCGACCGTCTCCGGATCGAGCGAGGTCAGGGTCGTCAGCCTGCTCGACCCGTCCGGCCGCGAGGCGTTCCGTACGACACCCACCGGCGTCGTCGGCTCCCGGTGCCCGGCCAGGATCGAGAGAGCCTTCGGCAGCTGCCAGTCCCGGCCCCGGCCGCGCGGGTTGTGGAACGTCACCACGAGGTCCGCCTCGGCCGCCGCCCGCACCCGACGCTCGATGACCTCCCACGGGGTGTGCGGATCGGACAGGCTGATCGACACATGGTCGTGCCCGAGCGGAGCGCCGAGGATCGCGGCGGCGGCGAGCGCGGCGGTGACACCGGGCACACCGATCACGTCGATGTAGTCGCAGGCCTCGGCGAGCGCGGGCGACGCCATGGCGTACACCCCCGCGTCCCCACTGCCGATCAGCGCGACGGCCTGCCCCTTCCGGGCCTCCGCCACCGCCGTGCGCGCCCGCTCCTCCTCCGCCCCGAGCCCGGACTCCAGGATCCGCGTACCGGGCCGCAGCAGATCACGGATCCGGTCCACGTACTGGTCGAGCCCGACGAGCACGGCCGCGCGGCGCAGTTCGGCCCCGGCCCGTGGTGTCAGCAGGTCCCGGGCGTCCGGCCCGAGCCCGACCACCGCGAGCCGCCCCCGCGCCGGCCGCCGCACGACGGCACAGGTCGCCATCGCCGTCCGCCCGTCCGCCCGTTCCGACTTCCGCTTGGGGACGAGCAGTTCACCCCCGCCCACGAGCGCGGCGGCCTCCGCGACGGACGGGGTGCCCACGGCCGCCCGGGGCGCGTCGGAGGGGTTCGGCACCTCGACCGCCGCCAGTTCCTCGGCGGAGTGGGTGACCAGGGGAACACCGAGACGCTCGGCCGCCCGGACGACGCCGGGTTCGCCGGCCTTGGCGTCGACGGTGGCGACCGCCGCGAGGGACTTGGGGGAGAGGCCGGCGTCCCGCAGGGCGTCCTCGATCAGGCCGAGGACCTCGTCCACCGGCACGCCCTTGGAGGCGCCGACGCCGACGACGAGGGAGGGCGGACGGAGGACGATCCGTGCCTCGCCGGTGTCGACCAGGCGGTCGGTCACATGAATCGCCGGTCGCTGCCGCGCGTAGTCGTCCGTGGGCGCGGCGTCCACCGCCGGGCGCCCGACGTTCGACGGCAACGCGGGCAGAGGCCAGGCGAACTCCAGGTCCAGCTCGACGCGTTCTCCGTCCAGCACAGCCCGGGAAACCCCCATGACGTCCCCCTCCGCAGGCAGACCGAGCATGTCCAGCACCAGCTCCTCGAACCAGGTCGCCCGATGGGCGACGACCACGGACGTCGACGTCACACAGCCGCCCTCCAGCAGATCCCGTCCCCTCAAGGGCACCCTCGCTCGGGGCGCCGCACACGCGAGGCTCGGCTCTTCCGGTAGCACATACGCATGGCGGTCTTCGTAGCGCTCGGCGCGTTCCTCATGACGCTGCTCGGCGGCTGGACGGCACAACGAGTGACGGACCGCCGTCACCTGGTGCTGGGCCTGGCCGGCGGCCTGATGCTGGGCGTGGTCGGCCTCGACCTGCTGCCGGAGGCCCTGGAGGCCGCCGGCGACGAGGTCTTCGGCGTCCCGGCCGCCCTGCTGCTGTTCGTCGGCGGTTTCCTCCTGGCCCACCTGGTGGAACGCCTGCTCGCGGCCCGGCAGGCCGCACACGGCGCCGAGGAGCACAACGGCCGTACGCCACAGGTGGGTCTGACGGCCGCGGCGGCGATGGTCGGACACAGCGCCATGGACGGCGTCGCCATCGGCGCGGCCTTCCAGATCGGCGAGGGCATGGGCATCGCGGTCGCGCTCGCGGTGATCGCCCACGACTTCGCGGACGGCTTCAACACGTACACCCTCACGAGCGTGTACGGCAACGCCCGCCGCCGCGCGCTCGCGATGCTGTTCGCGGACGCGGCGGCCCCGGTGGCGGGAGCCGCCTCCACGCTGCTGTTCACGATCCCGGAGGGACCCCTCGGCTGCTACCTCGGCTTCTTCGGCGGCGCACTCCTCTACCTCGCCGCCGCCGAGATCCTCCCCGAGGCCCACCACGAACACCCGGCCCGCTCCACCCTGCTGTGCACGATCGCCGGGGCGGCCTTCATCTGGCTGGTGGTGGGCGTGGCGGAGTGAGAGGAGGTTCTCGGGACCGGTCACGGCTTCCCACCGCGTCCGCCGTCGCGCCGGGCGGGCGCGACGAGGGTGGACAGGTAGGGGAGAGGACGGCCGTCCAACTCGTCGGCGGCCCGGACGGACTCCTCAACCGGCCCCAGCGCGGACCCCCACACGGCGTCCTCGATCAGCCTGTTGCTCATGACGTCCGGCACCCCTCCACGAACCGACGGGCGACACCGGGCTCCGACGCCCAGTGCGTGTGCAGATAGCTCGCGTGCACACCTCGCTGTACGAAACCCTCGACCCGCCGCCGAGGCGTCCGTATCCCCCAGGCGGGGGCCGGCCCGGCCCCCGGCTCGACGACCGTCCGGTGGAACTCGTGCCCCCGCATCCGCGTCCCCGCCGCCGCCAGCACACTGTCACCGACGGCCACCGCGTCCCGGTAACCGAGGGTGAGCCGCGCGTCCATCCGGGCCGTGGCGTCGAGCACCCCGCACATGGGCCGCCCGTCCAGCTCCCGGCACAGATACAGCAGCCCCGCGCACTCGGCGGCCACCGGAGCCCCGCTCGAGGCCAGCTCGGCGACGGCCTTCCGCAACCGCTCGTTGGCGGACAGCTCGGCGGCGTACACCTCCGGAAACCCGCCGCCGATCACCAACCCCCGTGTCTCCGGGGGCAGTTCCTCGTCACGAAGGGGGTCGAAGACGACGACTTCGGCACCGGCGGCGGCCAACAGCTCACCGTGTTCCGCATAGGAGAAGGTAAAGGCGGGCCCACCGGCCACGGCAACCCGCGTGGGCCGCGCCGAAGACGAGACACGGGGGCTTGGGGACGCGGCCCCGCCCCCTTCAGCCCGTCCGGCGTTCGAGGACGAGGCCGCAGGCCGAAAGCGGGGGTCTGGGGGCGCAGCCCCCAGGGTCGGGACGGGAAGGGGCGGCGGGGGCGAGAAAGCCAAGGCCTCAGCCGCGTCCCACGCCGCCCCCGACAACACCCCCGCACTCCGCGCCAGCCCGACCAGCGCCTCCAGATCACACCCCGCCCGCACCTGCGCCGCCATCGCGGCGACCGCCTCCACCGCCGCCGCCTGCCGCTCGGCCACCGGCACCAGCCCCAGATGCCGGGACGGCGTGTCCACCTGAGGGGCACGCCGCAGCACCCCCAGCACCGGCACCCCCGTAGAGTCCAAGGCCTCCCGCAGCATCTCCTCGTGCCGGTCCGAGGCGACCTTGTTGAGGATCACACCCCCGACCCGCACCTCGGGATCCCAGGAGACGAACCCGTGCACCAGCGCCGCCACGGACCGCGACTGCGACGACGCGTCCACGACGAGCACCACCGGCGCCCGCAGCAGCTTCGCCACATGCGCGGTGGACGCCAACTCCCCTTCCCCAGCCGCCCCGTCGAACATCCCCATCACACCCTCGACGACGGCGATGTCGCACCCCCGCGCCCCGTGCGCGAACAGCGGAGCCATCAGCTCCGGCCCGCACATGTACGCGTCGAGGTTGCGCCCCACCCGCCCACAGGCGAGCGCGTGATACCCGGGATCGATGTAGTCCGGCCCCACCTTGTGCGGGGACACGGCGAGCCCCCGCGCGGCGAACGCGGCCATCAACCCCGTGGCCACGGTGGTCTTGCCGCTCCCCGAGGAGGGCGCGGCGACGACCAGCCGGGGCACGGAGGACGAGGCGGAGGACGAGGCGAAGGACGGGGAGGAGGTCACGGCGTCACCACTCGATGCCTCTCTGGCCCTTCTGGCCCGCGTCCATGGGGTGCTTGACCTTGGACATGTCGGTCACGAGGTCCGCGAAGTCGACGAGCTTCTCGGGCGCGTTCCGCCCGGTGATCACCACATGCTGGGTCCCCGGCCGGTGGCGCAGCACGTCCACGACCTCGTCCGTGTCCACCCACCCCCAGTGCATGGGGTAGGCGAACTCGTCGAGGACGTACAGCTTGTACGTCTCCGCCGCCAGGTCCCGCTTGACCTGCTCCCAGCCCTCCCGGGCCTTCTCCTCGTTGTCCATCTGGCCGTCGCGCTGCACCCACGACCAGCCCTCACCCATCTTGTGCCAGTCGACGGACCCGCCCTCACCGGACGCCCCGAGCACCCGCAGCGCGTTCTCCTCGCCGACCTTCCACTTCGCCGACTTGACGAACTGGAACACCCCGATCGGCCACCCCTGGTTCCAGGCGCGCAGCGCCAGTCCGAACGCGGCGGTGGACTTGCCCTTCCCGATGCCCGTGTGCACGAACACCAGCGGACGATTCCTGCGCTGACGCGTCGTCAGCCCGTCGTCCGGTACGACACTCGGCTGCCCCTGAGGCATTACGCGGCCCTCCTAGAAGTCCTCTGCGAAGTCCCTTGCACATCACGTACGAGCCCGGCGATGGAATCCGCTCGAAGCTCGTCCAACGTCACCGCCGTGCCGCCCAGCTCACCCGCGAGCCGCCCGGCCAGCCCCAGCCGGACATGGCCCGACTCGCAGTCCACGACCACGGAGGCGATGCCCTCGGCCGCGAACAGCCGGGCCGCCCGCCCGGCGAGCGCGACCGGCTCGGGGCCGCCCGTGGCCCGCCCGTCGGTCACGACCACGACGAGCGCCCGCCGCGCGGGGTCCCGCAGCCGCTCCACCCGCAGCACCTCATGGGCCCGCAGCAACCCGGCGGCCAGCGGCGTCCGCCCGCCCGTGGGCAGCGACTCCAGCCGGGACGCCGCCGCCTCCACGGACGAGGTCGGCGGCAACGCCACCTCGGCGGCCGACCCCCGGAAGGTCACCAGCCCCACCTTGTCCCGCCGCTGGTAGGCGTCCAGCAGCAGCGACAGCACCGCCCCCTTCACCGCACTCATCCGCTGCCGGGCCGCCATCGATCCGGAGGCGTCGACCACGAACAGCACGAGGTTCCCCTCCCGCCCCTCCCGGGTCGCCTGCCGCAGATCGTCACGGCGCACGACCAGCCCCGGCCCCGACCGGCCCCGCGCCCGCTGGTGCGGCGCGGCGGCCTGGACCGTGGCGGCCAGGTGCAGCTTGGTCAGCGTGCCGCGCGGACGACGCGCCCCGGTCGTCCGCCCGTGCTCGGTCCGCGCCCGCGAACGCCGCCCGGCGGCGCCCTCACCGAGCCCCGGCACACTCAGCACCTTCGTACGAAAGGGCTCGGCGGCCCGTACGGCGGACTGCTCGCCCGCCCCGGCGCCGGCGGGCTGCGGCTCCCCGCCCTCCCCGGCCTCCGGCCGCGCACCGGTGTCACCGTCCTGTGGCCCCTCGGGCTCCGAGGAGGGCGGCTGCCCGCCACCCCCGTCCGGACCGGGATCAGGGTCCTCGTCTTCCGACGGCCCCCCGAACTCCTCCAGCGTCTCGTCGAGCTTGTCCTCGTCGAGTCCCGGCGCGTCGAACGGGTTCCTGCGCCGCCGGTGCGGCAGCGCGAGCAGCGCCGCCTGGCGCACATCCTCCGCCAGCACCTCGGTCCGCCCGGCCCACGCGGCCAGCGCGGTCGCCGTCCGCGCCATCACGATGTCGGCCCGCATCCCGTCGACCTCGAACGCCGCGCACGTCGCCGCGATCTGCCGCAGCGCCGCGTCACCGAGCACCACCGACGGCAACAGCTCCCGCGCGGCCACGATCCGGGCCCGTACGGCGGCCTCCTCGTCGGCCCAGCGCGCCGCGAAACCGGCCGGGTCGTCGTCGTAGGCGAGCCGCCTCCGTACGACCTCCACCCGCTGGTCCGGCTCCCGCGAGGCCGCGACCTCGACGGTCAGCCCGAACCGGTCGAGCAACTGCGGCCGCAGCTCGCCCTCCTCGGGGTTCATCGTCCCCACGAGCAGGAAGCGGGCGGCATGCCGTATGGAGACGCCCTCCCGCTCGACGTACGAGGCGCCCATCGCGGCCGCGTCGAGCAGCAGGTCGACGAGGTGGTCGTGGAGCAGGTTGACCTCGTCGACGTACAGGATCCCGCGATGCGCGTCGGCCAGCAGCCCCGGTTCGAACGCCTTCACGCCCTCCGACAGCGCCCGTTCGATGTCGAGCGCACCGACGAGCCGGTCCTCGGAGGCACCCACGGGCAGCTCGACCATCCGCGACGGCCGCGCCTCGAACGCCGGCTCGTGCGGCCCGTCCGGGCACCCGGGGTCCGGCTTCACGGGATCGCACGAGAAGCGGCACCCGGCGACGACCTCCACCTCCGGCAACAGCGCCGAGAGCGCCCGCACGGCGGTGGACTTGGCGGTGCCCTTCTCGCCGCGCACGAGCACACCGCCGACGTTCGGTGCGATCGCGTTGAGGAGTAGGGCGAGTTGCAGGTCGCCCTGCCCGACGATGGCGGTGAAGGGGAAGTGCGTACTCACGAGTTGATCCCTCCTGTGGGAGAAAGGGCGAGATGAGGGCGACTCTGAGGCTCGTGAGCGGTCAACCCGGAGCCGTGCTCCCTGCCCGAGCGGGGATGGTCCGGCGGTGTCGCCCGCGGTGGGCGGCGTCTCGGTGTGCTCCCCGCGCATGCGGGGATCGCGGAGATCACTCGTCTCCCTCCAGATCTTCCTCAACGTCCAGGTAGGTCGTCCGAGTCAACTCCGCGCCGTGCACGGCCTCGCCCCCGAGCAGGACGGTCGGGGCGCCCGAGACCCGCGGCGCGGCGAGCCCGTCCTCCCAGGCGGCGGCCCTGGCCGCCAGGAGGTCGGTGTCGGAAGTCGACGACAACAGCACGGTGCCGGGGCTCATGCGGGCGCTCCCGGTGGGATGAAGGGCAGTCCTGTCGGTGCGCCCGACTCGATGAGCCGCCACAGCGCGTCCGTGTCCGCGTGCTCCTCGATCAGATCGCCGAGCCGGTCCAGTTGCTCCTCACGCAGCGCCGCGAACGAGGTGTCGGACGCCGGTACGAACCGACGCCCCGCGGCGGCCGCCACCTCCCGCAGAAAGGCCCGCCGGAACCCGTCCGACTCCAACGACCCGTGCCAGTGCGTGCCCCAGGTCTGCCCGACCCGGCACCCGTCCAGGAAGGGTTCGCCGCCCTCGATCCCGGCGACCCCGTGATGGATCTCGTACCCCTCGACCCGTTCCCCGAGGGCCTCACCGACGGGCCGCGCGAGCGTCTTCTCACGGGCGAACCGCACGCGAACGGGCAGGAGTCCGAGCCCTTCCACGTGCCCCCGCCGGCTCTCGACCTCGTCCTCGATGTGCTCCCCGAGCACCTGGAACCCGCCACACAGGCCGAGGATCGGCCGCCCTTCCGCGGCCCTGCGGACGAGGGCGTCGGCGAGCCCCCGCTCCCGCAGCCACTCCAGCGCCCGTACCGTTCCCCGGGTCCCTGGGATGACGACGAGATCCGCGTCGGCCAGTTCCTCGGGCCGGTCCACGAACCGCACGACGACACCGGGTTCGGCGGCGAGCGCGTCCACATCGGTGAAGTTGGACATCAGCGGGATCGCGCACACGGCGACCCGCAGCACGTCCTCCCCGACGGGCGGCGCGACGTTCGACTCGCGGACGGTTCCGCGCAGGGAGACCCGCAGCCCGTCCTCCTCGTCGATGCCGAGCCCGTGCCGGAAGGGCAGCACACCGTACGTGTGCCGCCCGGTGAGTCCGTGCAGCATGTCGAGCCCGGGCTCCAGCAGGGAGACGTCCCCGCGGAACTTGTTGACGAGGAACCCGGCGACGAGGGCCTGATCCTCGGCGGAGAGCAGTGCGACGGTCCCGAAGAAGGACGCGAAGACACCCCCACGATCGATGTCGCCGACGACGAGCACGGGAAGCCCGGCACCGCGGGCGATCCCCATGTTGACGATGTCGGTCCGCCGAAGGTTGATCTCGGCGGGACTGCCGGCCCCCTCACAGATCACCGCGTCATACGTGCCCCGCAACTCGGCGAGACAGTCGAGAACGGTTCCGAGAAGCTTCTGCTGCCGTCCCCCGTGATACCCCCGCGCGCTCATCTCCCCCACGGGCTTCCCCAGCAGCACCACCTGACTGCTCCGCTCCCCACCGGGTTTGAGCAGCACGGGATTCATGAGCGCGGTCGGCTCGACGCGACAGGCCTGGGCCTGCATGGCCTGCGCCCGCCCGATCTCGGCGCCCTCGTTCGTCACGAACGAATTGAGCGACATGTTCTGCGCCTTGAACGGCGCGACCTTGACACCCCGCCGCACCAGCCACCGGCAGATCCCGGCGGTGACGACACTCTTGCCGGCGTCGGAGGTGGTGCCGGCCACGAGCAGCCCCCCACCCACGCCACGATCGCCGCTCATGAGTTCCCCTTCGTGACCCGGCCCAGCACCAGCGCACCCGCCGCGCTGACCCCCAACGCCAGCCAGCTCACCCGCCGCGACAACCGAACGGCCCGCTCGATGTCCTCCACGACGACGGCCCGCCCCTCCCCGTTCAGCACAGGCCGATGCTCGACCCGCCCCCCGTATGACAACGTGCCCCCCAACCGCACCCCGAGCGCCCCCGCGAACGACGCCTCCACAGGCCCTGCGTTGGGACTCGGATGCTTCCCCGCGTCCGCCCGCCAAGACCGCACGGCCCCCCGGGGGTTCCCACCGGCAACCGTGGCCAGGACGGCCGTCAGCCGGGCCCCCGGCCACCCCGCGACGTCGTCCAGCCGCGCGGAAGCCCACCCGTACCGCCGATGACGCGGGGACTTGTGCCCGACCATGGCGTCCAGCGTGTTGACGGCCCGGAACCCGAGAAGCCCCGGCACCCCACCGACGGCGCCCCACACCAGGGCACCGACCACCGCGTCCGAGGTGTTCTCGGCGACGGACTCCACGACGGCCCGCGCGATCCCGTCCCGGTCGAGTGCCTGAGGATCACGCCCGCAGAGGTGCGGCAACCGGGCCCGCGCGCCCTCGACGTCCCCTGTCTCCAGGAACCGCCCCACGGCCCTGGCCTCCCGCCCGAGCGAAGTCCCCCCGACGACGGCCCAGGTGGCGGCGGCGGTCAACGCGACGGAGGCCGCCCGCGACGGCCGTACGACGGACGAGGCCACGGCCCCCAGCGCCACGGCGCCACCCGCGCACACCGCGGTGTGCAGCGCGCCCCACCCCCGGTGGTCCCGCCACAGCACCCGTTCCACGGCACCGGCCGCCCGCCCGAACGCGGCGACCGGATGCCCCCGGCGAGGATCGCCGAGCAGCAGATCACCGAGGAGCCCGGCGGCGGCGCCGTACGCGAAGACGCGGTCGGCACGCATCGGTTCAGCCGACCACGGGGTCGGGCAACGAGCGGATATCGAGACCCGATGGGCAGCCGCGCATGGCGATATGTCCTCACTCAGGGTGTCCACGCCCTGGTTCGACGAGACCGACGGCGAGAGTTCCTGGCTCCCGGGAAGGTTCTTCCCCGGTGACAGTGGCGGGACCGCGCCGGACTCGCACCGGCTTCCTCTCCTGCCGTCGTACATGGCCCCGGCAGTCCACCACGCCCCTGGAAGACCCGTCAACTCGCTGTTGACCTGCGGTGGAATGGTGTGCTGAGCCCCACACCGCTGAAATACCGTCACGCGGACAACTGCGTGGAAGTTGCTGCCGGACAGAGGCGGGTCATGACCCGTGACTCGAACTCGAACAGTGACGCGCTGCTCGTCTTTCGCTACGCGGCGTGGTGTGGTTTTCTGGCGGGACTTGTGGACCCGGGAGCGGGCGGATCGTGAACATCCGTCCGGGGGACGGGAGGTGCGCACATGGGAGACCGAGCGAGGGAAACCGCTGCGGCGCGCGGGGGGAAGCCGGACGTCTGGCGAGAACGGGTGACCGCCGCCGCCCCACTGGCGCTCTTCTGCTCCGTGATGGGCGTGCTGTCCGTCGGGGCGGGTGCCTTGGCCGCGCTTCTCGTGCCGAGCGGTGAGGTGCGTGCCCTGGTCTGGCTGGTGGTGACCGTGCTCGGTGCCGCCGGGGCCGGCCTGTGGTGGGGACTGACCCCGGTCACGGAACGGCTCCGGGTCCTGAACCGGGCGCTGGGGGAGGCTCGGCCTAGGAGGCCGCACCACCGCTGACGATGGATCAACCCCCGTAAGCGTCATAGGACGCCCACGGGGGCTGATTCTGAAGTTGCCGGTGTCGGCCCCCAGGGGGGCCGTGGGGTTTCCGGTCTCAGGTCATGATGAGGGAAATCCCGTACGCCACTGCCGCCGCGCACAGCGCGAAGCACACGTACGCCCCAGCGGTCGCCGGTAGCACCGACTCGCCCCGGGTTGACGCCGCCTCTCGCTTGGAGAGGCCGACGATGCCCAGGGTGAAGAGGCCGACGAGGGCCACGGTGACCACGAGGCTGACTCCGAAGACGGAGCCGAGAGCTGCCCAGTCGATGTGCATGGTGGTGATCTTCCTCAGGAGGTCGCGGGGCTCAGACGGCCGTCGGCGTGGACGAGTTCGCCGGGGTCGTGGTCTCGGCGGCGGTCGTGGCCGCGGGGGCCGGGATGGTCGCCGCGAGCTCCTCGGTCACGGTGCCGGCCGGCGGCGGGGTCACCGCGGCGATGGCCGTGGTCACCACGCCCGGGGGCTCCTCGGCGTGGTCGTTCACATTGGTGTGGTCGACCACCTCGCGGCGGGAGATCACCCAGATGGCGGCGCTGGAGGCGATGAGGAAGACCGCGACGACGGCCGTGCCCCAGGTCCCGAAGGACGTCACCCACTCGGCGAGCGCGGCGACCAGCGCGGCGGCCGGCAGGGTCAGACCCCAGGCGACGAACATCCGGGTCGCCGTGGACCAGCGGACCACACCGCCCTTGCGGCCGAGGCCCGCGCCCATCACGGCACCGGAGACCGAGTGCGTGGTGGAGAGGGAGAAGCCGAGGTGCGAGGAGGCCAGGATGACCGTGGCCGCGCTGGTCTGGGCGGCGAAGCCCTGCTGCGGCTGGAGGTCGGTCAGGCCCTTGCCCATCGTGCGGATGATGCGCCAGCCGCCCAGGTAGGTGCCGAGCGCGATGGCCAGACCGGCGGAGACGATGACCCACACCGGCGGGTCGGAGTCGGGCGCGAGGGCGCCGCCGGCCACCAGGGCGAGGGTGATGATGCCCATCGTCTTCTGGGCGTCGTTGGTGCCGTGGGCGAGTGAGACCAGGCCGGCGGAGGCGATCTGACCGGCGCGGTACCCCTTGCCGGAGGCCTTCTCGCTCGTGTGCCGCCCGAGCCCGTACGTCAGCCGGGTGGCGAACATCGCCGCGACACCGGCGACCAGCGGAGCCGCGACGGCCGGTATCAGCACCTTGGTGACGAGCACGTCGCCGTGCACCGAGCCGACGCCGACCGAGGCGATCGTGGCGCCGATCAGGCCACCCATCAGGGCGTGCGAGGAACTGGAGGGGAGCCCGACGAGCCAGGTCAGCAGGTTCCAGAGGATGGCGCCCACGAGCGCCGCGAATATGACCTCTGGCTGTATGCCGGACTCGTCGACGAGCCCCTTGGAGATGGTGTTGGCGACCTCTATGGAAAGGAACGCGCCGACAAGGTTGAGCACGGCGGACATGGCCACCGCGACCTTGGGCTTCATGGCGCCGGTCGAGATGGTGGTGGCCATCGCGTTGGCGGTGTCGTGGAAACCGTTCGTAAAATCGAACGCAAGCGCGGTGATCACCACGATCGCGAGGATCAGCGAGAAGTTTTCCATTTACCCGGGCTTCTTTTGGACGTCAGTGGCATGTGGACCGTAGGCAACCTGGGTGAACGGAAGATGAACTAGGACAGGCGTACGGATGTAGCGAACGAGGTGCCGCCGTTCCGCTTGTGGGCTGACGGAGGCGTCGGCCGCGGGGAACGGCGGCACTGTCTCGAACGCAGGCGGAACGAATGGCTCCGTAAGCCCAGGTCGTAGCCTCGGCCCCGGGGAACGGCCCCAGCCTCAGCCCCGGTCCTGGCCCTGACTCTGCCCCTTGGTGAACTTCTTCAGCCGGCTCATGGATCCGTTGAAGAGATTCTGGTCACCCGGCAGGCTCCCGCTGCCGTTGTCGTGCTGCCAGATCGTCCAGAACTTCCAGCCCGCGGGTAGCTCTCCCGCCTCCGTGGAGTCGTACCGGGCCAGCCACAGCGCGTGGTTCCCGCCGAAGGCCGTGCTGTTGCCGGTGCAGGTCTTCCACCAGTGGGTGGTCGTGTAGATCACCGGACGGCGGCCGGTGAGACGCTTGACCTCGTCGCTGAACGACCTGATCCAGCCGACCATTCCGCTGTCGCTCAGGCCGTAGCACTTCTTCTTGTCGTACGGGTTGTACTCGATGTCGAGCGCCGGCGGCAGCGTCCAGCCGTCCGCGCGCCAGCCGCCGCCGTTGTTCACGAAGAAGCGGGCCTGGGTCTTCCCGGACGACGCGTGCGGCAGCGCGAAGTGGTACGCGCCGCGGATCAGGCCCGCGTTCCTGGCGCCGTCGTACTGCTGGCTGAAGTACGGGTTGCGGTAGGTGGTGGACTCGGTCGCCTTGACGTACACGAACCTGGCGCCCTTCGACTTCGCGCTCGACCAGTTCACCTTCTTCTGGTGCGAGGAGACGTCGTGCCCCTTGGGCTTGGCGGCGGCCGAGACAGGGATCTCGGTGAGGCCGGTCCCCCCTAGGGCGAGCGCCGCGACGGACGCCGCGAACACGCGGTTGCGACGACGGGACGGCTTGGGATCACGGGCCATGTTTCCCCCCGGAATGGCGACGTGTGCGACAAAACATCCGGAGGCTACGGGAAGATCACCGAATCCCGGTCGATCCCCGGCCAATCGCCAACTCTGGGTGATGTATGCACATATGGGCTCTTCCGGAGATCCGCCTTCGGCCCTACAGTGCCCCGCCCCGGACCCGTCACCGCGGCCCGCCTGGCAGGATCGCGGCATGGCTGAGCAGCAGGGGAACGCCCGGGACGAGCGGGGCGCGGGTGAGGGTCCACGGCGTTCGCGAGACGAACGGCGGCAGGGTGTGCCGGACGACGTGGCGCGCGCGTGGGACGAGCTCGTCGCGACGGCCCGCCGGACGGTGGCCGACGGTCTGGTCGTCGGCACCTCCGGCAACGTGTCCGTACGCGTGGGGGACACCGTCCTGGTCACACCGACGGGCGTGCCGTACGACCGTCTGACCCCGGACGACGTGACGGGGGTCGACCTCTCCGGCCGACAGGTCCTCGGCACCCTCCGCCCGACGAGCGAACTCCCCATGCACCTGGCGATCCACACGACCACCGACGCCCGTGCCGTCGTCCACACCCACGCGGTCCACGCGACGGCCGTCTCCACCCTCGTGAGCGAGCTGCCACTGATCCACTACATGTCCGCCGCCCTCGGCGGACCCGTCCGCGTGGCCCCCTACGCGACCTACGGCACCCCGGAGTTGGCCGAGAACATGCTCCGCGCCTTGACAGGGCGCACCGCCTGCCTGCTCCAGAACCACGGCACGATCACCTACGGAAACACCCTCGGGGAGGCCTACGACCGCACGGCCCAACTCGAATGGATGTCCCGGGTCTGGCTGACGGCCGCCTCCGTACCGGGCCTCACCCCGAACCTGCTCACCCGTGAACAGCTGGCGGCGACGGGGGACAGGCTCCGGGGGTACGGCCAGCCGGGGTGACGGCCCCCGGACGGCGCGCGGGAAGACCGGCGGGCCGGCACCGGAGGGCCGGCGCTGAACGCCGCCGGCACCGGAGGGCACGCACTGAACGCCCCCGCGACCTACCGACCTCCGTCCCCCTCGGCACCCCGACTTGCACGCCCACTGGCCCCCGACGGGGTCCGCCAGGACACTGGAGCCGTGGGTGCAGTCAAAGCGGCGGCCGTGGCCGCCGGGGTCATGTTCGCGGCCGGCGCGGCCAGTGTCGCCGCGGGCCGGCTGGCAAGCGACGCCGCCCTGAAGGCGCCGCCGGGCGGACCCCTGCCCACGGAACCCCGACTGACGGTGCACTCCACCGCCGCCGGCCGCATCGCCCTGACCCGCGCCTTCGCCTCCCAGCGCCCCGGCACCTACGGCCTCACCGGCCACGGCTCCCACGCGGTCGTCGGCAATGTCCTCAACGGCGCCCCCCACGCCCCCGACGCGGTCGTACGCCGCTTGGAACGCGTCAACCGGGGCACCCTGGAGCCCGGCGACAAGGTGCGGCTCACCCCCTACACCCACATCGGCGACCCCCGCACCGCGCTCGGCCTCGACCATGACGACGTCGACATCCCCGGCGAACTCGGCACCCTGCCTGCCTGGTTGGTGCCCGCGGACCGGGACATCTGGGTGATCGCCGTGCACGGCCTGGGCGCCACCCGCGAACACGCCATGAACGTCATGGAGTCCCTGCACCGCCACCACTTCCCGGTGCTCGCCCTCGCCTACCGGGGCGACCCGGGCGCACCCCGCTCCCCGGACGGCCTGCACCACCTCGGCGAGACCGAGTGGCGCGACGTGGACGCCGCCATCCGGTACGCCGTCCGCTTCGGCGCCGAACGCGTCGTCCTGCACGGCTGGTCCACCGGCGCCACCATGGCCCTGCGCGCCGCCACGCACTCCCCGCTGCGCGACCGCGTCGCCGGACTCGTCCTGGACTCGCCGGTCCTCGACTGGACGGCCACCCTGCGCGCCCTCGCCGCCGCCCGCCGCACCCCCGGTGTCCTGCTGCCCCTCGCCGTCCGCGCCGCCCAGGGCCGTACGGGACTGCGCGCCGCCCCCGGCGAACAGGCTGCCGTCCCGCCGGAGCTCGGGACCCCGACGCTGCTCTTCCACGGCCCCGACGACGTCGTCGCCCCCTGGGGCCCCTCTCGCAGCCTCGCCGCCCGCCACCCCGACCGGGTCACCCTGCGCACGGTCCGCCACGCCCCGCACGGCGCCATGTGGAACGCCGACCCCGAGGCGTACGAAGAGACCCTGCGCCGCTTCCTCACCCCGCTGATGTAGGGGCCCGGAGCCGTCGACGCCCCCGCACCGGCTCCCCGGTCCACCGCCGGAAGGCCGGAAGGGTCGACGGAGCTCGCCCGCCACAGAGAGGTACACCACATTCCGTTTAGCGCCGCGCCAAGGCGTTACCCGACGGTGTCGACCCCCTGGGGAACCCGTGCGTTGGCCACCCCTGTCGCCCGCTGTGACATTCCGTTTGGGTTTTCGGACCGTCAACCGGAAGACTGCCCCCGTGACGTCCCGTAACCCGCGCGACTCCAGGCTCCGACTCGTCAGCCCGCGAACCCTGGCCGCCGCTCCCCGAGCAGCAGTGACCCAGCGCCGCCGACCGGCTCCCCGGCCCCCGGAGGGCACACCGCCGCCCGGGGAACTCGCCCGCATGGCCCGCGCCGTCCTGGCGGACGCGGCCCGCGTCGCCCTCTGGGCCGACGCCGCCCTGCGCCCCGGCCGCGAGGGCGGGGGCTCCGACGGCAAGGGCACCCTCTCCGCCGCGACCGCCGAACGGGCCGCCGCCGACCTGGGGTTGACCCCGGATCAGGTGCACCACGACTGGGACACGGCCCGTCTGGCCGGCCTCGTCGAGGTGCACGGCGACAGCGCGCGCCCCGGCTGGCGGCTGCGCGCCTGGAACCGCGACGACAGCGCCGTCCTGCGCGGCTGGGTCGCGTTCTTCGACGCATGGTCCATCGCCTACCCCGAGCCCGAGGACCGCGAGCCCGCGGCGGTCGCCGAGGTCGTCTCGGCCATGCCGCAGGTGCTCTCCTTCCTCCAGCTCTCCGCCGGGCCCGTCCCCGTGGAACAGCTCCTCGACCTCCTCGAACAGCGGGTCACCGAACTGCGCACCGAGCGCTGCGAGGTCCCCTACGGCCCCCAGCCCGAGGCGACCGCGGAACCCAGCACCGAGGACACCCCCCTCGCCCCCCTCCTCGACTGGTCCCTGCGCGCCCTCGCCTCCGTCGGCGCCCTCACCTACGGCGACGGCCAGGCCACCCTCACCCCGCTCGGCAGCTGGGCGGTCTGGGTGAAGCTGGAACAGATCTGCGTCGCCGCGCAGAGTCCCGCCGGGAACATCGAGGTCTCCGCCGAGGACATGCTCAGAGGCTGCGCCCAGCTCCGGCCGAACGCAGCCCGCGCCGAGTACCGCGCCTGGCTCGCCGCCCGCCCCGTCGGCGGCGCAGTCACCGAACTCATCGAGGCCGCGCGCGGCGAGGACGCCCTCATCCGCGGCCTCGCCTTCGAGGCGCTGCGCGTCGTCGGCGCCCCCGCCGAACCGGACGTACGCACCGTCGCCGACGAGACCCCGCTGCGGCCCTACGCCCTGCTGTGGCTCGCCGAGCACGACGGCGCCGACCCCGAGGACGCCCACGAGGTCCTCACCCGGGAGGAGTCCACCTGGCTCTGGGTCGACACCGCCGCCGCCGTCGCCGACCACGGCGAGGCCCCGCTCCTCGTACGGCATCTGGAGTCCGCGGTGCAGCCCACCGTTCCCGCGCTGCTCGCCGAGGTCCGCGCGGTCGGCCACCCCCGCACCGTCCAGGTCCTGGTCGCCCTCGCCGCCGCCCACCCCGACCCCGCCCTCGCCAAGGCCGTCCGCCGCGCCGCCTTCCAGGTGCACACCGGAGGCAGCTGACCGGGGAGGCGGGAGGGCGTCAGGTGCCTATCTCGGGCGCGTACGTGCCGAAGCTCCACACATTGCCCTCGGCGTCCCGGGCCATGTAGTCCCGTGACCCGTAGTCCTGGTCCGTCGGGGGCATCAGGATCTCCACGCCGTGCTCCACGGCCCGCCGGTGGTGGGCGTCCACGTCGTCCACGACGATGTACACCCCGGTGGGCCCGGCGCCCTTCATCGCGCCGTCGAAGACACTGCCGCTGCCCTTGGAGCCGATCATCACCGCGCCGTTGCCCTGCGTCAGCTCGGCGTGCTGGACCACCCCGTCCTCGCCCTCGTACACCGAGAGCTCGGTGAAGCCCAGCGCCTCCGTGAGCTGCCTGATGGCGGCCTTGGCGTCCGCGTACAGCAGCGTCGGATAGACGCTCGGACGTCCGTCGCTCCTGCCTGCCATACCGATCACGACCTCTCCGTCGTCCGGAGTCGTCCCGCACACGACCCGCTGGTCGTCCGGAACACGACCCGCTGCTCAGTTTTGCACCCACCACCGACAACGCCCTGCCGAGCGAACGGGCCGGCCCGGGCGGGCCGGTGACCGAGACCACGTGATCCCTTGTCATACGGGCGGAAAACCGCTTGCTGCCCCCAGTTAGAATCGGCTCATGGCCATTCTCCTCGCGCATTAGACGGCGGGAACGTCCTCAGCCGCCCGCCCGCCATCCCCACATCCGCCCTGGAGTCTGTCCGTGATCTCCGCCTCCGGTATCGAGCTGCGCGCCGGTGCCCGCGTCCTCATCGAGTCCGCCACCTTCCGTGTCGCCAAGGGCGACCGCATCGGTCTGGTCGGCCGCAACGGCGCCGGCAAGACCACCCTCACCAAGTGCCTGGCCGGTGAGGGCATCCCGGCCGGCGGCACCATCACCCGCTCCGGCGAGGTCGGCTACCTCCCGCAGGACCCCCGCACCGGCGACCTCGACGTGCTCGCCCGCGACCGCATCCTCTCCGCGCGCGGCCTCGACGTACTGATCCGCAAGATGCGCGACAACGAGCAGCGCATCGCCAACGGCTCGGGCGCCACCCGCGAGAAGGCCCTGCGGCAGTACGAGCGCCAGGAGACGGAGTTCCTCACCAAGGGCGGGTACGCCGCCGAGGCCGAGGCCGCCACCATCGCCGCCGCGCTCAACCTGCCCGACCGCGTCCTCGGCCAGCCGCTGCACACCCTCTCCGGTGGTCAACGCCGCCGTATCGAGCTGGCCCGGATCCTCTTCTCCGACGCGGACACCCTCCTCCTCGACGAGCCGACGAACCACCTCGACGCCGACTCGATCATCTGGCTGCGGGACTACCTCAAGACCTACCGCGGCGGCTTCATCGTGATCTCCCACGACGTCGACCTCGTCGAGACGGTCGTCAACAAGGTGTTCTACCTGGACGCCAACCGCGCCCAGATCGACGTGTACAACATGGGCTGGAAGCTCTACCAGCAGCAGCGCGAGGCCGACGAGAAGCGCCGCAAGCGCGAGCGGCAGAACGCCGAGAAGAAGGCCGCCGCGCTGCATTCGCAGGCCGACAAGATGCGCGCCAAGGCCACCAAGACCGTCGCCGCGCAGAACATGGCCAAGCGCGCCGACCGGCTGCTCGCCGGCCTGGAGGCCGTCCGCGTCTCCGACAAGGTCGCCAAGCTGCGCTTCCCCGAGCCCGCGCCCTGCGGCAAGACCCCGCTCACCGCCGAGGGCCTGTCGAAGTCGTACGGCTCGCTGGAGATCTTCACCGACGTCGACCTGGCCATCGACAAGGGCTCGCGCGTCGTCATCCTCGGCCTCAACGGCGCCGGCAAGACGACCCTGCTCCGCCTCCTCGGCGGCGTCGAGAAGCCCGACACCGGCGAGGTCATCGAGGGCCACGGCCTGAAGCTCGGGTACTACGCCCAGGAGCACGAGACCCTCGACCCGGACCGCACGGTCCTGGAGAACATGCGCTCGGCCGCACCCGACATGGACCTCGTGGAGGTCCGCAAGGTGCTCGGCTCGTTCCTGTTCTCCGGCGACGACGTCGACAAGCCGGCCGGTGTCCTCTCCGGCGGCGAGAAGACGCGTCTCGCCCTCGCGACCCTGGTGGTGTCGTCCGCGAACGTCCTCCTGCTCGACGAGCCGACGAACAACCTCGACCCCGCCAGCCGCGAGGAGATCCTCGGGGCGCTGCGCACCTACAAGGGCGCCGTCGTCCTCGTCACCCACGACGAGGGCGCCGTCGAGGCGCTGCAGCCGGAGCGGATCATCCTGCTGCCGGACGGCGTCGAGGACCTGTGGGGCGCGGACTACGCGGACCTCGTCGCGCTCGCCTGACGGGCCGCCTCACGCTTGATCAACTGCCTATGGATCATTCGGCCCATCCGTGATCCATCATCTGTGTGAGATCTCCTCGTACCGAGGTGTGTCCTACACCGATTTCACGGCCGAGCCCTTCTCCACGCGGGGCTCGGCCGTCGCGCCTCTCTGACCTGCTGCTTCGTGAATCCACTCGTTCGGCCGTACGGACACCCCTGGGCGGAATCACAGATTCCGCTCGTGGGGATGCGCTCCTGTCGTCAAAACCTTGTCTCACGGACCTTGCCGAATGGGTGGCCATCACGCCCCGGAGGGGTGATCATGAGGAGACCAGAGCGCACTTCCCATGAGGAGGACCGGGTGGCCGAGACTCTGAAGAAGGGCAGCCGGGTTACCGGCGCCGCGCGCGACAAGCTCGCGGCAGACCTGAAGAAGAAGTACGACTCCGGTGCGAGCATTCGGGCGCTGGCCGAGGAAACCGGCCGCTCGTATGGCTTCGTACACCGGATGCTCAGCGAGTCGGGCGTCACGCTCCGAGGGCGTGGCGGTGCGACTCGGGGCAAGAAGGCCGCATCGGCCTGACGCCGGGCGGCCCATCGGCTTCGATGGTGGCCACCCGGTCGATCGGTTGACCGACCGGGTGGTTACTGTGCAGTCACTTAGCTCTGCTCTGCTGACCGCACTCATCGGAGGCGCCCCATGGCTTCGCTGGAACCGCTGCTCGACCAGGACGGCGTACGGCTCACCGTCGACGACGCGATCGCCACGGTGACGCTGACCAATCCGGCCAAGCGCAACGCGCAGAGCCCCGCTCTGTGGCGCGCGCTCACCGAGGCCGGGCGGTTGGTGCCGGGCTCCGTCCGAGTGGTCGTGCTGCGTGCCGAGGGCAAGTCGTTCTCCGCCGGGCTCAACCGGCAGATGTTCACGCCCGAAGGCATCGAAGGGGAGCCGTCGTTCATCGAGCTCGCGCGTCGTGACGACGCCGGGCTCGATTCGACCATCGCCGAGTACCAGGACGCGTTCACCTGGTGGCGGCGCAGCGACATCGTGTCCATCGCCGCCGTGCAGGGACACGCCGTCGGCGCGGGCTTCCAGCTCGCCCTCGCCTGTGATCTGCGCGTCGTCGCCGACGACGTGCAGTTCGCCATGCTCGAAACCAGCCTGGGGCTCGTCCC
Organism: Streptomyces sp. NPDC002787; assembly: GCF_053592095.1. NCBI lineage: Bacteria > Bacillati > Actinomycetota > Actinomycetes > Kitasatosporales > Streptomycetaceae > Streptomyces > Streptomyces sp. NPDC002787. Next base: position 63,864 of record NZ_JBSFVC010000004.1, on the reverse strand, counting down.
CGACCTCACGGGGACCCATCCGCTGGTGAGCCTCGTCGGGTACGGCCGTGCGCTGGAGATCTGCCTCACCGGGCGCTTCGTCCAGGCGGACGAAGCGCAGCGGATCGGCCTCGCGAACCTCGCCGTACCCGTCGATCAACTCGACGACGCCGTACGGGATCTGGCGGGGGCGCTGGTGGCCGCGCCGCGGGACGCGCTGATCGAGACGAAGGCGTTGCTGCGCGGGGCGCAGGACCGTTCGTACGAGGAGCAGAGGGCGGCGGAGAGGGCGGCTCAGGCCCGGCGGTTGCGGGACCTCGCGGGGGTGGGGGAGTAGTCACCGAGGCCGCCTCACAGCGCTACGGCTGTGATGAGCACCGCCACCGACGGGTGGTCCGGTAGCACCTCGCTCACCGCTGCCCGTACCTCACGTGCCACGTCCAGGGCCCGCCTTTCCCCGGCCACCGCCACTTCCACGCGGATGTGGCGTCGGGGGAGGGCGGGCCCTGTGTCGACGTGGACGGCGCGGCTCAGGCCGCCGAGGGCGCCGGTCAGATGGGTGACGCCGGGGACCGACAGCGCTGCCGCGGCCGCGCGGGACTCCTCGTCGTCGCCGTCGCGCGGGGGCGGTTCGGCCGCCGGAGGGGCAGGGGCCGGCGGTGCGACCTCCTCCTCGTCCTCCAGCAGGGCGGTCACCCGGAGGTCCACCTCTGTCACCGTCAGCCCGAGCTGTTCCGTGGCGGCGGTCGAGAGGGCCGCACGGAGATGGGCGGCTGTCACCGGGAAGGGCTCGGCGCCCGACGCCGCGAAGTCGGCGGTGATGCGGAGCGGTCCGGGTGGCAGAGCGCTCGGGGGAGCGGGCACGGCCGGGTCGTACGACTTCTCCGGGGCGGCGAGCGAGATACGGAGGGGGCCGAGGGCGGCCCCGCGCAGGGAGGCGGTCGTGCGGCGCAGTACCGCTTCGGCCGCGCTCTCAGTGATCCACGCGCCGTCGTGCGGGCCGCCCAGGGGGGGCACGCGGCCGAGTCCGAGCTGTTCTCGTACCGCTTTCGCCCATCCGTCCGCCGTCATTCCTCCAGCCTGCCCCATCCCTGGCGCGCGGTGGAGCTACCGCGCTTACTGTGGGCAAAGGAGGACAACCGGAAGGACTACGGCATGACTGACATGACGGAGCGAAACCGGACGGAGGGCCTCGACACCACCAAGGAGTCGTCACAGGTCGAGGGGCGCAAGGCCACCCGGCGCGGCGGCGGTGACCCGGCCACCCGCGGGCGGACGACCATCGCCGACGGCGTCGTGGAGAAGATCGCCGGACTCGCCGCGCGCGAGGTGGTGGGCGTCCATGCCATGGGCAGCGGGCTGTCACGGACCTTCGGGGCCGTGCGGGACCGGGTCCCCGGCGGGTCGAGAGCGGTGACCCGAGGTGTGAAGGTCGAGGTCGGCGAGGTGCAGACCGCGCTGGACCTGGAGATCGTCGTCGACTACGGGGTGTCCATCAGCGAAGTGGCCCGTGATGTGCGCGAGAACGTCATCGCGGCCGTGGAGCGGATGACAGGCCTGGAGGTCGTCGAGGTCAACATCGCGGTCAGCGATGTGAAGCTGCCGGACGAGGAGGACGAGGAGCCGGAGTCCCGGCTGCAGTGAGCGCGGACCCGGCTTTGCTGAACAACGCACAACGACAGGAGAGTCCGAGCCCCTAGGAGCACAGCAATGAGCTTGGCCGTGATCGGCATGATCGCCGGAATGGCGCTGGGCTTCGCCGGTTACTTCGGCGGATTCGGGGCCTTCCTGCTGGTGGCCGCTCTGGGTGCCGTCGGCTGCGTCGTCGGCCGGTTCCTGGAGGGCGACCTGGAGCTGGGCGACTTCTTCCGCCCGCGTGACGAACGCCGCCGATGAACCCCGTGGACAGCGGCCGTCCCACGGAGACGAAGGCCGTCGCGCCCGGTGAACGCGGGGCGATCCGGATCGCCGACCGGGTGGTCGCGAAGATCGCCTCGCAGGCGGCGCGCGAGGCGTTGGGAGCACCTGCGCCCAGGTCCACGCCCCCGCACGCCACCGTCGTGGTGCGCCCCCACTCTCGGCTTCGCACGAGCGGGGGGACCCCCGTCGAGACCGCGCGCGTCCGCGTCAGTCTCGAGCTCCCCTACCCCTCGGACATCGGTGGCCAGTGCGCTGCGGTGCGTCGTCATGTCACGGAGCGGGTAGGGACGTTGGCGGGAATGCACGTATCGGAGGTGGCCGTCCAAGTGGAACGGCTGCACCTGGCGCACGCACACGACGCGGCCCAGGGGAGGACGCGATGAGCGAACCCCAGCGCGAAGGCACCACTCAACGACTGCCCGTCATCGAGAAGGCCGAAGAGAGAGCCGACGAGACGGCCGTCGGCCGCGATCCGGACCAGTCGGCGTCGGCCGCCGCCTACGACCCACTGCCCGTGCTCGACGGCGAGAACGGGCCGGAGCGACGGTTCTGGTCCGCGCGCCGAGTCCCCGCGGGCATCCTCGCGGTGCTGCTCCTGGCCGGCGCGGGCCTCTTCCTGTACGACGTCGCCGCCGTCCGCGCCGACCGGCCCGCCATGGAGTGGCGCCGATGGCTGGCCCGGCAACTCGCCGAGCGGCCCCTCGACGACGCCTGGGTACTCGTCGGCGCCGGCGTGGTCGTGGCCCTCGGCCTCTGTCTGCTCGTGCTGGCCGCGACCCCCGGGCTGCGTGACGTCCTGCCGATGCGGCGCGTCCACCCCCGCGTGCGTGCCGGACTGCACCGGGGCGCCGCCGCGCTGGCGCTGCGCGACCGGGCCATGGAGGTCTCCGGCGTGCAGTCCGTACGGGTCCGGGCGGGACGGAAGAGGATCGACGTCCGCGCGGTGTCCCACTTCCGTGAACTCGACGAGGTACGGGCCGACCTGGACGTCACGCTCGCCGACGGCATCCGGGGACTGGGCCTGTCCCGGCCGCCCGCCCTGTCCGTCCATGTACGCCGGCCCGGCCGGAAGGGGTGAGACGCGATGCTCAGGATCGTCAACCGGGTGCTGCTCGGATTCGTCGGACTCGTCCTGGTCGCGGCCGGCGCCGCCGTCCTCGCCGTCGGGCTCGGAGCGGACCCGCCCTCCTGGTGGCCGCACGACGGCCGAAGCGACGTGCTGCTCAGCGACGCCGCACGGACCCGCTGGCGTGACGCCGGCTGGTGGTGGCCCACGGTCATCGCGGTGCTCGCCGTCCTCGTCCTGCTCGCCCTGTGGTGGCTGACCGCGGTCCTGCGCCGCCACCGGCTCGCCGAGGTGCTCGTCGACACCGGCGACGGCGAGGGCGCACTGCTCCGGGGGCGCGCCCTGGAGGGCGTACTGACCACCGAGGCGGCCCAGTCGGACGGCGTCGAACGCGCCCACGCCCACCTCACCGGCCGACGCGGCGCCCCCGAAGCCAGGGTGCGGCTGACACTCCAGCCGCACGTGAACCCCGGCGACGCCCTGCACACCCTGACCACGGAGGCCCTCACCCATGCCCAGAGCTCGGCGGGCCTGGCGGCACTACCGGCCGAGGTCAGACTGCAGGGGGCCAAACACCGTGCGGAAAGGGTGAGTTGAGCGCGCCCTCCAGAGTGCGCGGGGCCGTGCCGACATGCGGCTCCGTGGGCGCGACCGGTCCCACGGCCCCGCACCCGGCACGCCGACCGTCAGAACCCGTGCCGCATTCCGCCGTCCACCGGCAGCATCACACCCGTCAGATAGGACGCCGCCGGAGACAACAGGAACGCCCCCGTACGCCCGAACTCCTCCGGGCGCCCGTACCGGCGCAGCGGAATCCGCGACTCGTGCGCCGCCCGGGTCGCCTCCGGATCCGCCGACATCCCGTCCAGCTCACGCACCCGATCCGTGTCGATACGAGCCGGCAGCAGACCGACCACCCGAATCCCCCGCGGCCCCAACTCGTCGGACAGCGACTTGGCGAACCCGGCCAGCCCCGGCCGCAGCCCGTTCGAAATGGTCAGCCCCGGAATCGGCTCGTGCACGGACCCCGACAGCACGAACCCGATGACACCACCCTCACCGAGCTCTTCCGCCGAGGCCCGCGCCAGGCGAACCGCCCCCAGGAACACCGACTCGAACGCGGCGGTCCACTGCTCGTCCGTGTTGTCCGCGACGAAGCCCGGCGCGGGCCCGCCCACGCTGATGAGGATGCCGTCGAACCGCCCGAAGTGCTCACGGGCGGCGGTGATCAGCCGCCCGGCGGCCTCGGGGTCGGCGTTGTCGGCGGCGACCCCGGCCGCGTTCGCCCCGAGCGCGGCCTCGGCGGCGGCCACCCTCTCCTCCTCGCGGCCCGTGACGACCACCTTCGCGCCGTCGGCGACGAGTTCCCGTGCGACCGCGTTGCCCAGTCCGCGGGTCGCCCCGGTGACGATGTAGACACGGTCCTTCAGCCCAAGATCCATGGCCCCTATCCTGCCTCGTCCCCGTCGAAGAGGGCGAGGGCGGTGCCCACGAGACCGACGTGGCTGAACGCCTGCGGAAAGTTCCCGAGCTGCCGGTCCGCCACGGGGTCGTACTCCTCCGCGAGCAGCCCCACGTCGTTGACCAGCCCGACCAGCCGTTCGAACAGCTCCCGCGCCTGATCCGTACGGCCGATCAGATGCAGCGCGTCCGCCAGCCAGAACGAGCAGACGAGGAACGTGCCCTCACCGCCCGGCAGCCCGTCGACGGAGGTGGTCGCGGCGGTGAGGTGGTCGGCGCTGTAGCGGCGGACGAACCCCTCGTGGCTCAGCTCCTCGCGGATCGCGTCGACCGTCCCGACGACCCGGGGGTCGTCCGGCGGCAGGAAGCCCATGCGGGGGATGAGCAGCAGCGCGGCGTCGAGTTCGCGGGAGCCGTACGACTGCGTGAAGGTGCCCCGGTCGGCGTCGAAGCCCCGTTCGCAGACCTCGCGGTGGATCTCGTCGCGCAGGGCGCGCCAGCCGTCGAGGTCGCCGCCGGTCAGTTCCGGATTCTCCTCCAGCGTGCGGACGGCCCGGTCGGCGGCCACCCAGACCATCACCTTGGAGTGCGTGAAGTGCCGGCGCGGCCCGCGTATCTCCCACAGCCCCTCGTCCGGCTTCCGCCAGGCCGACCGCAGGTACTCCATCAGCGCGCACTGCATCCGCCACATGTCCGGTTTGTCGGGCAGGCCCGACCGCCGGGACACGAACACCGAGTCGATGACCTCGCCGTACACGTCCAGCTGCAACTGCCGTACGGCGTCGTTGCCGACGCGGACCGGGCGCGAGTCCTCGTAGCCGGACAGCCAGGGCAGCTCGTACTCGGGGATGCGCCGCTCGCCCGCCAGGCCGTACATGATCTGCAGGTCGGCGGGATCACCCGCGGCGGCGCGCAGCAGCCAGTCACGCCAGGCCTCCGCCTCCTCAAGGTAGCCGCAGGACAGCAGGGCGCCGAGGGTGAGGGTGGAGTCGCGGAGCCAGCAGTGGCGGTAGTCCCAGTTGCGGACGCCGCCGAGCTCCTCGGGGAGGGAGGTGGTGGCGGCCGCGACGATGCCGCCGGTCGGGGCGTAGGTGAGCGCCTTGAGGGTGATCAGGGAGCGGACCACGGCGTCCCGGTGCGGGCCGTCGTACCGGCAGCGCGCCGCCCAGGCCCGCCAGTCGTCGAGGCTCGACCGCAGCGCCTCGTACGGGTCGACGAGACGGGGGCGTGGTTCGTGCGAGGGGTGCCACGTCATCACGAACGCGACCCGCTCGCCCGGCTCCACCGTGAACTCCGCGTAGGTCGCCAGGTCCTCGCTCCACGACCGCACCCGGGGTTCGCTGCGCAGCCAGACCGCGTCCGGGCCCGCGACCGCCACGCGATGGCCGTCCGTCCTGCGCATCCACGGCACGACCGAGCCGTAGTCGAAGCGGAGGCGGATCGTGCTGCGCATGGTGACGCGGCCGCTGAGGCCCTCGACGACGCGTACGACATCGGGGGCGCGGTCGCGTTGGGGCATCAGGTCGGTCACCCGCACCGCGCCCTCGTCCGTCTCCCACTCGGTGTCCAGCACGAGCGAGTCCCGCCGGTAGGCCCGTCGCGTGCAGACGTCGGCCCCTCTCGGCGCCATCCGCCAGTGCCCGTTCTCCTCGTCGCCGAGCAGCGCGGCGAAGCACGCGGCCGAGTCGAACCGGGGCAGGCAGAGCCAGTCGATGGAACCGTGGCGACTCACCAGCGCGGCCGTCTGGTGATCACCGATCAGCGCGTAGTCCTCGATACGGGGGTGCACGGGGGGTCGGGTTCCCGGAGCGGGGGGTGATCAGTCCGGGGTTTCCGGCTTCACCCCTGACATCCCTGATCGCATCCCCTCACCTCAGCCCGGTCCCGTCCCCGCCGTCGTGCCTCCCACCCCCGAGAAGATCACCCCGGACCCGGACGGGGCCTGGTTGAGCACCCACAGCCCCATCAGCGTGGCGAGGGCGAAGACGAGCAGGACGAGGACGGCCAGGACCAGCCGGCGCCGGCGTTCGCGGCGGAGCCAGTCCCCGCGTGCCGTCCGGTAGGCGTCGGGGGCGGCGTGGACGCCGCCGGCCAGCGCGGCGAGGGCCTCGGCCAGCTCCCGCTCGGTACGGTCCTGCCCCGTGTCGTTGCCGGTGGTGTCGTTCATCGCCGGGCCTCCATCGCCTGGGTCAGGGCGGCGAGGCCGCGTGCGGTGTGGGTCTTGACCGAGCCGCAGGAGATGCCCATCGCGGCCGCGATCTCGCTCTCCTTCAGTCCGAGCCAGTGGCGCAGCACGAGTGCCTCCCGCTGCCGGGCGGGCAGTTGCTGGAGCGCGCCGATCAGCACCCGTTGGTCGTCGTGGAGCAGGGCCGTGCTCTCGGCGGACGCGACCGGTTCGTCCGGCGGTGTCTCCACATGCTTGCGGACGACCTGGAGGTGCCGTATCCGCATCCGGGTCAGGTTGCAGACGGTGGAACGCAGATACGCCTCCGCCGCCTCGGCGTCCCTCAGGCGCCGCCATTTGCGGTAGATCTGGTAGTACGCCTCGGCCACCACGTTCTCGGGGTCGTCGGCGCCCAGCAGCACGGCGAGCCGCAGCATCGAGGAGTAGTGCAGCTCGAACAGCCGGGCGACTCCGGCCTCGCGCTCCACATCGGCGGGATCGCCGAGGGCACCCGGCGGCAGCGCGGGGTTCGGCACCAGCGGCTCGGCGGCGGCCGGAGCCGGCACCTGGCCCAGCGGCTCGGCGGCGGCCGGAGCCGAAGCCGTCTGCTGGACGGGCACACGCATGTGCTGTCTGCGTCTCACAGGTTGCTCGCTCCCGTCTCGGGGCGCCGCCTGACGGTCAGGCGGGACGGTAGGTCGGTCGCGTCGGCGCCGCGCGGGACGCCGAGCCGTTCGAGGACCGTGGTGCCGAGCACGGCCACGGTCAGGTTCAGCAGGAGGGCGAGCAGGCCGGCGTAGATCTCCAGCGAGCCGCCGCCCAGGAGCACGATGGACGAGAACCCCTCGCGCACCACCAGGAAGGTGCCGGTCGCCATGCCGACGGCCCACCCGGCGAGCAGCGCCCGTGGATGCAGCCGCCCGGTGAACAGGCCGACGGCCACCGCCGGGAAGATCTGCAGGATCCACACCCCGCCGAGGAGCTGGAGGTTGATGGCGTCCTGGTCACGCAGCCCGAACACGAACGCCACCGCCCCCACCTTCGCGGTCAGCGACACCACCTTGGCGATCCGCACCTGCCGCTTCGGCGTGGCCGTCGGCTGGAAGTACTCGACGTACACGTTGCGGACGAAGCCGGTGGCGGCCGCGATCGACATCACCGCCGCCGGGACCAGCGCGCCCACGGTGATCGCGCCGAAGACCAGTCCGGCCAGCGGCCCCGGCATCAGCCGGTCCACCAGCATCGGCACGGCCGCCTCGGCACCGCCCCCGGGCGCCCGCACCCCGGACGCGAGCGCCGCGACCCCGAGGAATCCGAAGAGGGCGAGCAGGCCCGTCCAGGCGGGCAGCGCCACGGCCACCTTGCGGACCGTACGCGTCCCGTCGGCGGCGAACCCGGCGGTCAGCACGTGCGGGTACATCAGCAGGGCCAGCGCCGAGCCGAGCGCCAGGGTGGCGTAGGCGGGCTGCTGCTCGGGGGCCAGGAGGAGGGCGGATCCCTCGACGCCGGTTCCGCTCAGCCGGGCGGCGGCCCCGTCGAAGACCGCACCCGGGCCGCCGAACCGCTTGAGGACCAGCCAGCACACGGCGGTCAGCGACACGAAGACGGCCACCGCCTTCAGCGCCGAGATCACGGCGGGCGCCCGCAGCCCGTGCCGGTACGTCGCCACGGCGAGCCCCGCGAACAGCGCGACCATCACCAGATCACCGGCCGCGCCCTTCGGGTACACGCCCCCGGCCGTCAGCACCGCCCTTATGCCGAGCAGCTGCAGCGCCAGATACGGCATCGTCGCGAGGATCCCGGTCAGCGCCACCACCAGGGCGAGCGGCGCCGAACCGTAGCGCCCGCGCACGAAGTCCCCGGCCGTCACGTACCCGTGGCGCCGGGCCACTTCCCACAGCCGGGTCAGCAGCACGAAGGCGAGCGGGCAGACGATCACCGTGTACGGCACCGCGAAGAACGCGGGCGCCCCGTTGCCGTACGCCAGTCCCGGCACGGCGGTGAAGGTGTACGCGGTGAAGATCGTGCCGCCGAGCAGCAGCCAGGTCCACACCGGGCCGAGGGCGCGGTCGGCCAGTGCCCAGCCCTCCAGGGAGGGCAGCCGGTCGACGGGGCGCAGCCGGCGCGCGGTGACGGCGAGCAGCGACGCTCCGCCGATCACGGCGAGAAACGTCGCGGTCATGGCAGCGTCCGCCATGGGTCACCGTCCTTGGTGTGCCAAAGCCCTCGGGTGTGCCCGGGCCCTCGCCTGTTGGTTGCGGGGATGGCCGATTCGGAGGACAGGGAACCGGCGGGAAATCTTCTGGAAATTCGCTGTCAACCGATTCCGGCGGGTGGGCAACTCTTGCACAGACCCACAGGAAGCGGGAGAGGAGAGCAGGTCATGCCACGTACCGGGCATCACCGGCTACGGCGCGTCGCGATCGCCGTACTGCTCCTCGCGCCCGCCGCCGGCCTGCTGTGGGTCCCCTGGTACGCCGGTGCCGAGCCACGGCTCGCGGGCACGCCGTTCTTCTACTGGTACCAGCTCGCCTGGGTGCCGGGGTGCGGCCTGTGTCTGCTCGCCGCGTACGCGCTGACGGACCGACATCGAAACCGCTGAGCCGCACGTTCCCTCTGCCTGCCCTTTTTCGCCCTACACCCGTTGAGGTCTGGAGCCGCCATGCCTACATCAGCCATGCCCGAATCCGGTCGCGAGGCGCCGGAGAAGTCCCGTACGTCCAGAAACATGTCGCCGAAATCGATCGCGCTCTGGATCGCCGTCGCCCTCGTCGGGGCGATCGGCTGGGCCGTGCTCGCCCTGTCCCGGGGAGAGGAGATCTCGGCCGTCTGGCTGCTCATGGCGGCCCTCGGCTCGTACGCGATCGGCTACCGCTTCTACTCGCGGTTCATCGCCCGCCGGGTCCTCCAGGTCGACGACACCCGCGCCACCCCGGCCGAACGGCTGGAGGACGGCGTCGACTACCACCCCACGGACAAGCGGGTCCTGTTCGGCCACCACTTCGCGGCGATCGCCGGTGCCGGCCCGCTGGTCGGCCCCGTGCTGGCCGCACAGATGGGTTATCTGCCGGGCACGATCTGGATCATCGCGGGCGTGATCTTCGCCGGTGCGGTGCAGGACATGATCGTCCTGTTCCTCTCCATGCGCCGGGACGGCAAGAGCCTCGGCCAGATGGCCCGGGACGAGATCGGCAAGGTGGGCGGCGCCGCCGCGCTCATCGGCGTCTTCGCCATCATGATCATCCTGCTCGCGGTGCTGGCGATGGTCGTCGTCAACGCGCTCGCCGAGTCCGCGTGGGGCACCTTCTCGGTCTCCATGACCATCCCGATCGCCCTCTTCATGGGCTTCTACCTGCGCTATCTGCGCCCCGGCCGGGTTGTCGAGACCAGCTTCATCGGTGTCGCCCTGCTGCTGCTCGCCATCCTCGGCGGCGGCTGGATCCAGGACTCCTCGCTCGCCGAGTACTTCGTCTGGAGCCCCGAGACCCTGGTCTTCTGCCTGGTCGGCTACGGCTTCGTCGCCTCCGTGCTCCCGGTGTGGATGCTGCTGGCCCCGCGCGACTACCTCTCCACCTTCATGAAGGTCGGCACGATCGCCCTGATGGCCGTGGGCGTCGTGGTCGCCGCCCCGAACCTCCGCGCCGAGTCCGTCACCGAGTTCGCCCACACGGGCGCCGGCCCGGTCTTCGCCGGCTCGCTCTTCCCCTTCCTCTTCATCACCATCGCCTGCGGCGCCCTCTCCGGTTTCCACGCCCTGGTCTCCTCGGGCACGACCCCGAAGCTGATCCAGAAGGAGTCCCAGGTCCGGCTGATCGGCTACGGCTCCATGCTCACGGAGTCCTTCGTCGCCGTCATGGCCCTGATCGCCGCCTGCGTCCTCGAACCGGGCCTCTTCTACGCCATGAACTCCCCGGCCGCGCTGCTCGGCCCGACCGTCGACACCGCCGCCGAGGCGGTCAGGAACCTCGGCTTCACCATCACGCCCGAGCAGCTCACCGCGGCGGCCAAGGCCGTCGAGGAGGAGACTCTGGTCGGCCGCTCCGGCGGCGCGCCCACGCTCGCCGTCGGTATGTCGGAGATCTTCGCCGGGGTCTTCGGCGGCGCCGGGATGAAGGCCTTCTGGTACCACTTCGCGATCATGTTCGAGGCGCTGTTCATCCTGACCACCGTGGACGCCGGCACCCGCGTGGGCCGCTTCATGCTCCAGGACATGCTGGGCAACGTCTGGAAGCCGATCGGCCGGGTCACCTGGAAGCCGGGCATCTGGATCACCAGCGCCCTGGTCGTCGGCGCCTGGGGCTACTTCCTCTACGCCGGTGTCACGGACCCGCTGGGCGGAATCAAGCAGCTGTTCCCCCTCTTCGGCATCGCGAACCAGCTCCTCGCCGCCGTCGCCCTCGCCGTCACCACCACCGTGCTCATCAAGTCCGGCAAGCTGCGCTGGGCCTGGGTCACCGGCATCCCGCTCGCCTGGGACGTGGCCGTCACCTTCACCGCCGGCTGGCAGAAGATCTTCTCGGACAACCCGGCGATCGGTTTCTTCGCCCTGCGGGACAAGTACGCGGCGGCCATCGACAAGGGCGAGCTGCTGCCGGGCGCCACGAACATGGACGACATGCACACGATCGTGCTCAACAACACGGTCGACGGCGTGATCATGGCCGTCTTCCTGCTGCTGGTCCTCACGGTCCTGATCAACTGCGCCGTGGTCTGCGTCCGCGCCGTACGCTCCCCGGCCCCGCTGCCGACGACCGAGGCGCCATACGTCGAGTCCCGCATCGACGCGGAGGACTCCGAGAAGCAGCTGGTGGGAGCCCGGCAGTGACCGGCCGGACCGCTGCCGGAAGGGCCCGTCACTGGGGCCGGGCAGTGCGCTGGTACCTCCGGGAACTCATGGGAGAGACCGAGTACGACCGCTACTGCGAGTACCGCCGAAGCCGTCAGCCCGGAGCACCGGTACCGACCCGAAGGCAGTACGACGCCCTGCGCACCCAGCACAGGGAACAACACCCGGAGGGCCGCTGCTGCTGACCCCCACCGGGCCGGGCACGCGCACAGCCACTGCCACTGACTGACGCCGCGCCCGGCCCGGGGGAGCCCGTTCGGCTGTCCCAGCTGCCGGCAGTCGTGCCGCTGGGGCGATGGGGGCACCTCCCGCTCGAGCGAAGCCGGGGGAGGGCGGGCGCAGCGGCACCCGGCCAGCGCCGGGAAGCGAAACCCACCCCCGCCCAGACCCAGCCCCCGGGCGCCTTGGTGACCCCAGGGCGCCCACCCCCTCCCGCCCCCGACCCGATCCGGCCCAGAGATGCTGAGACGCCGCCCCTCCCTGCTGATCCGCCCCGAACTCGACGACGACCCCCTGCACACCACCCTCGCCGAACTCCGCCCCACCCAGCAGCTCCACGGCCTGGGCGCCGGCCGCACCCGCCCCCCATGGGAACCGGTGGCCGACCTCCTACGAGCCACCGGCCGCGACTGGGACCGCCGCGCACACCGCATCGCCGTACTGGCCCAACGCCTCCCCACCGCGATCCCCCAGCGGTGGGCCGCAGACCGCCCGGCAGACGGCGACGCCCTCACCCTGCTGGCCTTCACCGAGTCGGACCGCGCACAGGCCACCGACCACACCGCCGTCCGCCGCGCCGAACACTCCTGCCACCGCGCCGCCGAGACCTGCCCCGAGGACCCCACACCCTGGCTGGCGCTGCTGTCCCTGATGCACACCTGCGCGGTACCGGTGAAGGACGCCGTGCCCGTGTGGACCGAGGCCGCCAACCGCGCGCCTTGGCTCCGCACGACCTACCACCGCCTGCTGCGCTATCTGTCGCCGCGCGGCCACGGGACGGTCCCCGACATGATGGACTTCGCCTGGCAGGCCGCCGCACGCGCACCGCACGGATCACCGCTCGCCCTGCTCCCGGTGGCGGCCCGCGTCGAACTCATGGCCCACCGACACGGCAAGACACCCTTCGAGACCCTCGGCTCGGGCGGCAACTGGAACGAGCCCCGAGCCGTCCATGAGATCGACCTGGCCCTCAGGGGCTGGTTCGACGCCGGCACCGCGCCCCACGCCGAAGCCGTCACCGACCTCAACGTCCTCGCCTTCGCCCTGACCCGCGCCCACCGCCCGGCCGAGGCCGCCCCCGTCTTCCAGCGCCTCGGCCGCCACATGACACGCCACCCGTGGGACCTGCTGCCCGATCCGGAACGCACGTTCACGTACTGGCGGGAGAGAGCGACGGGCCGCGCCGGGACCTGAGGCCGACTACGCCGGAGTGCTGCCGCCGCCTACGCCGGCGCGGGTGCCGACTCCTTCTCCTCCTCCGCGGCGGCGGTCGCCGCCGCCACGCGATCGCGGCGCTCACGGCGGACCAGGATGACGTAGCCGACGGGAACACCGAGGGCGAAGAGCCACCACTGGAGGGCGTAGGCGTAGTTCAGCGCGGCGTTCTCGTCGCCGGGGCTGCCGAGCTGCTGCGGGGTGTCGCCCTTCGGCTCGGGCGCCGTCTGCGCGAGATAGCCGCCGAGCACCTGGACACCCAGCCGCTCGGCCTCCCGCTCGCTGTTGATCAGCATGATCTGCCGGTCGGGCAGGCCCTTGAGATCCTTGATGCCGCTCGCCTCGGTCGTCTCGTCGGGCATCAGCCGCCCGGTGACGGTGACCTCGCCGCCGGGTGGCGCGGGGATCTCGGGGAACGCGGTCTGGCTCGGGCCGTCCGCCGGGATCCAGCCGCGGTTGACGAGCAGGACCTTGCCGTCGTCGAGCACGAGCGGGGTCAGCACATGGAAGCCGACCTCGTCGTCCGCGTTGGTGCGGCGGCGGACGACGACCTCGTCGTCGGTGTCGAAGCGGCCCTGCGCGGTGACCGTGCGGTAGCGCTCGGCGCTGGTGACGGTGTGGCCGGGGGAGGTCAGCCGTTCCACGGGCACCGGCTTCGCGGACAGCGCGTCGGCGACGAGCTGGTTCCGGGCGCTGCGCTCCTCGTAACGATGCATCTGCCAGATGCCCAGCCTGACCATCGTCGGGATCAGGACGAGCGAGAGCAGCGTGAGGATCACCCACTGCCGGGACAACAGGAAGCGGTACACCCCACGACCGTACAACTCGGTCGTGGGGTGTGTTCGGGCGGGTGCGCGCTCGGGCCTCCTGGAGCCCTGGTGGAGACGTTCAGACCTTGTCGACGATCCCCGCCTTCCCCTCGGCCCGCGCGCAGTGGGCGCCGCAGTACCAGTGGCCCTCGACCTCGACGCCCTGGCCGATGATCTGCACCCGGCAGTGCTCGCAGATGGGGGCCATGCGGTGGATCGCACAGGCGAAGCAGTCGAAGACGTGCACCGCGCCCTGGGCGTGGACCTCGAAGGTCATTCCATAGTCATTTCCGCAAACTTCGCATCTCGCCATGCGCCACAGGGTGAGCCGTGACCGCCGCGCGGGCGAGTGGGCGGCGGGCGAGTCGCACGGCAATCACCCGTCCGTACGGGTCACTCGTCGGCGGGCTCGACATCGCGGAGGAGCTGCCCGAACGCCGCCTCGTCGACGACCGGCGTTCCGTACTGCCGGGCCTTGACGACCTTCGACGTGTGGGAGTCCGGGTCATTGGTGACGAGCAGGCTGGTCACCCGGGACAGGCTCGTCGCGACATGCAGCCCGGCCTCGATCGCGCGGTCCTCCAGCAGGTCGCGCTCGACCGACGTGTCCCCGGAGAAGGCGACACGCATGCCCTGCTTGAGCGGTTTGCCGTCCTCGTAACGCCCCGGGTTGGGGTAGGGGCACGCGGGCCGCTTCCGGGAAGGCCGCCAACTGGTGGTCCGATAGCCGCCGTAGCCGCCGCCGTGGTCCGCCTGCCGGCCGATCCGGGGCGCGGCGGCGCTGTCCCGCCACTCGGTCAGCGGCCGGCACTCGTGCAGGGGCAGCCGTACGCCACTCGCGGCAGCGGCGTGCAGGCTCGGCCGGAACGCCTCCGCCAGCACCCGCGCGTCGTCCAGCGCGTGGTGGGCCCGCTGCTGGACGACCCCGAAGTGCGCCGCCAGCGACTCCAGTTTGTGGTTCGGCAGCGGCAGCCCCAGCTCCTTCGACAGCGCGATGGTGCACAGTCGCTGACGCACCGGCGCCTCGGTCTCCGCGCGCGCGTACTCCCGGGCGATCATCGACCAGTCGAACACCGCGTTGTGTGCGACGAGGACGCGGTCGGCGAGCCGGGACGAGAACTCCTCCGCGATCTCCCGGAAGAGCGGCGCCCCTTCGAGCACGTCACTGGTCAGCCCGTGGATCCACACCGGCCCGGGGTCCCGCTCCGGATTCACCAACGTGTACCAGTGGTCCTCGACCTCACCCCGCGCGTCCAGTCTGTACACAGCCGCCGAGATTATCCGGTCGTCCCGGGCCAGCCCGGTCGTCTCCACGTCGACGACCGCGTATCCCTGCGGATACGCGACCGGCCAAGGCGCTTGCGACGCTGCGGTCGTGTGGTCTTCGAGCATGGTCCATGAGGATACGGGCCACGACTGACAGCTCGTTACCCGTCGGTGCGGCGGTGTCCGCGAAGGAACGGAGGCCGTCGCGGCCACGCGGGGCCGCCCCCAACTCGCCCGTGCGCTCGCATTGTGGGCTGACCGCCGGCCATTCCCCTTCGCTGCCCACCGGATTGGTGAAGGGCGCCAAGAAGCAAGCGCGTACCACCGGAAATACTTGTCAGTAACAACGTCTAGCCCCCGCCGACCAGCGGTTCTACCGTGCCCCCATGCCGAACCTGCCCGATGTCGTGCTGTGGTCGATACCCGCCTTCGTGCTGCTCACCGTGATCGAGGTGATCAGTGTCCGGATCCATCCGGACGACGATGCCGCGGGGTACGAGGTGAAGGACGCCGCGACGAGCGTCGGCATGGGGCTCGGGAGCCTCGTCCTCGACTTCCTCTGGAAGATCCCGATCGTCGCGGTCTACACGGCGATCCACGAGGTGACACCCCTGCGCGTGCCCGTCCTTTGGTGGACGATCCCGCTGATGCTGCTCGCGCAGGACTTCTTCTACTACTGGTCGCACCGCGGACACCATGTGGTCCGCGTCCTGTGGGCCTGTCACGTGGTCCATCACTCCAGCCGCAAGTTCAACCTGACGACCGCCCTGCGCCAGCCCTGGACGACCTGGACCGTGTGGCCCTTCTACGTCCCGCTCATCGCCCTCGGCGTGCACCCGGCCGCGCTCGCGTTCTGCTCCTCCGTCAACCTCGTGTACCAGTTCTGGATCCACACCGAGCGGATCGGGAAGCTGCCCCGGGCGTTCGAGTTCCTCTTCAATACGCCCTCGCACCACCGGGTGCACCACGCCTCCCAGGGCGGCTACCTGGACCGTAACTTCGGCGGCATCCTCATCGTCTGGGACCGGCTCTTCGGGTCGTTCGTCGAGGAGACCGAGCGGCCGGTCTACGGGCTGACGAAGAACATCGACACGTACAACCCCCTCCGGGTCGCCACCCATGAGTACATCTCCCTCGCCAAGGACCTGAGGGCGGCGGAGAGTTGGAGTGAGCGGGCGGGGCGGGTCTTCATGGGGCCCGGTTGGAAGCCGGTGAAGCCGTCCGAGGGGCCCGAGGTGACCGACGAACACCCGGCCCAGGCGACGGAGACCGTCGCGTGAGACCGGACAGGGGATTGGTCCTCCTTGTGGTCTTCGGCCTCGCCGTCGCCGTCGACCTCGGCTCCCTCGCCCTCGGTTTCACCCCCGGGCACGTCCTCGCCAAGCCCCTGCTGATGCCGTCGCTCGCGGCGTACGCGTACACGCGCGGCGGGCCCCGGCCGCTGGTCGCCGCACTGCTGTTCGGTTGGGTCGGCGACGTCCTGCTCCTCTCCGACACCGAACCGGCCTTCCTCACCGGAATGGGCTGCTTCGCGGCCGGGCACGTCTGCTACCTCGTGGTCTTCAGCAGGCTCCAGCAGACCGGACGGCAGCCCGGTACGCGTGCCGCACGCGCGCGTGCGGCACGGATTCCCGTCGCCTGCGGCGTCGCGTACGGCTCTGCCCTGGTCGTCGCCGTCGCCGGCCTGTGGCCGGGCCTTCCGGCGGACCTACGGCTCCCCGTCGCCTGCTACAGCGCCCTGTTGACCGCGATGGCGTGGGCGGCCGCCCGGCTGGGTCTCGTCGCGGGGGTCGGAGGCGCCCTCTTCCTGGTGTCGGACATGCTCATCGCGACCGGTGTCGCCGAGTGGCCGCAGCCACCGAGACCCGACCTGTGGATCATGCTCACCTACCTGGCCGCCCAGTACCTGCTGGTCCAGGGGGTCCTGCGGAACCCCGGTGCACGATCCCCCGCCACACCGGCGTACGGCGAGGTGCCCACGAGCACGGCCTGACCAGGCCCCATACCGTGTCACAGGGACACTCACCAGCGGATCGGCACCGGCAGCGCCGTGAGCAGCGCCGACACCGCGACGACCACGCCCAGCACGGCCACCTCCGCGCGTGCGGGAGCGCAGGCGCGCAGCGGATCGGTCGCGCGGCGCAGCCGCAGCCGGGCCCAGAGGGCGAGCGCGGCGACTGCGATCACGAGGAGCACCTTGGCGAGCAGGACGCGTCCGTACGCCGTCTCCGTCAGCTGGTCGAGGACCGTGCCCGGCGGCATCCGGCGCAGGGTGCTCCCCACCCCGGTGGCGGTGACGGCGGCGAGCAGAACGGCGGCCACGCGCGCGTAGAGGCCCAACAACGCCGGGCCCGCCTCCGTCGTCCGCCACGCGCGCGTGCGCAGGGTCCGCAGAACGTACAGCAGTCCGCCCGCCCACAGCGCCGCGCACGTCAGATGCACCAGGGTCAGGCCGGTGCCGATCAGCGGGCTGTACTCCGTGGTGGGGTGGGCGCGCAGCGCCTCCGCGACGACGATCGCGGCCAGGGGCAGCGCCTGCGCGGCCGGCCGGCGGGACAGCGCGAGCAGACCGGCCGCCGCGAACGCGTTGATCTCCAGGAGGGCGAGTCTGCCGTCCCGGGTCTCGTAGAGGCCGCCCACGTCCATGTCGGCGGGGGAGTCCGGCACCAGATTGCCGGTCGCCACGACGGAGGCCAGCCCCAACGCGGCCACGAAACCGGCCCCCGCCGCCCACGGCGCCCACCTGTCCGGCGCCTCCCGGGGCGCGCCCGGTACCCGCCGGACCAGCCACGCCACGAACAACTCGCCCGCCGGCACACACAACGCGGCCAGCAGCACCGTCCGCAGCAGCCCGATCCCGCCGGCCCCGGGCGCCCCGGCCTCACCCGTGCCGTCCAGCGCGACACGCGGCCCGAGCAGGGGTGTCAGCGCACCCACGACGACCAGGACGAGCACGCCGACAGCTCGGCCGATCCCCTCCCCGGGCCTCCCGGATCGTCCCTCGGGCTCGTCCGCCGCCCCCGTCGCCTCCGCCGTCCGTCTCGTCAGGCTCACCCCGAAAAGTTCACCAGTCGCACCAGAACTGGGCAAGTGCCGGAAAACAACTGGCAGTTCGATATTCCGCCCATACGTACGGTTCGGGGCTCCCGGCGACTCAATCCCAGCGCGCCTCGTCCGTGCCCCACGGCCCCGGCGGCCGTGCCCAGTCACGCGGCCCGCCCTCGAAGGCCACCGGCGACAAGGCGTACCGCAGCCGCCCCAGCCGACTGTCCCGCTCGGCGAGCCACGCCGCGGGCCCGTCACAGAAGCCGGCTCCGTCCGGGCCGCGCTCGATGCCGTCCGTCAACCAGGCCGCCGTACGCGCGAGCGACAGCCGGACGACACGGCCACCGCCCCCGTCCCACCGCTCGCTGAGCGCGCGCAGGACGGCCGCCGCCAGCAGGTACCCCGTCCCGTGGTCGAGCGCCTGCGCGGGCAGGGCGCCCGGCCGCTCCACGGAGCCCTCGACCGCCGCGATGCCCGTGGCCACCTGCACCAGACTGTCGAAGCCCCGTCGCCCGGCCCACGGCCCGTACGCACCCCACGCCGAGAGCTGCGCCACGACCAGCCCCGGGTGCCGCTCGGCCAGTGACTCGGGCGACAGCCCGAACCGGTCCAGTACGCCGGGCCGGTACCCGGTGACGACGACGTCCGCCTCCGCCAACAGGTCCTCGAACACCCGGCGGTCAGCCCGCGCCGTCAGATCGAGCGTCACCGACCGCTTCCCGAACCCCGTGTCGGTGTGCTGGTCGAGGATCTCGGGCATCCCCGGCGGGTCGACACGCAGCACGTCCGCGCCCAGCAGAGCGAGCGTCCGGGTGGCGACCGGCCCCGCGATGACCCGGGTCAGGTCCAGGACCCGCACCCCGGCGGCGGGCGACAACGGCGCCGCGGGCAAAGGACCGAGCACGCGCGCGCGGGGAGCGCCCACGCCGTCCGACCGCTCCGACCGCTCCCACTCGACCAACGGCCGCGCCCGCACCGCCGCCGCCTGCTCGTGCGCGGCCCACTCCCCGGGCGTCCGCAGCGCCACGGCCAGACCGCCGGCCGCGTACACCGCCTCCTCGGCCTCCAGCGAGGACCGCTCGGCGAGTGCCGACGCCACCGCGGCGACCGGATCGGCGGTGTTCTCAGTCAGGCCCAGCGCGGTCAGCAACCGCTCCCGGTGGTGCGGGTAGTTCGCATGCGTCCGCACCCACCCGTCCGGCGTCCGCCAGAACCGCGACAGCGGCGCGAAGGCCACCGGCGCCCGTCCGTCGACCAGCAGATGCCGCTCACTCACGAACGCCGTGGCGACCGCCCCGTCGTCCACACGCACCCCGGGCACCTCCCCGAGCCCGGCCCGCCGCGCCCCCAACTCGGCCGCCGCCAGCGCGCAGACCCCCACGCAGGTCCGCGCCAACTCCCGTACCGGCAGCCGGGCGTCCAGCGCTCCAGCCCTTACGACGGTCGAGACCCGCCGCGTCAGGACGGGATCGCCGCCGAGCGCGGCCCACGCGTGATCCATGTCTGTCATGACCGCACTATGCAACGGAAGGGCCGGGCGGTGTGACACCGCCCGGCCCGACGCTCTCGTACGACGCTCTCGTACGACGACGATCCCTACTTGGTCACCGCGTCCAGCGCGTCCGCCGTGCCGAAGCCGTAGAAGCCGTTGTGGTTCTTCGGCCCCTCGCAGACCGCGTCGACCTTGCCGTCCCCGTCGATGTCGTACGGGTCGGTGCAGGGCGTGGCGTCGGCCTGCGCGTACAGCAGGGCCTTGACGAGGGCCGGCGGGGCGTACGGATGGGTCGACTTGATGAGGGCGGCCACGCCCGCGACGTGCGGGGACGCCATGGACGTACCGGCCATGTAGCCCCAGGTGCCGCCGGGCAGCGGGCCCAGGATCAGACCGCTGGTGGCGGGCGGGGCCGGGGTCTGGAAGCGGGTCGAGTCGCCGCCGGGTGCGGCGATGTCGACGACGCCCAGACCGTGGTTGGAGAACGAGGACTTGAGGCCCTTCGCGCCGGTCGAGGCGACCGTGACGACACCCGGCAGCTGCGTCGGGATGTCGAGGCACTCGGAGGGGTCGATCACCCGGTCCGACGGTGTCGAGTCGTTCGGGGACACCGGGTCGGTGATCTCGTCGGCGGCGAGGTCGTAGTTCTCGTTGCCGGCCGCGGCGACGTTGACCGCGCCCTTCCGCTCCGCGTACTTCGACGCCCGGGTGAGGGCCTCGACGAGCGCCTTCTGGTCCGGGTCGTCCTTGCAGTTGAAGTACCAGGGGTCGGTGTAATAGCTGTTGTTCGTGACGTCCACGCCGTGCTCGGCGGCCCACATGAAGCCGCACACGACGGCCTCTGTGTAGAAGAAACCGGCCGTGGTGGACACCTTGATGCCGGAGACCTTCACGCCCGGCGCGACACCGGTGACGCCGACGCCGTTCTTGGCCGCCGCGATCTCGCCGGCCACATGGGTGCCGTGCGGGCTCTCGTCGGCGCTGGGCCGCCAGGCGCCGTCGGTCGTGTCGGGCTTGCCCGTCACACAGTTGACCGACGCCTCGCGGTCGAAGTTGGGCGCGATGTCCGGGTGGGTGTCGTCGACGCCCGTGTCGATGACGGCGACCGTGACGTCCCGGCTGCCGAGCGACACCTCGTGCGCCTTGTCCGCCTTGATGGCCGGCAGGTCCCACTGCAACGGCTCCAACGGGTCCTGCCCGTCGGCCGCCTCGGCGTCCCGCATCTCCTCGGCGGTCAGGACCCTCGGGGTGCCCACGTCGGTGGTCGACTGCGCGGGCAGCGGCGCGGTGCGCGTGGCACCGGCCGACTGGACACCGCGCACACCACGGATCTCCGCGGCGAAGCCGGCGTTCGAGGAGCGGACGACGATCACGCCGATCCGGTCGTACGACGTCACGATCGTGCCGCCGGCCTTCCTGATCGCCTTCTCGACCCGGGCGGACGGACCGTGCCCGGGGTTCACGTTGACCACATAGCTGAGCGGCGTCGCGTCGGCCGCCGCACGTCCTGTCGTCACGGTGGCCGAGGCGGCCGAGGCCGTGACGTTCGGTACGACGGCGAGCGCGGTCGCCACGGCCATCCCGAGCGGGATGGCCACCAGACGGCGCGAGCGCTGGTGAGGCGCTGTCATGCTGTCTCCAGTTCGTTCGCGAATCGAGCGGTTCAAACGGTTCGAAGCGGTACGAAACGGTGCGAGCTGTGCGGGACCAGGTCCCGCGAGGTCGTGGTGTTCCCCGGGCGACGGGGTGCTACTTCTTGACGGCCTTCAGGGCGTTGACGATGCCGAACCCGTAGAAACCGTTCACGCTCGGGCTGCCTTCGCAAACCGCGTCCTGGACGCCGTCGCCGTTCTGGTCGTACGACGTCGGGCAGGCCTGCTCGTCCGCCTGGGCCTTCAGCAGCCACTGCAGCTGCTGCGGGGAGGCCCACGGGTGCGTGGACTTCAGCAGCGCGGCGACAGCGGAGGCGTGCGGCGCGGCCATCGAGGTGCCCTGCAGGAAGCCGTACTTGCCGTCCGGCATCGTGGACAGGATGCGGCCGTCCTTCGACGGGGTGTCCGGCAGCTGGTAGCGCCGGTCGCCGCCCGGGGCCGCGATGTCGACGACGCCGTTGCCGTACGTCGAGTAGTACGACTTCTCGTTCTTCACGCCCGTCGCGCTGACCGTGACGATGCCCGGCAGCTGCGTCGGCACGTCGAAGCACTCACTCGGGTCGATCGTGCGTTCGACCGGAGTGGTGTCGTTGGGGCTGGTGGCGTCCACGATCGCGTCGGAGGCGAGGTCGTGGTTGGAGTTGCCCGCCGAGGCCAGGTGCAGGGTGCCCTTCTTCGTGGCGTACTTCTGGGCCCGGTTGACGGCGTCGACGATGGCCTTCTGGTCCGGGTCGTCCACACAGTTGTAGAGCCACGGGTCCACGTAGTAGCTGTTGTTCGTGATCTCCACGCCCTTGTCGGCGGCGAACACGAACGCGCAGACGACGCTCTCCGCGTAGAACAGGCCGCTCTTGCGGTCCGTCACATTGATGCTGGAGACCTTCACACCGGGTGCCACACCGGCGACACCTATGTCGTTGCGGGCCGCGGCTATCTCACCGGCGACGTGCGTGCCGTGGTAGTCGTCCACGGTGTACGGCCGCCAGGCGCCCTCGCTGGTGTCCGGGACGCCGCCGTCGCAGTTCGCCGACTGGGACTTGGAGAAGTTCGGGGCGAGGTCGGGGTGGGTGTCGTCGACGCCGGTGTCGATGACGGCGACCGTGACCTTCTTGCTGCCCGGGTTGATCTTCGCGGCCTTGTCGGCGCCGATCGAACGCAGGTCCCACTGGTCGGCTTCCAGCGGCTCGGCGTCCGGGACGTCCGCCGAGGCGGCCTTGACCTTCGCGGCCTCCGCGTCCGTGAGGTAGTCGACGGCGCCCTCGTCCGTCGTACCGGCCGGGGTCAGCGGCGAGGTCCGGGTGGCGCCGGCGGACTGCACACCGCGCACGGCCCGGACGGCCGGCCCGAACTCCGGGTTGGTGGAGTGGGCGACGATCACACCGATCTTGTCGTAGGTGATGACGACGGTACCGCCGGCCTTGGCGATCGCCTTCTTCACCGAGGCGATCGTGTGCTTGTCGGCCTTGGTGTTCACGACGTACGAGAGGTTCGGGCCCTCCGCGGTCGCGGCGGTGGGCTCCGCGAGCGGGGCCGCCGAGGCGACACCCGGCAGGAAGCCGAGCGAGGCGGTCAGCGACAGGACGACCGGCACCGCGAGGGCGAGCCGTCGTCTGGAGCGCAGATGAGCCATGGGATCTCCACATCATCCTCAAAGAAACCGGCCCGAGACACAGGGGTGCCCGGGCAGGTACATGACTTGGTGGTGCAGCCCGAAGCTATCCCTGGTCCTCGTGGGCCAGCAATGACTTCGCGGGCGGGAGGCCGAAGTAGAGGGGTAACCCTCGAAGTCACCGCACCTGGGACCGCTTCCGCATCGGTTGGCGAAAGAAACCCGCACGGTTGAACCGGTCCTCGCGCGCCGCCGTGACGTTGTGCAGGGAGCGCGAGCACGATCGCGCACCCGTCACCGAAGGAACAGAGCCGACCCCATGTCCGTACCCAGTCCGTCCCCCGATCCGACGGCGAAAAAGTCACCATCCACCGTCGCGACCGCGGCGGAGACGCGAGGAGACTCCGTGGCAACCGACGCACCGCCCCCAGCGAAGGCCGAGCATCATCTCCCCTCTCCCGAGGAGTTCGCCGCGGTCCATGAGAGCGCCGAGTTCGCCGAACTGCGCCGCTCCTACCGCTCGTTCGCCTTCCCGCTGACCGTGGGCTTCATCGCCTGGTACCTGCTGTACGTCCTGCTCTCCAACTACGCGGGCGACTTCATGGGCACCAAGCTCTTCGGCAACATCAACGTCGCCTTCGTACTAGGCGTCGCACAGTTCGTCACCACGTTCCTCATCGCCTGGTGGTACTCGAAGCACGCCGCCGCGAAGCTCGACCCCAAGGCCGAGGCGATCAAGTCCCGGATGGAGGGCGGCGCATGAGCCCCGTACAGCAGACGTTCCTCGCGGCCAACGAGGCCAGCGAGCACCGGCCGCTCATCATCACCCTGTTCGCGCTGTTCGTCATCGCGACGCTCGCCATCACCATCTGGGCGGGCCGCCAGACCAAGGACGCCGCAGACTTCTATGCGGGCGGACGCCAGTTCAGCGCCTTCCAGAACGGCCTCGCGGTCTCCGGCGACTACATGTCGGCCGCGTCGTTCCTCGGCATCGCGGGCGCGATCGCCCTCTTCGGCTACGACGGCTTCCTCTACTCCATCGGCTTCCTGGTCGCCTGGCTGGTCGCCCTGCTCCTGGTGGCCGAGCCGCTCAGGAACTCCGGCCGGTACACCATGGGTGACGTGCTCGCGTACCGCATGCGCCAGCGCCCGGTCCGCACCGCGGCCGGCACCTCCACGATCGTCGTGTCGATCTTCTATCTGCTGGCCCAGATGGCGGGCGCGGGCGTCCTCGTCTCGCTGCTCCTCGGCATCACCTCCGACGCGGGCAAGATCCTCATCGTCGCCCTCGTCGGCATCCTGATGATCGTCTACGTCTCCATCGGCGGTATGAAGGGCACCACCTGGGTCCAGATGGTGAAGGCCGTGCTCCTCATCGGCGGCACGATCCTCATTACGTTCCTGGTGCTGCTGAAGTTCAACTTCAACATCTCCGATCTGCTCGGCACCGCCGCCGAGAAGAGCGGCAAGGGCGCCGCCTTCCTGGAGCCCGGCCTCCAGTACGGCGCGACCGGTACCTCCAAGCTGGACTTCATCTCCCTCGGCATCGCCCTGGTCCTCGGCACCGCCGGTCTGCCGCACATCCTGATCCGCTTCTACACGGTGCCCAACGCCAAGGCCGCCCGGAAGTCCGTGAACTGGGCCATCGGCATCATCGGCGGCTTCTACCTGATGACCATCGCCCTCGGCTTCGGCGCCGCCGCGCTGATCTCCCAGGACGAGATCATCGCCTCCAACCCGTCCGGCAACACGGCGGCCCCGCTGCTCGCCCTGCACCTCGGCGGCGTCGACTCGGCCTGGGGCGCGATCCTGCTGGCCACGATCTCCGCGGTGGCCTTCGCGACGATCCTCGCCGTGGTCGCGGGCCTCACCCTCGCCTCGTCGTCGTCCTTCGCGCACGACATCTACGCCAACGTCATCCGCAAGGGACAGGCCTCCGGCGCCGAGGAGGTCCGTGCGGCCCGCTGGGCGACCGTCTTCATCGGCGTCGTCTCCATCGGCCTCGGCGCCCTCGCCCGCGACCTGAACGTGGCCGGCCTGGTCGCCCTCGCCTTCGCGGTCGCGGCCTCCGCCAACCTGCCGACGATCCTCTACAGCCTCTTCTGGAAGAGGTTCACCACCCAGGGCGCGCTGTGGTCGATCTACGGCGGTCTGATCGTCGCCGTCGGCCTGGTGCTGTTCTCGCCCGTCGTCTCCGGCGACCCGAAGGCGATGTTCCCGGACGTCGACTTCGCCTGGTTCCCGCTGAAGAACCCGGGCATCATCTCCATCCCGTTCGGCTTCCTCATGGGCTTCCTCGGCACGGTCCTGTCCAAGGAGAAGCCCGACGAGGCCAAGTACGCCGAGCTGGAGGTCCGCTCCCTCACGGGCACCGGCGCGCACTAGCTCCGCCGGGAGACCCCGCCGCGGGGCCGCGAGGAGGGGCCGTCGTAGGGATCTACGGCGGCCCCTCGCCGCGTCTCGTGGGATCGGGCCTGTGATGTTGTCAGTGGGGTCACGTAGGCTCGCAGTGTTCGGGAACTACTGATCTGGCGCGGGAGGGGGCCCACGTGCTCATCGACACCTACGGCCGAGTGGCCACCGACCTGAGGGTCTCGCTGACGGACCGGTGCAACCTGCGCTGCACCTACTGCATGCCCGAGGAGGGCCTGCAGTGGCTGGCCAAGCCGGACCTGCTCACGGACGACGAGATCGTCCGCCTCATCGACATAGCCGTGCGCACCCTGGGCATCACAGAGGTCCGCTTCACCGGCGGTGAGCCGCTGCTGCGCCCCGGACTGGTCGGCATCGTGGAGCGTGTGGCGGCTCTGGCCCCCCGCCCCCAGATGTCCCTCACCACCAACGGCATCGGCCTCAAGCGCACGGCGACGGCCCTGAAGGCGGCAGGCCTGGACCGGGTGAACGTCTCCCTGGACACCATCCGCCCGGACGTCTTCAAGACCCTCACCCGCCGGGACCGCCACAAGGACGTCCTGGAAGGCCTGGCCGCCGCCCGCGACGCGGGGCTCACCCCCGTGAAGGTCAACTCCGTCCTGATGCCGGGCCTGAACGAGAACGAGGCCCCCGACCTCCTCGCCTGGGCCGTCGAGCACGACTACGAGCTGCGTTTCATCGAGCAGATGCCCCTGGACGCCCAGCACGGCTGGAAGCGCGACGGCATGGTGACGGCGGGCGACATCCTGACCTCCCTGCGCACCCGCTTCGACCTCACCCCCGAGGGCCAGGACGAACGAGGCTCGGCCCCGGCCGAGCGCTGGCTGGTCGACGGCGGCCCCCACCGCGTCGGCGTCATCGCCTCCGTCACCCGCCCCTTCTGCTCCGCCTGCGACCGCACCCGCCTCACCGCCGACGGCCAGGTCCGCACCTGCCTCTTCGCCCGCGAGGAGACCGACCTCCGCGCCGCGCTCCGCTCGGGCGCGCCCGACGAGGAGATCGCCCGCATCTGGCGCCTGGCGATGTGGGGCAAGAAGGCGGGCGCGGGCCTGGACGATCCGTCGTTCGTGCAGCCGGACCGCCCCATGTCCGCGATCGGCGGCTGAGCGCTCTACGGCGCGCGGTCGTCCCACTCGTCCAGCTTCACGACGTCCTTCAGGAACCCCCGCACCCCGAGGAACTGCGACAAGTGCTCCCGATGCTCTCCGCACGCGAGCCACGTCTTGCGTCGCTCCGGCGTGTGCAGCTTCGGGTTGTTCCAGGCGAGCACCCAGACCGCGTCGGCCCGGCAGCCCTTGGCCGAACAGACGGGGGAGGATGGATCGGAGCCGGGGACGTTGAGGATGTTCACATGTCGACCCTAGCCGCAGAAAAACACGTCGGCCCCAGCCGCGGAAAAGGCGACGCCGAGCAGCCACGGGGGGAGCTGCCCGGCGTCGGTCTGTCGCTCCGACGGGGGATGCGGAGCGCGTACGAAGTATGTCACGGGTAGCCCTCTGCCCGGCACAGGAACTACATGATTGATCTGAGCTTTTCTTGAGCTTGGCGGGTGGTTGGATTCCGCTTCGTCCGGTTTTCCGGCGCTCAGGCCCGCTCGCGCGGCTCGCTCCGCCGACCGCCCGCGGGATCGGCCGCGACGTCCTCCGGGACGGATTCCGCGGGCGGCGCGATCATCGGGCGCATGGGGGTGGTGACGAACGTGGACGGCAGCGAGGGCGCGTTCTCACGGCCCGCGTTGGCGATCACCACGGCGATGTACGGGAGCACCGCGCCGAGCACCAGTGCGACGACCGCGACGTGCCGTTCGACGTTCCAGAGGACCGCGGCGGCGATCACCGCGAGGGTGCGGACGGACATCGAGATCACATAGCGACGCTGCCGGCCCCGGACGTCGTCGGCGAGTCCCTGCCGGGCGCCTGTGATCCGGAAGACCTCGACGTTGTGCTGCTTCCGCATCACGTTCCACCACCCGCCTGTATCGGACGCTCACCGGCCCGTGCCCCGCCCGTACCCGCTGCGCGCAACCGGGGTTCGGACAAGCTCCACGTTACGCCGCGTCTGCGCCGCCTACGAGACCGGGTCACCTTCCACGAGGAGGGGAGGAAATGCGCCGAGGCACGTACGGTCGTGCCCGACATGCGGCGTATCGCAGCCGGGCGGAGACTGACGGTAATGCTCACGTCGAGCCGTACGAGGAGGCAGCCATGGGCTGGTTGTGGGCGATCATCGTGGGATTCGTACTCGGCCTGCTGGCCAAGGCGATCATTCCGGGCAAGCAGCACAGCCCACTATGGCTCACGACGATCTTCGGCATGCTGGGCGCCATCGTCGGCAACGCGATGGCACGCGGCTTCGGGGTCGAGGAGACCCCCGGCATCGACTGGAGCCGTCACATCTTCCAGCTGATCGCCGCGATCGTCATCGTGGCCTTCGGTGACATGGCCTACATGGCGACCCTGGGCAAGAGGAAACACCGAACCTGAGCACCCGGCGCCCAAAGGGGCGCGGAGGAAACCGCGAGATCAGCCGCATCGAAGCGGCAGCCGCCGGACCCCCACGCCCCTGTGGCGCCTAGGCCCCGGTCACCTCGACCGCGGCCAGATTCTTCTTCCCCCGCCGCAGCACCAGCCACCGCCCGTGAATGAGGTCCTCCGACGCCGGCACGGCGTCCTCCGCGGTGACCTTGACGTTGTTCACGTAGGCCCCGCCCTCCTTCACGGTCCGCCGCCCCGCGGACTTGCTCGGCACCAGCCCGACCTCGGCGAAGAGGTCGACCACGGGGGCCAGCTCGCTGACCCGCGCGTGCGGCACCTCGGACAGCGCCGCGGCCAGCGTCCTCTCGTCCAGCTCCGCCAGCTCACCCTGACCGAAGAGCGCGCGGGACGCGGCGATCACCGCGGCGGTCTGGCCGGCCCCGTGCACCAGCGTCGTCAGCTCCTCGGCCAGCGCGCGCTGCGCGGCCCGCGCCTGCGGCCGCTCCTCCGTCTGCTTCTCCAGCTCCTCAAGCTCCGTACGGGACTTGAAGGACAGGATCCGCATGTACCGGGTGATGTCCCGGTCGTCCACGTTCAGCCAGAACTGGTAGAACGCGTACGGCGTCGTCATCTCCGGGTCGAGCCAGACGGCGCCGCCCTCGGTCTTGCCGAACTTGGTGCCGTCCGCCTTGGTCATCAGCGGCGTGGCCAGCGCGTGCGCCTCGACCCCGGGCTCCAGCCGGTGGATCAGGTCCAGCCCGGCCGTGAGGTTGCCCCACTGGTCGCTGCCGCCCTGCTGGAGCGTGCAGCCGTACCTCCGGTAGAGCTGGAGGAAGTCCATGCCCTGGAGGATCTGGTAGCTGAACTCGGTGTAACTGATGCCCTGGTCGGACTCCAGGCGGCGGGCGACGGAGTCCTTCGTCAGCATCTTGTTGACCCGGAAGTGCTTGCCGATGTCCCGCAGGAACTCGATGGCGGACAGGCCCTCGGTCCAGTCGAGGTTGTTGACCATGACGGCCGCGTTCTCACCCTCGAAGGACAGGAACGGCTCGATCTGGGCGCGCAGCCTGCCGACCCAGCCGGCGACCGTCTCCGGGTCGTTCAGCGTGCGCTCCGCCGTCGGGCGGGGGTCGCCGATCAGGCCCGTCGCGCCGCCGACCAGCGCCAGCGGCCGGTGCCCGGCCTGCTGGAGCCGGCGCACGGTGAGCACCTGCACCAGGTGCCCGACGTGCAGGGACGGCGCGGTCGGGTCGAAGCCGCAATAGAACGTGACGGGACCGTCCGCGAGCGCCTTGCGCAAAGCGTCCTCGTCGGTGGACAGGGCGAACAGGCCCCGCCACTTCAGCTCGTCGACGATGTCCGTCACGGTTCTCGTGTCTCCTTGAGTGGGTCGTAATCAGGTACGAGGTTATACGCCCTGGCTGACAGAGCTCATATTGAAATCCGGCACCCGCAGCGCGGGCATCGCGGCCCGGGTGAAGTAGTCGCTCCACTCGCGCGGCAGCGTCTTCTCCGTGCGCCCGGCCTCCGTGGCCCGGCCGAGGAGGTCCACCGGCGACTCGTTGAACCGGAAGTTGTTGACCTCGCCCGTGACCTCGCCGTTCTCTACGAGGTAGACCCCGTCACGGGTCAGCCCGGTCAGCAGCAGGGTCGCCGGGTCGACCTCGCGGATGTACCACAGGCAGGTCAGCAGCAGTCCGCGTTCGGTGGCGGCGACCATCTCCTCCAGGGAGCGGTCCTCACCGCCGTCCAGGATCAGGTTGCCGATCGTCGGCGCCACGGGCAGCTGGGTCAGACCCGCGCTGTGCCGGGTGGTCGGCAGGTGGGCGATCTCGCCCGCGCGGATCCACTCGGTCGCCTTCAGCGGCAGCCCGTTGTCGAACACCGAACTGTCGCCACCGGAGGAGTGGGCCAGCGCGAAGGGCGCGCACTCCAGGCCCGGCTCGTTCGGGTCGCTGCGCAGGGTCAGCGGCAGCTCGGTCAGCCGCTCGCCGATCCGCGTACCGCCGCCGGGCTTGCTGAACACCGTCCGGCCCTCCGCCGCGTCCCGCGCCGACGCCGACCACATCTGGTAGATCAGCAGATCCGCCACGGCCGTCGGCGGCAGCAGCGTCTCGTACCGCCCGGCGGGCAGCGCCCTCCGACGCTCGGCCCAGCCCAGCCGTACGGCCAGTTCCGCGTCCAGGGCGCCCGGGTCGACGTCCTTGAAGTCACGGGTCGAGCGTCCCGCCCAGGCCGAGCGCGTACGGTCCGGGGACTTGGCGTTGAGCTCCAGCGTCCCGTTCGGCTGGTCATGGCGGAGCCGCAGCCCCGTGGACGTACCGAGATAGCTCGACACCAGCTCGTGGTTGGCGAAGCCGTACAGCTCGCGGCCGCCCGCACGCGCGCGTGCGAACGATTCGCCGAGGGCGGGCGCGAAGTCGGCGAACACGGCGGAGGAGGTCTCGGCGGGCGTGTCCGTGAAGTCGGGGGAGTGCGCCACGCCCGTGACCAGCGGCTGGGCGTCCTCGGCGGGTCCTCCGCCCCGCGCGGCGGCCTCGGCGGCCCGCACCAGCGGCTCCAGCTCCTCGGCGGTGACGGCGGACCGGGACACGACCCCGGAGGCGGTGCCCTCCTTGCCGTCCACGGTGGCGACGACGGTCACCGACCGGCCCCGGGTGACGCCGTTCGTGGTCAGCGCGTTGCCCGCCCAGCGCAGGTTGGCCGTGGAGTACTCGTCGGCGATCACCACACAGCCGTCGGCCCGGGACAGTTCGAGGGCCCGCTCGACGATCTCGTGCGGCTTGTGAGCCTTGCTGTTGCGGGCGCTCATCGACCGGCCTCCTGCGTGGTGTTCAGAATGTTGACGCCCTTGAAGAGGGCCGACGGGCAGCCGTGCGACACCGAGGCGACCTGGCCCGGCTGGGCCTTGCCGCAGTTGAAGGCGCCACCCAGGACGTAGGTCTGCGGCCCGCCCACGGCCGCCAAGGACCCCCAGAAGTCGGTCGTCGTCGCCTGGTACGCGACGTCCCGCAGCTGCCCGGTGATCCGCCCGTTCTCGATCTTGAAGAAGCGCTGCCCCGTGAACTGGAAGTTGTACCTCTGCATGTCGATGGACCACGACCGGTCCCCGACCACATAGATCCCCCGGTCGACCCCGCCGATCAGATCCTCCGTCGACATCCCGGCCGGATCCGGCTTCAGCGACACATTGGCCATGCGCTGCACCGGCACATGGCCGGGGGAGTCGGCGTACGCGCAGCCGTTCGACCGCCCGAGACCGGTCAACTTCGCGATACGCCGGTCGAGTTGATAGCCGACCAGGGTCCCGTCCCTGACGAGGTCCCAGCTCTGGCCCGCCACGCCCTCGTCGTCGTACCCGATGGTCGCCAGGCCGTGCTCGGCGGTGCGGTCACCGGTGACGTTCATCAGCTCGGAGCCGTAGCGCAACTTGTTGAGCTTGTCGAACGTGGCGAAGGAGGTGCCGGCGTAGGCGGCCTCGTAGCCGAGGGCGCGGTCCAGCTCGGTGGCGTGGCCGATGGACTCGTGGATGGTCAGCCACAGGTTGGACGGGTCGACGACCAGGTCGTACACGCCCGCCTCGACGCTCGGCGCCCGCATCTTCTCGGCGAGCAGCTCCGGGATCCGCGCCAGCTCGTCGTCCCAGTCCCATCCGGTGCCCGTGACGTACTCCCAGCCACGCCCGACCGGCGGCGCCAGCGTCCGCATCGAGTCGAACTCACCGCTGGACTCGTCGACCGACACGGCGGTCAGCGACGGGTGCAGCCGGACCCGCTGCTGGGTGGTCACGGTCCCGGCGGTGTCCGCGTAGAACTTGTTCTCGTGCACGGTGAGCAGCGAGGCGTCGACGTGGTTGACCCCGTCGGCCGCCAGCAGCCGCCTGCTCCACTCCGTGAGCAGCGCGGACTTCTCCTCGTCGGGGACGGTGAACGGATCGATCTCGTACGAGGAGATCCACGTCTTCTCCGCGTGCACGGGCTCGTCGGCGAGCTCGACCCGCTCGTCCGACCCGGCCGCCTTGATCACCTGCGCCGACAGCTTGGCCATCGCCACGGCCTGCGAGGCGACCTTCGCGGCGGCGTCCATCGTCAGGTCGACCCCGGAGGCGAACCCCCAGGTCCCGCCGTGCACCACCCGCACCGCGTACCCGAGGTCGGTCGAGTCCGACGACCCGGCGGGCTTCGCGTCCCGCAGCCGCCAGGACGCGTTGCGCACCCGCTCGAACCGGAAATCCGCGTGATCGGCACCGAGGGCACGGGCGCGGGCCAGCGCGGCGTCGGCGAGGGCACGGAGGGGTAGCGCGAGAAAGACTGGATCGATGCCGTGGGCCACAGGAGGCTCTCCCCTATTGATGTGTTCTCTGCGTGTCCTTGAGACGCGGACAAGCCGCAGTCAAGCACGTCACATCCGATCCCGCCGTGGTCATCGCGTATCGGTGGGGCGGAGAACGCCTCAGAAAATGCCGCAGGCATGACTCGCAGGTTGAACACAGAGTGGCATGATGACGCCATGCAGGGGTGGGGGACTGATTTTCGTATCTGGCTCTCGTCGCTCGACGAGTCCGAAATCCGCAGCTTTTTGACGTCGCATCACTGTCTGCGCCAGCAGTCCTGCGGGCGCCGTCACGACGGCCGCAACCGGACGCCGGTCACCCGGCGTGATGTGAACACCTTCCGGGTCTGGGTCACCAGAGCGAGACAGCCCCAGTTACTGTCGGCCGGTTCCTGCGGACTGGCCTGGGCGTGCCGGGCCCTTGTCGAGGACCATGGCTGCTCCCCGGAGACGCTCGAGGCGCCGACCCTCGAACAACTCGAGACCATGCTCCGGATCCTGGCTCCGCCGATCGCCCGCTGTGCCCTGTACGGGCTGCTCTCCCCTGACATGGAGAAGACCTCGATCGCCCGCACGGTGGAGAGCCATCGGGACGTCCTGCGAAGAGCGGCTGATCAGGAACCACCGTCGAACCCCGCCGAGATCCTCAGGAGAGTCGTGACAGCAGCAGGGCACCCCGACCCGGACGGCGAGGTCGGCGAGCCGAGAAGCACCGAGGGGGAACGGCCCGTCGATGAGCCGGTGCCGGCGTCCGGGACGGAACGGAACTCGACGCTCGAGGGTCTGCTGGCAGAACTGGCCGACTCCGGACGGCCGTTGGCCGCATCGCTGCGAAGCGTCGCCGACGCGGTCGAGTCGGGTCGCCGCCCCACGGCGACACGCGAGCTGGCGGACGCGGTGACGGAGTGGATCGGCCTGCGTGAGCACGCCGCCGACCGCTGTGCCGACCAAGGGGTCGACTGGTCGCACGAGTCCGACTACGCGTGGCTGACCGCCGAGCGCGCCCGGCTGGAGAAGGTACGCGCCGAACTCGCCGCGCTGCGCGAGAGAGCCGAGTCCTACGACGCGATGATCGACGCGGCCATGGATCCGGATGAGGCGGCGACGCTCACCATGCTGCGCAACCGGCTGCGAGCGCAGATCGACGAACTCGACAGCACCTTCGGGGAGGGGAAGGCGACGACGTCGGTGGTGACCCCCGACGTCGAGTCGGCCGAGGAGGCCCACGAACCGTTGACCGCCACCGCCACATCCCCGGCCGAGGCGGACACGGCCCCCGAGCCGGTCTCCATCGAGGGGGACACCCGGGCGGGCGGCGAGAGCGCTGAGTCACCGACCGAGGCCATGGCCGAGGCACCGGAACGGACGGTCGCCGTACCCGCAACCGAGCCCTCCGGCCCGGAACCGGGGCGCCCCGAGCCCGACGTGTCCCCGACGGACGAGCCGGAGCCGTCCGAGCCGCAGACGGCCATGGCCGTCGAGCCGGCGCAGGGGCCTCAGGAAACCCCCGCCGAGACGCCCCCTGCCGCCGCCCCCACCCAGGAGACCGCGCGGGGCAACGTCCCCAACGCGCCGGACACCGCACCCACCGCCAACCAGGAGATTCCCTCCGAGACCGTCACGGAGGCTCCCCCCGGCGGCACCGCCCCGCTGGAGACGATCCCCGAGCAGGAGCCGTGGCCCGCCTCGGTCGCGGACGCGGACTGGGATGTCCGCGCACCCTGGGAGACGGGGGAGCAGCCCCCGGTCGCCGTCCTGGTGCGGTCGGGCCGCCTGGCCGAGGCCTACTGGATGACCGAGGCGTCCGCCGAGCCCGACATGCGCGCCAGGGCGCTCGCGTTCGCCGCGGCCGCCTTCGACTGCGTCACCGAGTCGGACGCCACGGCCGTACAGATCACGCACGACATCGACGCGGGCCCGCTCGCCCGTGACCGGGACGCCTACCTCGTGGCCTTCGTCGCCGCGCTCCGTGCCGGGCTGACCGCCTGCTGGCCGCACACGCTCGTCAGCGACTTCTCGCCACCGGCCGGACTGGCCGAGCCCTGGCAGGAACTGCTCACCGTCCTGGTGGCCGCCGTGCGCAACGGTCGGTCCTTCGACCCAGGCGTCTACCACGCCGACGACCCGCAGCGGGACCACGACCTGCGGGAGGAACTCGGCACGCAGGCGAACCAGTTGCTCGACAGCCTCTCCCGCCGCAAGACCAAGTACCAGCGCGCCACCCGCGTGCTGCAGGACCTCGTCGGGCCGGGCGGCGAGCTCGGCCTGGCCCTGCGCGACGTCATCCAGTGGGTCGACGGCGGCCCACTGCCCGCCACCCTGTTCCGGGAGCGGGCCGAGCGGTTGCGCAACGCCGACGACGTCGACCGGCTGATCGAACAGAGCGACAGCCGGTACCGCACGCCCAAGCAGGCCAAGGAACCGATAACCGCGGGTGCCCTGCGCCAGCTGCACGCCGCCTGCCGGTCCGTGGCAGACGTCCTGACCAAGGCCGACGCGGTGGCGGCCAACCTGTTGCGGCCGACCGGACTCTCCCAGTCGGGCATCCCCGAACTGGCGTCCGTGCGCCGCGGACTGCGGGACGTGGCGCCGCCGCCCGGCGTGGGCGGCGCGGCGCTGGAACTGCTCCATGGCTGGCTCGAGGGGAAGCTGCCCGATCCGGGCGCAGAGAACCGCCCGGTCAAGGAGGACGGCAGTCCCCGCCCCACCACGGACTGCCTGCTCACCTTGTCCGACCTGCCGCGCGACAGCGAAGGCCTGCCAGAGCTGCAGGACCTGCGCACCGCCCGTCGTATGGCGGCGCTCATGGCGCCCCCGGACGCCGAGCCGGCGCTGCGCCGCTACCTCGCCCGGGGTGATCTGCACCTGGCGCGTGCGCTGGTGGACGCCGCACGACAGGACCCCAGCGGCTATGGGTCCCCGGACACCGAATGGGTGGAGGGCGCCGAGCGGCGTGTCCAGCAGGGGCAGGAGAACTGGCGGGAGACCGTGCGCCGACGCCACGCGGAGGCGGCGGTCCTGCTCGCCCAGATGCGCACGCTCAACCTGCTCGCGCCCGATCAGGAGCGCGAGTTCACCGGGCGGCTGCAGGAGTTCGCGAACGGCGACCACGCCGGCCGCTACCGCTACGCGGTGGACCGGCTCGAAGCACTGCGGCAGGAACTGTCGCAGTTGGTGGAGAAGGACACCCGGCGACAGCGCCAGGAACTGGAACAGTTGCGCCTCGCCCCGGGCGGGCTCCTGGGCCCGTCCGACTACGACCGGATCGTCAAGCTCATCACCGAGGGCGACACCGTCACCGCCGAGGAGTTCCTGGCCCTCGCACGCGGTGGCAAGCAACTGCCCGAACGGCCCGAGGACGACGGCGAGGAGCTCGCGGTGTTCCTGGCCGGGCTCAGCGGGCCGGGTGTTCCGCGGCCGGGCGGTGACGGCGTCGACGCCGACTGGTGGGCGGTCCGTCATGGCTCGGGTGCCCAGCTGACGGAGGCGGCCGACCTGGGGCTGCGTTCCTGGAAGGCGCTGTGCACGCGGCACGGGCGCAACAGCGAATGGCAGCAGCACCTTCCCCGGGTGCTGCGGCTGCTCGGCCTGGAGCCCAACGGCCAGCCCGTGGTGGAGACCCGGACACAGGGAGTGCGCAGGTTCAAGGTGCGGGCGAGGGTGGCTGAGCGGCCCGGCTACGTCGCCGCGCTGGGCTCCCAGGCCACGTCGTACACGGTCCAGCTGATCTGGGAGGAACAGCGCGCGAACGGCCCGCTCGCCCACCTGGAGGACGCCGACGTCGACGCCAACATCGTGCTCTACCTCCATCCGCTGGGCGTCGAGGGACGTCGGCGACTGGCGGACGCGGCCCGAGCAGGGGCGCAGCAGGCGCTGGTCGTGGACCCGGCCGTGGTCGGCTGGATGGCCGCCCGCGCTCCGGGCAGCTTCCGGGCACTCCAGCGGGTCACCCTGCCCTGGGCGGCGTACAACCCCTACACGCCCTTCGTCGCGGGGCTGGTCCCACCGGAGGTCTTCTACGGCCGGGACGAGGAGATGCGGGAGATCATGGACCCGCGCGGTGGCCTCTTCCTCTACGGCGGTCGGCAGCTCGGCAAGTCGGCGCTGCTGCGGCGGGTGGCCCGGATCTTCCCGAGACGCTCCGACAACTACGTGGCCGTGTACCTCGACCTGCTGAAGGCGGAGATCGGCCAGGCCGAGGCACCCGACAAGATCTGGAGTCTCCTCGCGGACGAGCTCAAGCGTCGCGGCGTCTTCGGGAACAAGGTGTCGGAGCAGGCCGGCCCGGACGTCGTGGCGCGCAGGCTCGGTGAGTGGCTGGACGCGGACGAGTCACGGCGACTGATTGTGCTCGCCGACGAGGCGGATGCCTTCCTGACGGCCGACTCGCGCCGGACGTTCCGGATGGGCGGCGAGTCGACGTTTCCGAACGTCAAGCGCTTCCAACAGCTCATGGAGCACTCGGAGCGGCGCTTCAAGATCGTTTTCGCGGGCCTCCACCAGGTGCAGCGCTTCGGTGCGCTGTCCAACGTCTCGACCGCGCACGGCGGTCCCGATGTCCTGGTCGGGCCGCTGAAGCAGCAGGCGGCCCTCCGGCTCGTCACCGAACCGATGGCCGCCCTCGGCTATGTGTTCGAGCGGCCGGAGCTGGTATGGCGGATCCTCGCGATCACCAACTACCAGGCCAACCTGGTGCAGATCTTCTGCAGCGAACTGGTCCGCACGCTGCACGCACGGCCCTACGACGGCACGGACCGTGCCACGGCCATCTCCGAGAGCGACGTGCAGGAGGTCGCGGCGTCCGAGACGCTCAGGCGCCGGATCGCCGAGCGGCTGCGGTTCACCATCAACTTGGAGGACCGCTACCGGGTCCTGGCCCTCCTCATCGCCCTGGAGAGCCTGAAGGACGGCTACCGGGGCGACTACAGCGCCAAGGAACTCCTCGACCTCGCCCGGGACGCCTGGCCGGAGGGCTTCGAGGAGTGCGGGGTGCAGCAGGCCGAGATCTACCTCAACGAGATGGTGGGACTCGGACTGCTGATCCGCCTGGGAGACCGGGCGCGCTTCGCCGTACGCAGCCCGAACGTCGTCAACATGCTCGGCACCCAGGAGGAACTGGAGACGGAGCTGCACGAGACCGAGTTCGGCCTCCCCTACGACTACAACCCGCGCGCCGCCCGGCGGATCCTCGGCCGGGACCGCAGCAGTGGTGTCCAGCGCTACAGCCCGCTGACCGAGGGCCAGCTGCACGAGGCCGCCCAGCCGGGCGTGTCCGTGGTGTCCACGACGGAGCTGCACCAGCCGGATCTGGTGCTCCAGGCCGTCGCCGCGTTCGCTGAGGGACGTGGGGTGAAAGTGGTCAGGTCACGGCGCGGAGACGACCTGAGAACCGTGCTGGCGGCTGCGGCCCGGCCACGCACGGCTCACGTCGTCCTCGCCGACCTGCGGGGTGTTCCGGCCGACGCCCTGGGGGACGAGCTGCGGCTCTGTGTCGAGCACGCCGGCCCCGCCGCCGACAAGCACGTACCGCAGAACGAGGGACGCAAGAGCAAGCAGAGCCGGTCGGTGCTCGTTCTGGCCGACGCCGGAGCGTTCGGTTCCCTGCGTGCCACCGACGAGAGGCGGCGGCTGCGGGTACGGACCCTGCAACCGCGCCGATGGACCGCGGACTCCCTGCGCGCCTGGCCCGAGTGCCCGTTCGTCTCGCGGGAGGAGCGCCGTCGGCTGACGGACGCTGCCTCCGGATGGCCGCACTGGACCGAGATCGCGGTGGCCGACGTCTCACTGCGCGGAGCCACGCTCGACGACGCCCTCGATCACATCCGCACGGTCACCGCCAAACCGGCGAACGTGGACAGCCATCTCAAGAAGTCCGGCCTGACCGACAGGGACCTCTCCCTGCTCGCACTGTGGACGGAGTACGTGGAAGAGGGACAGGGCGTGCCTGTCGACGACGTCGGGGCGGCCACAGGCCTCGGCTCCGACGAGACCCGGGACTGGCTGGTCCACCTGGACGAGCTCAACGTCCTCGACGAGACGGACGGGGGTATCGCGCTGGATCCCGTCACGTTCAGGGCCGTCCGAGCGCGGGCCGGGGAGAGCGCGTGACGGCGGGTCGCTTCGGTCCGGCGCTCTCGGCGCTGCCCGGTGTCAGGACCCAGTTGGACGAGATCGCCGCCCAGCTGGCGGCGGGCCTGAACTGCCTCTGGCTGCTGCCCGATCGACTGGTCGAGACTGGACAGGCGGAGGAGCTGTACCGGCTCGCGCTCACCACCACACCCGACCGCCTGGACGTCGTGCCGCCGACCG
The DNA here is from genome assembly GCF_053592095.1 of Streptomyces sp. NPDC002787. Lineage (NCBI taxonomy): Bacteria > Bacillati > Actinomycetota > Actinomycetes > Kitasatosporales > Streptomycetaceae > Streptomyces > Streptomyces sp. NPDC002787. The sequence continues at coordinate 25,573 of NZ_JBSFVC010000004.1, read as the reverse complement.
TCCTCACCGTGCCCGCTCCGCGGAACCGCGAGGGGGCCGGTGCGGCGGACGGATCGGCAGTGCCGGACCAACTGCCGTGGGAGGCGGACACGGAAGACGACGGGGTACCGGACTGGGACGGCCTGCCCGACCTCGACTTCGACGACGACTTCGACATCGGCTGGTCCGACACGCGACCTGCGCCTCTCGCGCGCCCGGCCGTGCGGGAGCAGGCCGTGCCGGAGGTCTTCGAGCGGCTGGGCAAGGAATTGGCCGTGGCCCCCGGCGAGGTCGTCACACGACTCACGGACCCCGCTCAGCGCTGGCGACCCGTCATAGGCCTGCGGGCCTGGGCGGAACCCGACGACCCACAGCAGGACGCCCCCGTCGTAGCAGGTGGTGGCAGCCGGGGCGGCGCCGTCCAGCGGCTCTTCCACTCCCTGTCCGCCGCGGTCAAGGAAGCGGGCCTGCCGCCCCAGGGACGTCCACGGCTGCTGGTCGTCGCCCGGGCCCGGGACGTCTCTGCGGCGCTCACCGACGAACTCGACCGGGACATCGCGACGACCGCGGTGCACTGGTGGTGGGGCACGATCGGACGCCTGGACACGGCCACGGTGGTGGCATCGGCCCGGGCAGGCAGCCCGGCGGGCGCCGTCGGACAGCGGGTTCGGGTCGCCGTCAAGGAAGAGGTCGTCACCGAGGTGGCGGGATTCGACCTGGAACTCGCCCATCGGCTCACCAGGGCCTGGGACGGGCGGATCAGCCGACTCGGCCCCGTCCTCCGGTCCTGCCTCGACGCCGAGCAGATCACCCGGGCCGCATCGTGCCCGGACGCGGCCCTCGAAGCCGGGACGCGGCGACGTCCCGGTTCGAGGCTGCGGTCGGCCTGGTCCGGGGGCCTGGTGCAGTCGTGGGAGGGCAGGCTGTGCCGCCATCCCGCGGTCTGGTACGCCGACGGCGGCCCGGATACGCCGCCCGAGCTGGACCTCCTCGTGGGCCAGGCCCAACAGCGTGCCGTGTTCCCATGGATCGAGGAGACCCGCGCACATCTCGTCCGCCTGAGCGCCCGCTACGCGACCCGACCCCCGCAGGCCCTTGTCGAGGCCTACGCCCAGCGGCCCGCCGCCGACTACCGCACGCACCCCGACAAAGCCTTCGAACAACTGGAGGTCGGCGACCTGCTCTCCGCATGCTACGGGGGCGGCCTCGTGCTCCCGGGCGAGGAACTGCGCCTGCTCAAGGAACTCGTGAAGGCCAGGAACATCCTCGCGCACCGGGGCGCGCTTCGTGACGCCACGCTCGACGCACTCTGTGAAGAGCTCACGCTCGCCCATCGGCGCTGGACGAAACTGTAGGGATCCGACAGTCAGTCCGGTGAGCCACTGTCGGTGCCCGAATGTCCGATCGCGGGAGCGGACCGATAGGTTTCGGAGGTAGCCGCCTGCCGTCCAGGGCCGGGCGGGTGTGTCAGACCCCTATCGAAAGGGTGATCCGTTGAGCCGCTCGGTTCTCGTCACCGGAGGCAACCGGGGCATCGGCCTCGCCATCGCCCGCGCGTTCGCCGAGAACGGCGACAAGGTCGCGTACACATACCGCTCGGGTGAGCCGCCCGCCGCCCTCACGGATCTGGGCTGCCTCGCGGTCAAGTGCGACATCACCGACCCCGAGCAGGTGGAGCAGGCCTACAAGGAGATCGAGGCGGAGCACGGCCCGGTCGAGGTCCTGATCGCCAACGCCGGCGTCACCAAGGACCAGCTCCTGATGCGTATGTCCGAGGAGGACTTCACCTCGGTCATCGACACCAACCTCACCGGGACCTTCCGCGTCGTCAAGCGCGCCAACCGCGGCATGCTGCGCGCCAAGAAGGGCCGCGTCGTCCTCATCTCCTCGGTCGTGGGCCTCTACGGATCGCCCGGCCAGGCCAACTACGCCGCCTCCAAGGCCGCCCTCGTCGGCTTCGCGCGGTCCCTCGCCCGGGAGCTCGGCTCACGCAACATCACCTTCAACGTCGTCGCCCCCGGCTTCGTCGACACCGACATGACCAAGGTGCTCAACGACGAGCAGCGCGCGGGCATCGTCTCGCAGGTGCCGCTCGGCCGGTACGCGCAGCCCGAGGAGATCGCCGCGACGGTGCGGTTCCTCTCCTCGGACGACGCCTCGTACATCACTGGAGCCGTCATCCCCGTAGACGGCGGACTGGGAATGGGTCACTGATCACCATGAGCGGAATCCTCGAGGGCAAGCGCGTCCTGATCACCGGTGTGCTGATGGAGTCCTCCATCGCCTTCCACACCGCCAAGCTGGCCCAGGAGCAGGGCGCCGAGATCATCCTGACCGCGTTCCCGCGGCCCACACTGACCGAGCGCATCGCCAAGAAGCTCCCCAAGCCCACCAAGGTCATCGAGCTCGACGTCACCAACGACGAGCACCTCGGCCGCCTCGCGGACATCGTCGGTGAGGAGCTGGGCGGTCTCGACGGCGTCGTCCACTCCATCGGCTTCGCCCCGCAGGACGCCCTCGGCGGCAACTTCCTGAACACGCCGTTCGAGTCCGTCGCCACCGCCATGCACGTCTCGGCGTACTCCCTGAAGTCGCTGACCATGGCCTGCCTGCCGCTGATGCAGAACGGCGGCTCGGTCGTCGGCCTCACCTTCGACGCGAAGTTCGCCTGGCCGCAGTACGACTGGATGGGCCCGGCCAAGGCCGCCCTGGAGGCCACCAGCCGTTACGTCGCCCGCGACCTGGGCAAGCAGAACATCCGCTGCAACCTCGTCTCCGCCGGCCCCCTCGCGTCGATGGCCGCCAAGTCCATCCCGGGCTTCGGCGAGCTGGCCGCCGTGTGGGACGACCGTTCGCCGCTGGAGTGGGACCTGAAGGACCCCGAGCCGGCCGGCCGCGGTGTCGTCGCGCTGCTCAGCGACTGGTTCCCGAAGACCACCGGCGAGATCATCCACGTGGACGGCGGGCTGCACGCGATCGGCGCGTGACCGCTGCCGCCGGGCTCGACCGACAGCCGGGGCCCGCATCCCTTTCGGATGCGGGCCCCGGCTGTTCGTGGTCGTCACTCGTTCGGCCCATCCGACGGGCCGCCGGGGCCGGGTGCCGCGCAGGCTGGACGTACACCGCCCAGCCACTCGGCCGAGGAGGTACCGCTTGTGCGCCTGTCCCGCAGCATCGTCCCAGCGGTCGTCGCCCTGGCTCTCGTACTCACCCTCCCGTCCGAGTCGGCTCCGCACGCGCGGGCGGGCGGCGAAAACGCCCACGCGCGCGTGGGCGAAGGTAACGACTACGCGCGCGTCGGCGGCGGAAGCGACTACGCGCGTGTGACTCCCGGCAAGCCCGATCCCTTCGGGGCGGCCTGCCGCAGCACCGTCACCGGCTCCCACGTGATCGCGCACTGCTTCAACCCCTACGTGGCCGTCGACCGCGTCCGGCTGCACATCGAGTGCGCGCGCTGGTGGGACATCGACAGCGACGGCGCCCCGGTCGAGACGGGGCCCGCGCAGACGGTACGGCTCATCGGGCGCTGCTGGAAGGAGGTCCGCTCGGTGTGGTTCAGCCACCAGCGGGCGGACGGCTGACCCGGCCGGGGCGGCAGTGGAACGGATACCCGGCCGCCTCCACCGAGGCGCTCTCCACGTCGCCCGCGCGGATCGCGTCCACCAGCCGGGCGTGGTCCAGGTACGACTCCGGGGACAGCTCGTCGCCCACGTCCCCGCGCAGCCAGTCCCGCAGCACCTCGCCCAGGTCCGCGTAGAGCGTCGTCACGACGTCGTTGTGGGACGCGGCCACGACAGCCATGTGGAAGGTCGCGTCGGCGGTCACGAAGGCCTCCGTGTCGCCCGAGGCCCACGCCTCCTCACGTCGCGCCAGAAGCGCGTCCAACTGCTTCAGGTCCTTCTCCGTGCGCCGCTCGGCGGCCAGCTTCGCGGCGCTCGACTCCAGGGCGGAGCGCAGCTCGGCGATGTGGGTCGGATCGGCGTTCGCGAAGCGGCGGTGCATCACACCGGCCAGCTCGCTCGTCGCGACCACGTACGTGCCGGAGCCCTGGCGGATGTCGAGCAGACCGTTGTGCGCGAGCGCGCGGACGGCCTCGCGGACCGTGTTGCGCGCGACGCCCAGCTGTTCGACCAGTTCGGGCTCGGTGGGGATGCGGGAGCCGACCGGCCACTCGCCCGAGGTGATCTGGTTCCGCAGTTCGGCGATGACCTGCTCGGACAGCGCCGATCGGCGGGGATGGCTCAGCGGCATGGCACACCTTCGCACGGACGGGCCCGCCGGGTGCAGCGGGGCCATGGACAACCAATCATCCTATGATTCTATGATGGGTTTCATGGTGAGCGAGGAAACCCTGACACCGACGTCCACACCCGCACGAGTCACCGAACGAGGCACACCGGAACGCGCGCGAAGCGAACCCTCGGCGCGGTCCACGCGCGCGTGGACGAAACGCCTGCTCGTCGTGGGAATCGTCCTGACGGCCCTGAACCTGCGTCCCGCCATCACCAGCCTCGGCGCCCTCCTCGAAGAGGTGCGCGCCGGGCTCGGCATGAGCGGCAGCGTCGCCGGCCTCCTCACCTCCGTACCGCCGCTCTGCTTCGCCGTCTTCGGTGTGATGGCCCCCCGGCTCGCCCGCCGCTTCGGCCCGGCCGCTGTCGTCGGCGCCGGGATGGTCGCCATCGCCGGCGGGCTGCTGATACGGCCCTACGCGGGCGGCACGGCCGGCTTCCTGGCCGCGAGCGCCCTCGCCCTGATGGGTATCGCCGTCAGCAACGTCCTGATGCCGGTCATCGTCAAGCGCTGGTTCCCCGACCGGGTCGGCTCCATGACCGGCCTCTACTCCATGGCCCTCGCCCTCGGCACCTCGTCCGCCGCGGCCGTCACGGTGCCCATGACCGCGGCGCTGGGCGGGAGTTGGCGGACGGGGCTGGCCGTGTGGGCGGGCCTGGCGACTGCGGCCGTCCTGCCCTGGCTGCCCTTCGTACGGGCCCGCGACGGGCGCTCCGCCGAGCAGGATGAGGCACGCGGGGGAGCGCCGGCCGGACGGGATTCGGCACGTGGGGAAGCGCCGGCCGGACGGGACACGGCGAGCGCGGAGCGACCGGCCGGACGGCCTTCCACGCGCGCGCAGGCACGCGCCGGGCAGACCTCCGCGGCTGGGGAGGGGACCGCCGGGCCCACGCTGCGGATCACCCGGAGCCGTACCGCCTGGGCGCTCGCCGTGTTCTTCGGGCTCCAGGCGACCGCCGCGTACATCACGATGGGGTGGATGGCGCAGATCTTCCGGGACGCGGGGGTCCCGGCCGGTACTGCGGGCCTGCTGCTGGCCGTCACGATGGTGATGGGCGTGCCGCTGGCGTTCGTGATCCCCCGGCTCGCCACCCGGCTGCCCCGCCAGGGGCCGATCGTGGTCGCGCTGGGCGTCTGCGGCCTCCTCGGATACGGCGGCCTGTACCTCGCCCCGGCGGCCGGCGCCTGGGCATGGGCGCTGCTGATCGGCATCGCCAACTGCTCCTTCCCGCTGGCGCTCACCATGGTCGGCATGCGGGCCCGGACCGGCGCGGGCGTGGTCAAGCTGTCCGCCTTCGCGCAGAGCACGGGCTACCTGATCTCGATCCCCGGCCCGCTCCTCGTAGGCGTCCTCTACCAGCACAGCGGCGGCTGGGGCCTGCCCCTGGCCCTCATGGCCGCCCTGATGCTCCCGCAGATCGCCGCGGGGATCCTGGCGGGCCGCGACCGGCAGGTGGAGGACGAGGCTGCCCGCTGAGCCCGCCTCGACGGGATCGGCGGCCCGGTCGGACCCCCACGGGCGGCGCACTCGGGGCTCCACGGGCCGCCCACCTGGACCCCGGCGGCTCCCCCTCGGGTCGGGGGTGCGAGACTGGGCGCATGCCAGTGCTCGACCCGAACCCCCAGAACGGCCAGAAGAAAATGCTCCTGGTCTTCGGCTCGTTCCTCGCCATCTTCATCGTCATCGGCGTCATCGCGGCCATCGCGTCACCATGACGCCCCGGCGGGGAGAGGCACCGCCGGCAGGTTCGGCCGAGACGCCCGTTCCCCGTGCCGCCGGCGCCGATGGTGGGGTTAGCCCCCCATCCCCTAGGGGGTGAGTCTCAGGGTGAAGTGGGTGGATCACCGGATGGGGCGGGCCGCCGGGATTCCGTAGCTTCGTGGTGTGGCCGCAGGGGACCCGCGAGGGCCCACGGAGGACCGGGCCACGCAGGCTCCCAGACCACGGAGGCGGCATGTCTGCCCGTACGCACACCCGGCCCCACCCGGCGACCACGAGCACCGTCCACATCCGGCTCCCTTGGTGGGCGGTCGCCCTGCCCGCCCTCGGTTTCGTCGCCCTCCTGCTGCTGATCCTCAACCCCGCTCAGGCCCAGGCCGCGAGCGGCGACCCCGCCATCGCCCACCTCCTGGAGCGCATACAGCAGGCACTGCCGAACCACGCAGGGTGACAGGTGCCCCGGTCCCCGGGAACACATGTACCGGTGCCGGGTATCCGCACTTCAACTCCCTGCGCCCCATGGCCTGTTTCGTGCGAAGCTGGGACGCATGAGCGTCGCAGAACCCCGCAGGATTGTCCTCTTCCGGCATGCGAAGGCCGACTGGCCACAGGTTTCCGACCACGAACGGCCGCTCGCCGACCGGGGCCGCATGGACGCCCCCGTCGCCGGGCGCAAGCTGGCCGACTCCGGCATCGCCTTCGACCTTGCCCTCTGCTCCACCGCCGTCAGGACCCGCGAGACCTGGAAGCTCGCCGTCCACGAACTGCCCGAGCGGCCGAAAACGGTCTACGAGGAGCGGATCTACGAGGCCTCGCCCGGCGAGCTGATCGCCCTGCTCAACGAAACCCCGGACGACGCGCAGAACGTCCTCCTGATCGGCCACAACCCCGGCATCCAGGGCCTCGCCGACATCCTCGCAGGCAGCGCCGAGGGAGACGCCCGCGAGCGCATGAGCCGCCGTGGCTTCCCGGCCGCCGCCTTCGCCGTGCTCACCTTCGAGGGCCCCTGGAAGAGCCTGGAGCCGGGCACGGCGACCCTGGCCGACTACTGGGCGCCGACGGAGTAGCCCCGCCCGCGACGGCCCGGCAGCCGGCGTACGACACCACGTCACGCACCCGCCCGGCACCCGGCGTACGGCACCACGCCACGTAGCCCTACCGGCACCCGCCGTACGGGGCGCACAGCACGCGGAAGGCCCGGCACCACCTCGGTGCCGGGCCTTCCGCCGTGCCCACTACTCGTCGTGCGTGTCCGCCGCCTCGACCTCTTCCCGCGTCACGCCGAGGAGGTAGAGGACGGTGTCGAGGAAGGGGAAGTTCACCGCCGTGTGCGCGGCCTCGCGGACGACCGGCTTGGCGTTGAAGGCGACGCCCAGACCGGCCGCGTTGAGCATGTCGAGGTCGTTGGCGCCGTCGCCGATCGCCACGGTCTGGGCCAGCGGAACGCCCGCCTCGGCGGCGAACCGGCGCAGCAGCCGCGCCTTGCCCGCCCGGTCCACGATCTCGCCGACGACCTTGCCGGTCAGCTTGCCGTCGACGATCTCCAGCGTGTTGGCCTGCGCGAAGTCCAGCCCGAGCCGCTCCTTGAGATCATCCGTGACCTGGGTGAACCCGCCCGAGACGACACCGACTTGGAAGCCGAGCCGCTTCAGCGTACGGATCAGCGTGCGCGCCCCCGGCGTGAGCCGCACCTCGCTGCGCACCTTCTCCACCACCGAGGCGTCGAGCCCCTCCAGCAGCGCCACGCGCGCGTGCAGCGACTGCTCGAAGTCCAGCTCGCCGCGCATCGCGGCCTCCGTGACCTCGGCGACCTCCTTCTCACACCCGGCGTGCGCCGCGAAGAGCTCGATCACCTCGTCCTGGATGAGCGTCGAGTCCACGTCCATGACCACCAGTCGCTGCGCCCGCCGGTGCAGCCCCGCCGCGACCACGGCCACGTCCACGCCCAGCGCCACCGACTCGGTCACCAGCGCGGTCCGCAGCGTCTCCGGCTCCGTACCGGACACGGCGAACTCCACGGCCGTCACCGGATACTTGGCGAGCCGGAAAATACGGTCGATGTTGCCGCCGGTAGCCGTGATCCGCGCGGCGATCCGAGCGGTGGACTCGGCGGTCAGTGGATGGCCCAGCACGGTGACGTGCGAGCGTCCGAGGCCGCGCGGCCGGTTGTCGCCCAGGCCGGAGATGATCTCCGCCTGCATCTTCATCGACTCCGCCCAGCTGTGGACGGTAGCCCGCAGGTCGCCCTCCTGCCCGGCGGGCGGCTCCGTCACGAGCGCGCACAGCACGATCCGGCCACGGGTGACGACCTGCTCGATGTCGACCACGTCGACGGAGTACGCGGCGAGGGTGTCGAACAGCCCGGCGGTGATGCCCGGCCGGTCCTTGCCGAAGATCTTGACGAGGAGAGTGGGCGTGTCAGAGGAGGTCTGCGAAGCGCTCATGATGTGCCCACCGTATCCGGCGCCCCGTGCCTTTTCCCCCTGAGGTCCGCCCAGCGGACGGAGAACACTGGGTTACGAGTGACTGAAGCGCACCCGGATCGTGCACGACGCCCCAGGGGGGCCTCCCGGTTTCCCCACCGTCGGACACCTCAACGCCGTCCCCGGGGGCCCCTCGGCGGAGGAGGAGCCGGTGGCGGCGGTGGCGGTCCTTCGTCCGGAGGCGGCGGCGGTGCCGGCCAGGCCCCGGACCCGGGCCCGGACCCCGCTCCCGGCCCCGGCCGCCGGGGCGGCGGCGTGGACCGCCGCACCACCGTGGGCGCCCCGTTCACGTCGGGCGGCCGAGGCTCCCGGCCCTCCCGCGCCCCTGGAGCCTCCTGAGGCCTGCGCAGCTCGTCCGGCAGGCGCAGGTACGGATTGGTGTTCGGGTTCGGCGGCCGGTACGGCGTGCCCGGCGTGTACGGTCCCGAGGAGGCGGCCGTCGCGCAGGTCGCCGGCGCCGTCCCACCGCCGCCCGTGTCCCCCCGCGCCGACGGCGATGCCCGCCGCCCGGCGGCCCCGGTGGCGCACGCCAGCAGCGCCCCGGCGGCCCCCGCGCCCGCACCCCACAGGGCGCCCAGCACCAAGGCCATCGCCGTCTGCCCGCGCAGCTCGATCCCCGCGTCGAACGCGTCGATGCCGAACACGGCCAGCGAGGCGTCGACCGAGACCTCCGTCAGCCGGACCAGCAGCGGCAGTGCCACCGCCGTCGCGAGCCCGAGCCGAAGAGCGCAGCGCGTGGCGAAGCCGAGCGCACCCCCGCCCCGTACATCCGCACCGGCCGCGCCCCCGGCAGCGGTGGCAGCCGATTCCCGTACGAAAGGCGTACGTACGGCGGTCAGGACCCCCGCGTACAGCATCATGAGCGCGGCGGCGAGACCCAACAGCCAGACCCGGCCGTCCAGTTCGGCGAGGCGCCCGAGAGTGACGGGTTCGCCGACGTCGACGCGGAGCAGTTCGTCGAGCGGGTCGGGCAGGACGTCGGCCAGTGCCCCGGTGGCCTTGCCGTCCCAGGGGACGAACAGGCCGATCGGGACGCCCAGCCAGACGCCGTTGGGGGCGCCGAGGAGGGCCGCGCCGGCGATCCGCTCGGGGTGAGGGTCGCTGATCGCCGCGTAGACCGCCGCCGCGAGCCCGGCCAGGACCGCCACCAGGAGCACGGTGACCAGGGCGGACACGGCGGGCCGTACGACCCGGTGCACGGCTTCGAGGCCCGCCGGCAGGGGAGCGCGGCGCGAGGCCAGAAGGGCGACGAGCAGCACTCCGGCACACCAGACCAGGCCGCCGAGCAGGGTCGGGACGGCATCGACCGTGAAGCCGACCTCGGCGTTCGCGTCCGCCAGGTCCCCCAGCCGGTCCGGCAGCAGACCGCCGCCGATGTCGCCGAGCCCGGGGATCTCCACGTTGTCGAGGTCGCCCCCGCCCGGCAGTTGTCCGTCGATCCCGAGCCGGCCGCCGTCGAGGGTGATGACGGCGTTCCCGGCCCAGGCCAGTCCGCCCATCAGCGCCACGAACAGCGCGAGCACCGAGCCCGCGCGCGCGAGGAGTTCGACGGGCGTGATCACAACTCCCGCGCCGCGCAGGGACCGTAGGAAGAACCAGGACAGCAGGAGCGCTCCCACCAGGCTCACCCCCAGTGGCGTGATCTCGATGGCGGTGGTGGCCTGCGCTCCTTCCAGGCCAAAGACGGACACATCCCCGGACGGGGTGACGGACCCACCCGCCCCGAGCGCCACAACCGCCGCGGTCATGGGCCCGAGTTCGCCCGCCGAGTCGGCCTCCAGCAGACGCAGACCGAGCGCCGCCGTACCCGCCATCCCGATCAACGCCCAGCTCACGGCTGCGATCGCGGAGAACAGGACCTCCCCCCACGGCACACTCCTGCCAGGGCCAACATTCCTGTCGCTCATGGTCGGACCCCCCGATCCGCATCGCGGTGTTGCACCGCTGATGTCCCCCTCGCGGGGGATTACCACTCTCCGGCCCGGTTTCAACCCCGTCAACGGGAGCGGCCGATGCCCCCGTACGTTCTCTTCACAAGGCCCGACTTTCGGTCAGGGGGCCGAGCCTGAAATAGTTCCCCCCGATGTTCGACATCCCTAGACTCCCTGTGTTGGGGGTAATTCGGGGGACAACTCAGTGGGGCATGGAGTGCCGGAACTCGTACTGGAATTGAACGGACAAACCTGGACGCTCGATCCGTCCAGGGCATATACCCTCGGACGTGATCCGCAGGGGGACATCGTGTTCGACGACGCCAGGGTGTCCTGGCGTCACGCCACGATCAGCTTCGGCGGCCGTAGTTGGGTGATCGAGGACCACGGCAGCACCAACGGCACCTTCGTGCAGGGGCAGCGGATCCACCAGTTGGAGATCGGCCCCGGCTCGGCCGTGCACCTGGGCAACGCGACCGACGGCCCGAGACTCAACCTCTCCGGCGCCGCCGTAGCCCAGCCGCAGCAGCAGCCGTACGCCTCTCAGGGCGCGAGCGCCGGATACGCCGCCCAGCAGGCCCCGCAGCAGCAGGCCCCGCAGGCGGGCTGGCAGCAGCCGCAAGCGGCACAGGTCCCGCAGCAGCAGGGTTCGGCCGAGGCCTACGCGCAGAAGGTTCCCGGTGGTGGCGCGGGGGCGCCGCCGGTCTACGGCGACCGCAGCCCGACCACGTTCCACCAGCTGGCCCTCGGCCGCGTCATGCGCATCGGTCGTGCGCTGGAGAACGAGCTGGTGGTCTCCGACCTCCAGGTCTCCCGCCACCACGCCGAGTTCCGCGCGACGCCCGACGGCCGCTTCGAGATCCGCGACCTCGGCTCGCACAACGGCACGTTCGTCAACGGTATGCCGATCGCCAAGGGCGGCACGGCGCTCCTCGGCCCGAACGACATCGTCGGCGTCGGCCACTCGACGTTCCGTATCGTCGGCGACCGCCTGGAAGAGTTCGTCGACACCGGTGACGTCTCCTTCTCCGCACGCCACCTGACGGTCACTGTCGACGGCGGCAAGCAGATCCTGAAGGACGTCTCCTTCGGCGTCCCGGAGAAGTCGCTCATCGCGGTCATCGGCCCCTCGGGCTCCGGCAAGTCCACCCTGCTGAAGGCGCTCACGGGCTACCGCCCCGCCAACCAGGGTGACGTCCTCTACGACAACCGGAACCTGTACAAGCAGTTCGCCGAGCTGCGGCAGCGCATCGGTCTGGTCCCGCAGGACGACATCCTGCACAAGGAGCTGACCGTCAAGAAGGCCCTCAAGTACGCGGCCAAGCTGCGCTTCCCGGCCGACACCACGGCCGCCGAGCGCGACGCCCGCATCGACGAGGTGCTGCGCGAGCTCAAGCTCGACATCCACAAGGACAAGAAGGTCACCTCCCTCTCCGGCGGCCAGCGCAAGCGCGTCTCGGTCGCCCTGGAGCTGCTGACCAAGCCGTCGCTGATCTTCCTGGACGAGCCCACGTCGGGCCTCGACCCGGGCATGGACCGCGACGTCATGCAGCTGCTGCGCGGCCTGGCCGACGACGGCCGTACGGTCCTGGTGGTCACCCACTCCGTGGCCGAGCTGGCGATCTGCGACAAGCTGCTGGTGATGGCCCCGGGCGGCTCGGTGGCGTACTTCGGTCCGCCCGAGGAGGCCCTGAACTTCTTCGGCTACGAGACCTGGGCCGACGTCTTCTCCGCCTTCGAGAACTACCGCGACTACGACTGGGCGGGCCGCTGGAAGGGCTCGCAGCACTACCAGATGTACGCCGCGGACATCGACGCCGTCGCCCCGCAGTCGGTGCACATGCCGCCGCCGCAGGCGATGCGCCCGCCGAAGCCGCAGGGCTGGTTCTCGCAGCTCGGCACCCTGGTCCGGCGCTATGTCTCCGTGATCGCGTCCGACAAGGGCTTCCTGGCGCTGACGGTGATCCTGCCGGCCGTCCTCGGCGCGGTCAGCCTGCTCATCGACCCGGACAAGGACCTGCTGGTCAGGAAGTTGAATCCGGCGACGGGCATGCCCATCCCGAACGGCACGGCCACCACGGTGCTGCTGATCCTCGCGGTCGGCGCGTGCTTCGCGGGCGCCGCCAACTCCGTCCGAGAGCTGATCAAGGAACGGGTGATCTACGAGCGCGAGCGGGCGACCGGCCTGTCGCGTTCGGCGTACCTGATGTCCAAGGTGATCGTCCTCGGCACGGTCACCGTGCTGCAGGGCGCCATGGTCGGCGCGATCGGCTTCTCCAGCCGGACGATCCCGGACGAGGCCCTGATCTTCGGCGACGGCAAGGTCGCCGTCATGCTCGAACTCTCCGTCCCGATCATGGGGCTCGGCTTCACGTCCATGATGTTCGGCCTGGTCATCTCCTCGCTGGTGAAGACCGCCGAGAAGACGATGCCGCTGCTGGTCATGTTCGCGATCGTCCAGGTCGTGTTCACCGGCTGCCTCTTCGCCCTGCACGGCAGCCCGGGCGTCAACGAGTTCTCGTACCTGATGCCGTCGCGCTGGGCGGTCGCCGCCGCGGGCGCCACGCTGGACTTCAACAACATCAGCCCGCCCAAGGAGGCGGGCGACACGGACCCGCTGTGGGACCACACGGCCGGTGCCTACAGTCTCGACATGATCGCCCTGATCGTGCTCGGCGCGATCTGCGGTGTCCTCGTGGCCCGCTTCCTGCGCCGCCACGAGCCGGAGGTCATGCGGAAGTAGCCCAGGGGCACGGACGCACGAAGGGCGGCACCCGCACCGGGTGCCGCCCTTCCGCGTTCTCAGAGGTCCCGCGCGGGCCTCAGTACGCGCTGTTGACGTTGTCGATCGAGCCGTAGCGGTCGGCGGCGTAGTTCGCGGCGGCCGTCAGGTTGGCGACCGGGTCGTACTGGCTCTTGGCCGTGCCCGGGACGTGGTAGGCGTCGAAGGTCGGCTTGATGACCTGCAGCAGACCGATCGACGGGACGCCGTTCTTGGCGTTGATGTCCCAGTTGTTGATGGCGTTCGGGTTACCCGAGGACTCCCGCATGATGTTCTTGTGCAGGCCGTGGTAGGTGCCCGGGATCTTGTGCTTCTTCATGATGTCGAGCGCCTCGCGGATCCAGCCGTCGAGGTTGTCCGGGTACGTCTTCGCGGCGGCGGCCTTGACCTGGGCGGCGCGCTTGGCGGACCGGCTGGCGGCCTCCTTCTTCGCGCGCTCCTGCTCGGCCTTCTTCTTCGCCGCGGCCTCGGCGGCCTTCTTGTCGGCGTCGGCCGCCTGGTCGACGACGCTCGCCTTGACCACCTGGGCGGGGTTCTGGCTGAACGCCGCCGGAGCCGCGGACACCGTCTGCGTGGCGGTCTGAGCCTCGGCCGGCACCAGCGAGAACGCGAGGGCGGCGGCGCCGAAGGCGGCCACTCCGGCGAACGAGAGCTTGTGGGTCTTGGTCAGCGCGAGACTGTGGCCGGGGATCTTGGCGTTCTTGAGCATAAGTGAGGGACCTCTTCGAATAGCGCGGAGGTCGCTCTGCGTGCCGGGTGGGGGACACAGCATTTCCAGCACAAACGCCGCAGGAGAACCCGCGGCGTCGAGCGACGGCTGCCATTCTTAGCGGCCGCAAAATCGCGTGGCAAAGGTGTGACGTACGATGCCGGTTAGTTGTACTGGAACCGGCAAAACGGGACAGAACAGCCCGTCTTTCCCGCTCATGCCGCCCTTATCTCTCTCCTAAGCACCTTCGTACGTGATGTGCGCCCTATGGGAGGCCTCACATCGGCGAGGCGGTCAGCTCACCGCTAGTTGCTGGCGCAATGCTCTGCGTGAGGTGCCTCATGAGGTGCCTCATGAGGTGCCTCATCGGGCAGGATCAGATGCACATCCCCGAACTCGTGCCACAGGTAGCGCCCCCCGACCGCGGCCTCGTAGGCACGGTCGACCGCCGCCCGGCCCGCGACCGCCTCCAGCATCAGCAGATGCGAGGCCTCCGGCTCGTGCAGCCCGGTCAGCAGCCCGTCGACCACCCGCACCCCGCGCTCCGGCGTCACCACCAGATCCGTCCAGTCCTCCCGCGCCCGTACGACACCGTCGGGCCCGGCGGCCGACTCCACGGCACGCACCGCCGTCGTCCCCACCGCGACGACCCGTCCGTCACCCGCCCGCGTCATGTTGATCAGCCGCGCCGAGGCCTCCGGCACCGCGAACCGCTCCGGATACGGCGGCTCGTGCGCCTCCCCCGAAGCGACCCCGGTGTGCAACGCGATCGGCGCGAACCGCACCCCCCGGCTCACCAGCTCCGCCACCAGCCGGCCCGTGAACGGCCGCCCGGCACTCGGCATCTCCGCACTCCCCGCACCGTCCTCGGACGGCGACGCGAACACCGTCTGATACACGGACAGCGGCTGATCCCGCTCCGTATAGGAGTAACGGATGGGCCTCCCGTGCTCCCGCAGCATCCCGGCGACGGCCGACGACGACACACGGGCCCACCACAACCGCTCACCCCGCTCGCTCAACGGCTCCTCCAGGACCAGCCCCACGCCGCCCGGCAGCAGCACCGCCGTCCCCGCGGGACCGCCCGCACGCGCACGCGTGGTGCCACGTCCGTCCGGATCCCGCAGTTCGACGGCCCACCGCCCGTCGTCGCCCCGCGTGGAGAAGTGCACCACTACACGCGCGTGCCCGATCGTCCCGTCCACGGCCGCCGCCAAGGTCGGCGAGGTGTTGACGACGAGCAGATCGCCCGCCCTCAGCAGCCCCGGCAGCGCCACGAACTCATGGTGGGACACCTCCGTACCGCGCGAGACCAGCAGCCGTACCCCGTCCCGGTCGAGACCGGCCCCGCGCTGCTCGGCGGGCACACGCGCGTGCAGCTCCTCCGGGACACGCACCGTCGCCGTCGTCATCGCCCCTCCAGCAGGGACGGCGCCCCGTAGCGGCCACTGGCCGGCCGCTCGTCGAGCAGCCGCAGGAAAGCGGGCACTACACCGGCCGGCGCCGGCCGCGGATCGCCGTCGTCCGGTACGGCCGCCGCGTGCAGATCCGTACCCATGTCCCCGGGATCGACGGCCCACACCCGAAGCCCCGGCTCCTCCTCGGCCAGCACCGCCGACAGCTGGTCCAGCGCCGCCTTCGAGGCCCCGTACCCGCCCCACGTCTCGTACGCCTCCGCCGCCGCGTCCGAGCTGACGTCGATCACCGCGCCCGTGGCGGAGGCCCGCAACAGCGGCAGCGCCTCCTGGACCAGCCCCAGCGCCGCGACCACATTGACCTCCAGAGCCCGCCGCAGCCCGTCCAGGGCCAGCCCCTCCAGCCGTACCAGCGGCTCGGCGCCCAGCGCGCTCGCGTTGTTCACCAGCAGATCGACCCCGCCCAGCCCACGCGCCGCCGCCACCAGCTCGGCCCGGTGCCCCGCGTCCGTGACGTCCCCCGGCAGGGCCTCCACCCGCGTCCCGTACGCCGACAGCTCCTTCGCCGTCTCCCTCAGCACCTCGGCGGTCCTGGCGTCGAGCACCAGATCCCACCCGCGCTCGGCCAGCGCCGCACCGAGCGCCCGGCCCAGCCCCTTCGAAGCCCCCGTGATGATCGCTACCGGCATGACACCCGTCCCCTTCGTTCCTCGGCCGCCGCCCGACCCGGTCGGCGGTGATCTCAACGTAGGAACGGGCACGGCCCCGCCGCCTCGTGCGCGGGCCGCAAAGCGCCGGGGCCCTTTGCCCTAGGCCGCTGGGCCCGGGCCCGGGCCTAGGACCGGTCGTAGGTCTCCGGCCTAGGTCTCCCGGCCCGAAAGGGGCCGTCAGCGGTCCGATCCGCGCTGTCGGACCCCGCCGGTACGGTGAGGTCATGAGTCAAGGTCCACGGTCCGGCCTCGCCGCGGTCAGCTCCGCGCTGCTGGCCATGAGCAGGCACCTGGAGGTGCGCGACGTCCTCAAGACGATCGTCGCCTCCGCGCGTGAGCTGCTCGACGCCGAGTACGCCGCGCTCGGCGTCCCCGACGACCACGGCGGCTTCGCCCAGTTCGTCGTCGACGGCGTCAGCGACGCCCAGTGGAAGGCCATCGGCCCTCTCCCGCGCCAGCACGGCATCCTCGCCGCGATGCTCCACGAGGCCACCCCGGAGCGCCTGGCCGACGTCCGCAAGGACCCCCGCTTCGAGGGCTGGCCGAGCGCCCACCCCGACCTCGTCGACTTCCTGGGCCTGCCCATCCGCGACGGCGACGAGGTCATCGGCGCCCTCTTCCTCGCCAACAAGCGGTGCCCCAGGCCCGAAGGCGGCTGCGGTTTCACCGAGGAGGACGAGGACCTGCTGTCGATCCTCGCCCAGCACGCCGCGATCGCCCTGACCAACGCCCGCCTCTACGAACGCAGCCGCGAGCTGACCATCGCCGAGGAGCGCTCCCGGCTCGCCCACGAACTCCACGACGCCGTCAGCCAGAAACTCTTCTCGCTGCGCCTGACCGCCCAGGCCGCCGCCGCCCTGGTCGACCGCGACCCCTCGCGCGCCAAGGGCGAACTCCAGCAGGTGGCCGCCCTCGCCGCCGAGGCCGCGGACGAGCTGCGCGCCGCCGTCGTCGAGCTGCGCCCCGCGGGGCTCGACGAGGACGGCCTGGTCGCCACCCTGCGCACCCATGTCCACGTCCTGGACCGCGCCCACGGCGCCCGCGTCACCTTCTCCGGGCGCGGCGCCCGCGCGCTGCCCGCCGCCCAGGAGGAGGCCATGCTGCGCGTCGCCCAGGAGGCCCTGCACAACGCCCTGCGGCACTCCGGAGCCGAGCACGTCGACGTCAGCCTCGACCGGCGCGGCGGCGGAGCCGTCCTGCGCGTCACGGACGACGGCGACGGCTTCGACCCGCAGGCCGTACGCCGCGCGGGACGCCACCTGGGCCTGGTCTCCATGCGTGACCGGGCCGGCGGGGTCGGCGGCCGGCTGACCGTGGAATCGGCGCCCGGAAAGGGCACCACGATCGAGATGGAGGTCCCCGGTGGCTGATGCAATCAAGGTGCTGCTGGTCGACGACCACCAGGTGGTCCGCCGCGGCCTGCGCACCTTCCTGGAGGTGCAGGACGACATAGAGGTCGTGGGAGAGGCCGCCGACGGTGCCGAAGGAGTCGCCCGCGCCGAGGAGCTGCGACCCGACGTCGTCCTCATGGACGTCAAGATGCCGGGCATGGACGGCGTCGACGCACTGCGCAAGCTCCGCGAGCTCGGCAACCCGGCGCGCGTGCTCATCGTCACCAGCTTCACCGAGCAGCGCACCGTCGTCCCGGCCCTGCGCGCCGGTGCCGCCGGGTACGTGTACAAGGACGTGGACCCCGACGCGCTCGCCGGAGCGATCCGCTCGGTGCACGCCGGACACATCCTGCTCCAGCCGGAGGTCGCCGGTGTGCTCCTGTCCCAGGAGGAGGCCAACTCCGGGCAGGGCAGAGGCGGTTCACTGACCGAGCGGGAGCGCGAGGTGCTCGGCCTGATCGCCGACGGCCGCTCCAACCGCGAGATAGCCCGCGCACTGGTCCTCTCCGAGAAGACGGTGAAGACCCACGTCTCGAACATCCTCATGAAGCTCGACCTGGCGGACCGGACCCAGGCCGCACTGTGGGCGGTACGCCATGGTATGACCGGATGATGTACGGCTTGTCCGGCAACATGGAGGGTTCCGCTCCGGACTGAGATTCATACTGTCGGGTGTATGTCACTCGGATGGCGCATCCTCGGGGGACCCCCGCCGTTCTTCAGTGCGTGCTGCGCGCGACCGCCGCAGTGATCGCAAGGAAGGGCTCAAAGTGAAGAACCTGAAGAAGGCCGCCGCTGTCACGATGGTGGCCGGTGGCCTCGTCGCCGCCGGTGCCGGTATGGCCTCCGCCACCGACGGCGGGGCGCACGCCGACGGCAAGGCCATCGGCTCGCCGGGTGTCGTCTCGGGCAACCTCATCCAGGCCCCGGTCAACGTCCCCGTGAACGCGGTCGGCAACAGCGTGAACGTCGTCGGCATCCTGAACCCGGCCTTCGGCAACCTGGGTGTCAACCACTGACGTTCCCGCCCCGGAGCATCAGTGACCACCGGCCTTCCAGGGTTCCCTGGAAGGCCGGTCAGGCGTTCGTAGCCGTCGGCACCCGTGCCACCGTGACGGTCGCCGTTCGTAGCTGCGGGCAGCTGTGCCGCCGTAATGCCGCTGTTCGTAGCTGCGGGCAGTCGTGCCGCTGGGGCGGCACGGGTGGGCGCAGCGGCACCCGGCAAGCGCCGGTGAGCGCAATCCCGGCCCGCCCAACCGCAGCCGCCGGGCGACGTACCGCCAGGGGTCTGGCCCCCGCCGACTACCGCCCCCGCTCCCGCTCCTCCACGAACGCGTTGTACGCCGCCACTTGCGCCCGCCGAGCCGTCCGCTCCACCGGCCGCAGCGCAGCCGTCCGCGAGCCCATCTCGGAGGCGCTCACGGCACCACCGTGCCCGTTCTCGAACGCCACGGAGATCAGCAAACCCACCCGCTGCGCCAGCTCCAGCACCCGTACAGCACGCGGCGGATACCCGGGCGCCAGCACCTCCCGCCCCCGCTCGGCCCGCGCCCGGTACGCGTCGATCGCCGCCTCCGCCACCGGCCCCGACGCCGCCACGTCCAGCCGCGACAGCACGGCCGTCGCCTCCCGGAGCGCCTCCGCCAACTCCCGCTCGGCCTCCCCGAGGGACGGCACATCGGCGGGTGGGGCCTCGCGTACCTCGAGGCAGTGCCAGACGACCTCCACATGCTCGTCCCCGGTGGGCCCCACCGCGTACACCTCCGGCACCAGCCCCAGCGCACCCCCGTGGCAGACGACCGCCTCCTCCGCCTCCAGCGCCCGCTTGTTGAACTCAGGCGGCCCGCTCAGCCCCAGCGGATGCCCCGGCGCGGGCAGCGCGATCCGCAGCCCGGTCACCCCGAGCGCCCGCAACCGCCCCAGCGCGAGCGTCAGCCCGACAGGCTCCGACTCACCGGGCAACCCCTCCACCCGGTGCACCGCGTCCTCCCCGACGATCGCGAGCACCGCGTCATCCGGGGAGACAAGTCCGGCAAGGAGGGCATTTCCCCATGAGGCGAGGCGCCCTGAGCGTGGTTCGGAGAGCATGCCCCCACCCTAAGGACCGACCGATGGAATGGACCGCCCGACCGGTGGCGTAGATTTCCCTGAGGGCTGCGCCCACCCGGCGGTGGCTCCAACCACAGGCGTACGCGACAGCCGAGACAGGCCGACACTGCAAGGGGAGACAGCGCGCTCATGAGCGATGTTCTGGAGCTGGAGGACGTATCCGTGGTCCGCGAGGGCCGGGCTCTGGTGGACCAGGTCTCCTGGTCGGTCAAGGAGGGCGAGCGCTGGGCCATCCTCGGCCCGAACGGCGCCGGCAAGACCACCCTCCTCAACATCGCGTCCAGCTACCTCTACCCCAGCAAGGGCACCGCCACGATCCTCGGCGACACCCTCGGCCAGGTCGACGTCTTCGAGCTGCGCCCGCGCATCGGCATGGCCGGCATCGCCATGGCGGAGAAGCTCCCCAGGCGCCAGACCGTCCTGCAGACCGTGCTGACCGCCGCCTACGGCATGACGGCCACCTGGAACGAGGACTACGAGGAGATCGACGAGCTGCGCGCCCGCGCCTTCCTCGACCGCCTCGGCATGACCGAGTACGTCGACCGCAAGTTCGGCACCCTCTCAGAGGGCGAGCGCAAGCGCACCCTCATCGCCCGCGCCCTGATGGCGGACCCCGAGCTGCTGCTCCTCGACGAGCCCGCCGCCGGCCTCGACCTCGGCGGCCGTGAGGACCTCGTACGTCGCCTCGGCCGCCTCGCCCGCGACCCGATCGCCCCCTCCATGATCATGGTCACGCACCACGTCGAGGAGATCCCCCCGGGCTTCACCCACGTCCTGATGATCCGTCAGGGCAAGGTCCTCGCCGCGGGCCCGCTGGAGCTGGAGCTCACCTCCCGCAACCTCTCGCACTGCTTCGGCCTCCCGCTCGTCGTCGAGCAGATGGGCGAGCGCTGGACCGCCCACGGCCTGCCGCTCACCTGACCTCCAACTTCTCCCGATCTTCCGCCCCTCGGGTGCCCCGGGTCCACAACACGGCCCCGGCGCACCCGACTTGGCGGCCCTCTGTACGCGATCTTTGACCCTGTGCTCTGTTCGGCGGGACGATCCCGGTTCTACCATTGCGGATGTGGACAGCATCGACGCATGGGTGTGGTGGCTGATCGGCGCGGCCGGGCTCGGGATCGCCCTCGTCGTGACCGCGATGCCCGAGTTGGGAATGCTAGCCCTGGGCGCCGTCGCCGGCGCCGTGACCGCGGGGTTGGGCGGTGGTGTCGTACTCCAGGTCGTCGTCTTCGCGGTCGTCTCCGTCGCGCTCCTCGCCGTCGTACGGCCCATCGCGGCCCGGCACAGATCCTCGCGGCCCCAACTCGCCACCGGCGTCGACGCGTTGAAGGGCAAGCACGCCGTCGTCCTGGAACGGGTCGACGGCTCCGGCGGCCGCATCAAGCTGGCCGGCGAAGTCTGGTCCGCCCGCGCGCTCGACACCGGTCAGGCCTTCGAGGTGGGTCAGGAAGTGGACGTCGTGGAGATCGAGGGAGCCACGGCGATCGTCATGTGACCTCGCACGATGTGGTCACGAGGCGATGACGCAATGACGTGAACGACCCACCTGGCAGGCGGCGTTCTGCCAGACTCGACCAGCAAGATCTTCAACAGTCCGAACAGGCATAAGATCTTCAGGAAGCGCCACGGCGGAGAAGGGCACGGGGAGCAAACGATGGAACCGATCATCATCGTCCTGATCATTCTGGTGGTGTTGGTCTTCATCGCCCTGATCAAGACCATCCAGGTCATCCCACAGGCCAGCGCGGCCATCGTCGAGCGGTTCGGCCGCTACACACGCACGCTCAACGCGGGCCTCAACATCGTCGTCCCGTTCATCGACTCGATCCGCAACCGCATCGACCTCCGTGAACAGGTCGTGCCGTTCCCGCCCCAGCCGGTGATCACCCAGGACAACCTGGTCGTGAACATCGACACCGTCATCTACTACCAGGTGACCGACGCCCGGGCCGCCACCTACGAGGTCGCCAGCTACATCCAGGCGATCGAGCAGCTCACCGTCACGACGCTGCGCAACATCATCGGTGGCATGGACCTGGAGCGGACCCTGACCTCCCGCGAGGAGATCAACGCGGCCCTGCGCGGCGTCCTCGACGAGGCCACCGGCAAGTGGGGCATCCGCGTCAACCGCGTCGAGCTGAAGGCGATCGAGCCGCCGACCTCCATCCAGGACTCGATGGAGAAGCAGATGCGCGCCGACCGTGACAAGCGCGCCGCGATCCTCACCGCCGAAGGTACGCGCCAGGCGGCCATCCTCACCGCCGAGGGTGAGAAGCAGTCCCAGATCCTCCGCGCCGAGGGTGAGGCCAAGGCCGCCGCCCTGCGCGCCGAGGGCGAGGCCCAGGCCGTCCGTACGGTCTTCGAGGCCATCCACGCCGGTGACCCGGACCAGAAGCTCCTCTCCTACCAGTACCTCCAGATGCTCCCGAAGATCGCCGAGGGCGACGCCAACAAGCTCTGGATCGTCCCCAGCGAGATCGGCGACGCCCTCAAGGGCCTCTCCGGCGCCATGGGCAACTTCGGCAACCTGGGCGGCGGCCCGACCGTCCCCCGCCCCGCCGACGGCAACGGCGACCGCCGCGAGAAGCCGGCGATCGACTGAGCGCACACAACAGCGTGGGGCCCGCCTTCGAAGAAGAAGGCGGGCCCCACGCTGTTGCTTTTAAGGGGTGCGGGGAACTGCGCGACAAGCCACGTCGCACTCGCAGGCCGCGAACCACAGCAACCCCAACGGCGTTACGCGGCCCCTTGCGAGAGCCAAGCCGGCAGCGCGTCAAAGTCATCGTTACCCAGCGACAGCAGCATCGCATCGGCCGGCGTCGGCTCGAACGGCTGCCGCAGCAGCGGCATCCCCGCCTGCTCTGGAGTCCGGTCGGCCTTCCGGTGGTTGTCCTCGGCACACGACGCGACCGTGTTCAGCCAGGTGTCACCACCGCCCCGCGAACGCGGCACCACATGGTCGACGGTCGTCGCCCGCCTGCCGCAGTAGGCGCACCTGTGCCGGTCCCGTACCAGGACACCCCGCCTCGACCACGGCGCTTGTCTTCGGAACGGCACCCTCACGTACCTGCAGAGCCTGATCACCCGGGGCGCCGGTATGTCGACCGCGGCTCCGCGCATGCGCAGTTCGGGGTGGGTCTGCTCGACGACGGCCTTGTCCTGCAGCACCAGAACGACGGCCCGGTTGAGCGTCACCGTCGACAGCGGCTCGAAGCTCGCGTTCAGTACCAGCGTGTCCCGCACTCCAGCCCACCTCCTGTGCACCAGCCCACCCCCCGGCGGGCTTGGATCAACTGTGGCCGGGCACGACGAGATGGACAACGCAATAAAAAATGCCCGCCTCTGATCACTTCCAAGACCAGAGACGGGCAAACGTTCAATGAACGTCCGGCTTCGTTACTTTTCCGCTACGGCGGCGTACTCACCGATGAGTTGAGCACGCGCCAGGGTGTGGAACCGCAGGTTGAATCCGACCACGGCGGGCGAGGCGTCCGAGTCCGGGCCGAGCTTCTCCTGATCCACGGCGTACACCGTGAACACATAGCGGTGCGCCGGATCCCCGGGCGGCGGCGCGGCCCCGCCGAAATCCTTCGTCCCGTAGTCGTTGCGCACCTGGACGGCGCCCTCGGGCAGCCCCTCGAACTTCCCCGAGCCCGCTCCCGTCGGCAATTCCGTCACCGACGCCGGGATGTCGAACACGACCCAGTGCCAGAAGCCGCTGCCCGTCGGGGCATCCGGGTCGTAGCACGTCACGGCGAAACTCTTGGTCTCCGGCGGGAAGCCCTCCCAGCGCAGCTGCGGCGAGGTGTTTCCCTCCGCATAGACCTGAGCGTCCTTGAGCGTCGCACCGGCCTCGACGTCCTCGCTCGCGACCGTGAACGACGGCACGACCGGGTGGAAATCATGGGGGAGCGGCGGCCTCTTCGGCTCGGTCACCTCGGTACCTCCTGATGGATCCGGGGGAGATGTGGTTCCAGTTACACCGAGCCTAGAACCAGCTGCGCTTGCTGCCGACCTCCGACAGCCACTGGTTCAGGTACGCGGCCCAGTCCGTGCCCTGGTAGTCGTGCAGCCCCACCTTGAACGCGCGGAACGAGTCGCTGCCCTCGCTGAACAGACCAGGCTTCTTGTCCATCTCCAGCACGACGTCCATCTCACGCTCGTCGGCGACGAAGCTCAGCTCAACCTGGTTCAGGCCGTGGTACTGCTGCGGCGGGTAGAACTCGATCTCCTGGTAGAACGGCAGCTTCTGCCGCGTACCCCGGATGTGACCGCGCTCCAGGTCCGCGTTCTTGAAACGGAAGCCCAGCTGGATGAAGGCGTCGAGGATGGCCTGCTGCGCCGGAAGCGGGTGCACGTTGATCGGGTCCAGGTCGCCGGAGTCGACCGCGCGGGCGATCTCGAGCTCGGTCGTCACACCGATGTTCATGCCCGGCAGCGTCTGCCCCTGGATCGTGGTGACCGGCGTCTCCCACGGGATCTCCAGCCCGAACGGCACCACATGGACCGCCTCGGCCTTCAGCTCGAAGGCACCACCGAGCCGCTGCTTGGTGAACTCGATGTCCTGCTTGTACTCCTGGTCGTTGCCCTCGACCTCCACCTTGGCCTGCAGCCCGACGGACAGCGCCTCGATCTGCTGGTCCACGGAGCCGCCCTGGATCCGCACCTCACCCTGGACGACACCGCCCGGGACGACATTGACCTCGGTCAGCACCGTCTCGACCGAAGCGCCACCGGCCCCCAGGCTCGCGAGCAGCCGCTTGAACCCCATGTCTGTTCCTCCCGTCAGGCAACGCCTGTTTATCTGTGTGGTTCGTGTTCTGTGTGGTGTGGATCGCTCTGTGTGGCGTGGATCCTTGATCCCTACAAACGCAAACCGACGGCAGCCGGTTCCGCGCCCTCCCTCATCCAAACCCTTCCAAGGAGGACGCCTCCTCGCCACCCGTCGACACGCACCCGTCTGGACTACGCTCGTACGCCATGATCGCGAGCCCTGACCGTACGCCCCTCGCCCGCGAGTTCTTCGACCGCCCCGTACTGGAGGTGGCACCGGACCTCCTGGGACGCGTCCTCGTCCGCACCACACCGGACGGCCCGATCGAACTCCGCCTCACGGAGGTCGAGGCCTACGACGGTGCGAACGACCCCGGCTCCCACGCCTATCGCGGTCGCACCGCCCGCAACGGCGTGATGTTCGGTCCGCCCGGCCATGTGTACGTCTACTTCACCTACGGCATGTGGCACTGCATGAACCTGGTGTGCGGTCCGGAGGGCCGGGCGAGCGCGGTCCTGCTGAGGGCCGGCGAGATCATCGAGGGCGCCGACCTCGCCCGCAAACGTCGAATCTCAGCCCGAAATGACAAGGAACTGGCCAAAGGGCCCGCCCGCCTGGCCACGGCCCTGGACGTGGACCGAGCCCTCGACGGCACGGACGCCTGCGCCTCCGACACCCCGCCCCTGAAGGTTCTGACCGGCACCCCCGTCAGCTCTGACCAGGTAGTCAACGGCCCCCGCACCGGCGTCTCCGGCGACGGCGGCATTCACCCGTGGCGCTTCTGGATCGCCAACGACCCGACGGTCAGCCCCTATCGGGCCCACGTCCCCCGCAGGCGCTCAACTTGACTCGCTCCTGGGCGATCCGTAAGGTAGCCCGAGCCGCTTGAACCGGTTACGGCGATCAGCCAGCAGCCGAGAGCGGCCAACCCACTACCTACGACATCCCCTCAGCGGGGGCGCATTAGGCATGCCCTAATTCCAGCCCCCACCACTCAATTATGAGTTGCCGAGGGAATCGGCTAACGTAGTGAATGTCGAAAGGCCGCAAGGGAAACCGAGAGGCCCCTAGGCAGCCGAAAGGCAAATCCCCCCGACAGGGAATCGGACCGGAAAACGATCTGATAGAGTCGGAAACGCAAGACCGAAGGGAAGCGCCCGGAGGAAAGCCCGAGAGTGACTTGGGTGAGTACAAAGGAAGCGTCCGTTCCTTGAGAACTCAACAGCGTGCCAAAAATCAACGCCAGATATGTTGATACCCCGTTCCCGGCCATCTCG